>CALWUF010000037.1 GCA_944384655.1 uncultured Butyricicoccus sp. | reverse complement strand
AGAAGCGCGGTCCAATGTGCCGTCCGGCTTGACAGCAACCTTACCAGAGGTATCCGGAACCTGCTTTACGCATACGATAACTTTCATGATACTGTATTCCTCCCTATTCTTACTTGCCGAGTACGTTACCTGCGATTACCATGCGCTGTACCTGGGAAGTACCCTCATAGATCTCGGTGATCTTGGCATCACGCATCATGCGCTCCAGCGGATACTCACGGATGTAACCGTAACCGCCGAAGATCTGCAACGCCTTGGTGGTAACGTCCATAGCGGTCTCGGAAGCGAACAGCTTCGCCATAGCAGCTTCCTTGTTATACGGCAGACCATTGTCCTTGTTGAATGCAGCGCGGCGAACCAGCAGACGTGCAGCCTCAACCTGAGTCTCCATGTCAGCGATCATCCACTGCAGACCCTGGAACTTGGAAAGCGTCTTGCCGAACTGGACACGTTCTTTCATGTACTGAACAGCCTGATCCAGTGCGCCCTGTGCAATGCCGAGAGCCTGGGAAGCGATGCCGATACGACCGCCGTCGAGGGTGGTCATAGCGATCTTAAAGCCCTGACCTTCCTTGCCCAGCAGACGGTCTGCCGGCAGATGCAAGTCTTCAAATACCAGTTCTGCGGTCTGAGAACCACGGATACCCATCTTATGCTCGATCTTGCCGATGGAGAAGCCCGGATCGTCCTTATCAACGATAAATGCAGAAATGCCGCGGGTGCCCTTGCTCTTATCCGTCATGGCAAAAATAACATAGGTGCTTGCAACGCCGCCGCCGGTGATGAATACCTTGGAGCCATTGACGATGTACGAACCGTCTTCCTGCTTTTCAGCAACCGTCTGCTGACCTGCTGCATCCGTACCTGCATTCGGCTCTGTCAGACCAAACGCACCGGTCTTGGTGCTGCTGATGAGCGGGCGCAGCCACTTTTCCTTCTGCTCCGGTGTGCCATACTTGAAGATCGGCCAAGCGCACAAAGTCGCATGAGAAGAAAGGATACAACCAGTGGTGCCGCAGAAGCGGGATGCTTCTTCGATTGCGATGGAATAGCAGATGGTATCGCCGCCGGAGCCGCCCAATTCCTTCGGGAACTGAATGCCCATCAGACCATATCTGCGCAGCTTCTCAACGGTCTCATGAGGATAACGCTCTTCTGCATCGATTTCTGCTGCAAGCGGCTCAATTTCGTTGACCGCGAATTCGCGGCACATCTTCTGAACCATTGCCTGCTCTCTTGTAAGCCTAAAATCCATACCAGTAAACCTCCCAAAAAAATGAATTCCAATAAAGATGCATACATCTGTACAATCTGACGATCTGGCTTTGCGTCAAACGATACGTTGCATTGCATGGAATGTGGGTTAATACATATACACACACACATGTATACGATAAATATTATATCCATTCGCAATGGTTTGTCAAGAATTTCACCCATTTATTTTGTATAAAAGAATCAAATTACCAACAATTTACCCATCTTTTTTCATACTTATTTACAACTTGTGATTTTTTTAACAAATCCTTCGTGCAAAATATACAAACAGTGTTCAAAATGCAAAAAGAGCGGCAGAATGTGTCAGTGACATATCCCGCCGCCCTTTCGATATTTTTCTGTTTACAGTGTTTCACACTGCTCCATCCACAGCGCGCTGACCGCATCGGATGGCATACGCCAATCACCGCGCGGTGACAACGTAACGGTGCCGACCTTTGGACCATCCGGCAGACAAGAGCGCTTGAACTGCTGGATAAAGAAACGGCGTACAAACGTCGTCAACCATTTTTTGATGGTTGCATCGTCGTATACACCCCTAAACGCCCGTTGTGCCATGCGGAAAATCTTTTTTGGTTCCATGCCAAAGCGCAGCAAATAATACAGGAAAAAATCATGCAGTTCATATGGTCCGACGAGTTCTTCCGTTTTCTGCGAGATTTTACCGTCTTTGGGCGGCAATAATTCCGGAGAAACCGGTGTCGCCAGCACATCGCGCAAGACATGCCCGATCTCGCCACCTGCGCGCTGGGCCTCATATGCAGTCAAATAACGAACCAAGGTCTTTGGGATCGAACTGTTGACACCGTACATCGACATGTGATCGCCATTATACGTCGCCCAGCCGAGCGCCAATTCAGACAAATCGCCCGTACCGATCACCATGCCGCCGGTTTTGTTGGCCAAATCCATCAGTACCTGCGTGCGCTCACGTGCCTGACCATTTTCAAATGTCACACTGTGATCATCCATATCGTGCCCAATATCAAGAAAATGCTGTGTAACGGACGCACCAATTTCAATTGTCTTACAGGTTGTGCCATATGCCGCCGCCAACGTCAACGCATTGTTTTTTGTGCGACTGGTTGTGCCAAAACATGGCATCGTGACGGCAATGATATCCTTTCGATCGCGTCCGAGCATGTCAAACGCATGTACTGTGACAACCAATGCCAATGCAGAATCCAATCCGCCGGACAAGCCGACGACTGCCGTCTTTGCATGTGCATGGCGCACACGGGTCGCCAAACCGGTCGCCTGAAGCGTCAAAATCTCTTCACAGCGTGAAGCGAGATCACCCTTGTCTGACGGCACGAATGGCGTCTGGGCAATGGGGCGCGTCAACGCCGTCTCGCGCAGCGCCATGTCAAACCATATGTTTGACGCATACACATCTGACGTGCGGAACGTATTTTGTCTGCGGCGTTCGTAATCCAGGCGTCTGACGTCGATTTCCGAGATCGTCAGACCGGTTTTGAATCGCGGCGACTGCGCAAGCAGCGTGCCATTTTCCGCAATGACATTGTGTCCGGCAAATACCAGGTCCGTGGATGATTCCCCCTGACCTGCATCGCAGTAAATGTAACCGCACAGACCGCGTCCCGACTGCATGCGCACCAGATCGCGGCGATACGCTGCCTTGCCGATGATTTCATCCGATGCGGACAGATTGAACACGATGGTTGCGCCCGCCTGTGCCAACGCATTGGATGGCGGATTGGGTACCCAAAGATCTTCACAAATCTCCGCGGAAACCGCAAATTCCGGCATATCTGTACAACGGAACACCTGTTTGGGATCAATCCAAAATTCCTGTCCATCCCATTCCATGCCCTCTTCGGTTTCATCCGTCGCCTCGGTGAAATGGCGCATTTCATAAAACTCTGTATAATTGGGGATGTTGCGCTTCGGGATCATACCGAGAATGACGCCTTTGTGCAGGAATGCCGCACAGTTGTACAATGTGCCGCGCACACTGACCGGCAATCCAACGACAATCAACAGGTCCATTCCTGCCGTCTCACGGGCGATGCGCAACAGTTGTTCTTTTGCACCATTGAGCAGGATATTGTGTAAAAACAGGTCAGAACAGGTATAACCGGTCAGGCACAGTTCTGGAAAGCCCACGGCTTGTACGCCGTTTTCATTTGCCTCACGGCACAGCGCGAGGATGTTGTCCGCATTGAATGCGCAGTCTGCCACATGAATTTCCGGTGTGGCCGCCGCGACTTTGATAAATCCATCTTTCATGATAGTCAGCACCTCAGGGTTTTCGTTATGCCCTTATTATACCCCAGACGCATACAATTGAAAATATCCAATTCGGCGGAAACATTGCGCCGTACTGCGCTCTCAGAAAAAATATTACACGTATACGACTTCTACTTCGCCCTCCGATACAGCATAAACTTGTATTTTCCGCGAAGTACGGCGCGTACCTGTGCGCGGATCGCGGTCAATCAATACATCACAGGCTCCCGGCGCAATGCGCAGGTTGTCGCACGCATCATATGCGCCAAGGGAAACATAGATATCGCCTTCTGTAAAATTTTTGACCTTCCATTTCAAACCGCTGATCTGCATGTAAAATTCTGTCACCTGTCCCGCCGGACAGTTCCGTCTTTTGCAGAAAATCATAGTATCACCTTTCGTAAAATTATTATAGAGCTATACAAAAAGTAATACTATCAGTTATACACAGTTTGTACAGGTATATTTCTTCCCCGTCTGTGGACAAAAGAAAATGCCTGCCGCATGACACCTCATGCGGCAGGCTGCTGCAAACTCAGTTCTCAGATGTATTGGTATCCTCCGAATCCTCTGTGCTGTCGGAATCACTGTCTGTCTCCGGCATTTCCGGCGGGGTTTGTTCGCTCACCTCAAAATGAACGGGACGGGTTGAATTGGTAATCGGAAGCAGGTCAATGCCCTCTTCTTGCAACCGTTCGATAATCAACGGAAGTGCTTCTACTGTCTTTTCCTTGCCGTACGTGTCATGCATGAGCAAAATAGCGTCATCGCGTGAACTTGCACAAACCTCATTGACGGCAAAATCTGCCAATTGCTGAGCGCTGTAACTACGGTTTTCGGCATCGTGGTCATAGGCATTCCAATCGTAATATTCAAAACCACGGCGGGTCATTTCAGTTACAATCGTGTCATAGGTATCATGACGTTCCATGACGGCATTGTTGCTGCCGCCCGGAAAACGGAAGCCCTGTACGCGATATCCCGTGATCTCATAAATTTTGTCATAGGCGGCAACAAAGTCCTCCAGATATCCCTCCACGGAAGAATACAACTGACCATATTCGTGTTCATTCGCATGGATGCACAGGGTATGACCTTCGTCAACAATGCGCTTGAGGATATCTTCATTTCCATCAATTTTACCGGTGACAACAAAGAACGTTGCCTTGACATCCTTTTCCTTGAGCACATCGAGAATATCTGGCGTATTGGTCGAAGACGGACCGTCATCAAATGTCAGGTAACAAACTTTTTCTTCACTCTTCTGATTTGGTTCATCTACCGCGTCGGCATATAGCCCGGGATATTCGAGCGCATAAGACGGAAGAGAGGCGTCGTCCTTGATCTTCAGATACTGTTCAGACTCCTGCTGACTTGCGGGGCGGTCATCTTTTTTCTCCGATGTTCCAGCAGAAATGCCGGAGCCTTCCGTCGGGGAATTCCCTCTGCCTGTGATCGCTCTGACTGCCGAAACGACAAGCACAACGGCGACCAGCAGCATGACAGCCATTGTCCCGAGGCGGATCAGGCGCTTTTTGCGGCGGCGTGCCGCACGTGCTTTACTTTTCCTGGTATTTTTTACAGCATGGGTCTTTTTCCCGGAAGCGGGTTGCTTCACGGCGGCCTTCTTTGCCGCAGACTTCTGCGCGTCAGCATGTGCCTCACTGGCAGCCTGCTCCAAATGAAGGCGCTTCACCTGTGCGTCGAGAATGGCTTCCCGTTGCAGCTGTTCCATATCGGCTTGTACGTCGCGCGCTGGCTTGTCTTCCGAATCCTTATCGGATTTCTGTTCCGGTGCATCCGTTTCAGCAGGATGGTCGGGCTGTTCTTCATGCTGCCCGTGCGAGTCTTCCGCTACAGGCTGAGAGCCCTCCGATTCCGGCACAACATCATCTTTCGATATACTTTCGTCTTCCGGCATCGTTTCATCTTCCGACATACTTTTGTCTTCCGGCGTCGTTTGTGCTTCGACTATGCTTTCTTCCTCCACTGCGCCTTCTTCTGGCGTCACTTCCGGCTTGTCCTCCGATTGTTCCTGCTTATCATATTCCATCTTTTCCAACACGCGCTGTAACTCATTTAAATTGTTCTGCGCTTGCTGACGCTTTTCATCCTTGTCCGGTCCAATCCCCCGACTCATGACTGTACAAACTCCTCTCTGTCAAGTTCTTATATTATATGAGTATATGAATGGCTTTTTTACTTAACGACCTGTATTTTTCATCTTCAATCGCTGTCTATTATATCCAACTTTATCATAAAAAACAATAAATTTCGACAAATTTCCCACATTTTTCTTTTGTTCTATTCATTTCATATGCAATCCATTTTGATTTTCTGCTCAAATTGCGCACAAATTCATCCTTTACAATTCCCGTGCGCACATGATACGATTGCAGTACAGGATGTTACATATTTCTGAATCGTTTGTTTTGTATTATTATTATATTTTTATACCATATGTATTGAAAGGCGGTATCAATGATGTCTATCACCAATGAATCCCTGCTCGCATTGGAACAGGAACTCACCTTTTCTTCATTTTCCCGTGCGGATGCCTTTCGTTTGGGTGAACTCATTAACGAAGAATCTGCAAATTATCCCGCGCCGATTGCAACAGAAATCGTCATCAATGGTCTTGTCGTCTATCGTTATTTCCAGGATGGCGCACTCCCGGACAGTGAACTCTGGTTGGAACGCAAACGCAATGCTGTAGAATTGATGCACATGGGTTCTCTGCGTTTCGGCTGCTGGCTGGAAGAGAATGGCGAAACATTGGAAAGCCGTAAGCTCAATGCGGATGATTTTGCGCCGGGCGGCGGCGGTATGCCGATCCTTCTCAAGGGTACCGGTGTAATCGGCTCGGTTTGTGTTTCCGGTGAGCCGGACCATCTGGATGACCATTCCATTGTCACCGCTGCAATGAAACGCCTGATAACAGAAATGCAATACTGATATCCTTCTCCCACCGGGTGCATCGGATTCGATGCACCCATCTTTTTTTGCATGCTCCTGTGCGAAAATCATTGAACCGCTCGCACGCGTTCGCTATAATATAAAAAAAGCGGTGTGCATCAGCGCTCCTGAATCCTGCTGCCGCGCCGCTATCCTGAACCTCTCATACAACAAAAAAAGGAGATCACATGAAAAAACAACGTATCTTTGTTCTAACAGCATGCGTCATGATGATGAGCATGTCGTGCGGCTGCATGTCTGTTGCACCAAATGCCGATGCACCCGAATCCGTTCATCCCGATACGCCGGTTACCGGAAGCTGGCATTCTCCCGGTGGGTCAACAATTGATTTCAATGAAGACGGCACGTATGTCGATCACACAAAGAAAAACCGCACGGGAACCTATACCTATGTCGCAGAAAATACCAACTTCAGTCTTGCGCAACTGTTTGACCACGTGGAATATGTCACCTGCACAGATGAGAACGGCGAGGAAGCCATAACATGTGCCGTTATGCAGGATGTCATGATTGCCTATTCGGAAAACGATCACAAAGAACTGTACTACCTGCGGGACGGTCGTCAGGCAGTCGATGCCAAAACCATTCAGGGCAAATGGATGGATGTCTACGACGAACAATCCACCCTGGAATTTACTGCTGACGGTACGCTCAGCGCCTTCAACGAAACATCTGCGTACACCATCCAACAGGGTGATTCCGGTACATATATCACAGTCAAAAGCGGCAGCAATGAAACCAGCTATGTCATTGCGTCCTATGAAGATTATTTATTCATGATAAGCAATGATACACAGATGTACCTGCTCACGCGGGAAACTGCGTCGGAATAAATCTCCGCTTGTCATCGGCACAAATCAAAACAGCGCCTTCTGTCATGTGGAACAAACATGGCAGGAGGAGCTGTATCTTTGACAAATTGCGCACCGTCTGTTTGGACGATGCTTTTTTATTCTCATTTTTTTGTTATCTGCATACAATATCCTGTTCCCCCCTGTGGGAACAGGAAAGGAGCGGATTTCTTTATGCCAACCGGTACCCTGATTGTACAGACACGCGCCGCGCGCGGCGCGATCCCCGTGGTCGGCGCAACCGTCACAGTCTATTGCCCCGATGCAAACGGCGTATTGCAGCCGTGTATCACGGAACGCACAGATATGAGTGGTTCTACACCGCCCATTGAGCTGGAAGCGCCATCCCTGGAAAATTCGTCCCCCTATGAAGTGCCACCATTTTCCGCTTATCGCATTGATATCGATCATCCGGATTACCGCCCGGTCAGCGTGCTCGATGTCGCAATGTTTTCCGGCATTACCACCAAACTGCCCGTGACCATGACGCCGCCGCGTTCCGTCGAGGAACAGCGCCAGAAAATCATCATCAACAGCGCGGAAGTAGGACCCACGGGATCGGGGGTGAGATGACATGCCGGATTTCCCCTATATCCCGGAAACCATCACCGTACACCTGGGAGCGCCGGATGATCCCGCGCCCAACGTTACCCTTCCTTTTTTGCAATACATTCAGAATGTCGCTTCCAGCGAACTGTATCCCACCTGGCCGGAAAATGCCCTGCGCGCCAACATCTATGCGGAAATCTCGTTTGCACTCAATCGCATTTATACGGAATGGTATCGTTCACGCGGCTATGATTTTGATATCACCAGTTCCACTGCCTATGACCAGGCATTTGTCAACAACCGTGATATCTTTGACAACATTGCCGCGATCGTCAATGATATCTTTGACCAGTATCTGGCGCGTCCAGGTTTTATCCAGCCGCTGTTTGCCGCTTACTGTGACGGCAGGCGCGTCCAATGTGAAGGTCTCAGTCAATGGGGTACGGTTGACCTGGCAGAACAGGGATTGACGCCATATGAGATCCTGACGAATTACTATGGGGATAATCTGGATATCCGTACGGCGCCCATCCGTCCGCTGATACAATCCTATCCCGGTCATCCATTGCAATTGGGTGATGTTGAGGTATCCGTAGAAATCATACAGCAACGCCTCAACCGCATCTCAAACAATTACCCTGCCATTCCGAAAATCTATCCCGTCAACGGCGTATTTGACCTGAGCACGGAAAATGCCGTCAGGGAATTCCAGCGTATTTTTGGCTTGACGCCAGATGGCATAGTTGGACCTGCCACCTGGTATGAAATCACATCCGTATACAATGCCGTATTGCGGCTGGCAGAACTGAATGCCGAAGGAATCACCTTACAGGACATCTCGCGTGAGCTGCCCAATGTACTCAGCGAAGGCATGCGCGGCGACTCCATCCGCCTGCTCCAGTTCTTCCTTTCCGCCGTGGGCACGTATAACGACCAGATCCCGGTTGTCCCCGTGGACGGTATCTTTGGACCGCAAACCCGAGAAGCTGTCATTGCCTTCCAAACGTTTGCCGGATTGACGCCGGATGGCATTGTGGGTACAAACACCTGGAATGCGCTGTTGACCGCCTATGAAGGCATTGAACGCACACAGCCTTCCAATGGAACGACCGTCGTCCTTCCGCCGACGGAAACACTGGTTCTCGGTTCCCGTTCGGAAGACGTCTCCCGTCTGCAAGGCTGGCTCAACCGCATTGCAGAACAATATCCGCAAATTACCCCGGTTCCGCAGACCGGCTACTACGGTGAAATGACACGCGACGCCGTCATTGCCTTTCAACAGCTATTTGGTCTTCCCGTCACCGGCAACGTCAGTCCGCTGGTCTTTTATTATATCCAGCTTACCGCCAACAATATGCAATAAAACAAACAAGGCAGCATCCCATGGGATACTGCCTTATCATTTGTATGAATGATATTACTTGCCAATCACATCGGTTCCCATAAAGCCGCGGAGCGCTTCCGGAATCGTAACCGAGCCGTCTGCATTCTGATAATTTTCCAAAATTGCAGCAACGGTGCGCCCGACTGCAACGCCTGAACCGTTCAGCGTATGTGCATACTGCGGCTTGCCCTTCTCATTGCGGCAGCGGATATTTGCGCGGCGCGCCTGATAGTCGAGGAAGTTGGAACAGGAAGAAATCTCGACATATCGACCATACGACGGCATCCAAACCTCAATATCATACGTACAAGCCGAGCTGAAGCCGACGTCACCCGTACACAGCATGACAACACGATAGGGCAGACCCAGACCTTGCAGCACACATTCCGCTTCTCTGGTCAGGTTTTCCAACTGATTCCACGAATCCTCCGGTGCGGTAAAGTTGACCAGCTCGACCTTGTTAAACTGATGCTGACGGATCAGACCGCGCGCATCGCGTCCCGCCGCACCTGCCTCACCGCGGAAGCATGCGGAATATGCTGCATATCGAATGGGCAGCTGATCGGCCGGGATGATATCGTCACGATACATATTGGTGACGGGTACTTCCGCCGTCGGGATGAGATACTGATCGGTATTTTCAAGGTGATACATATCCTCGGCAAACTTTGGAAGCTGACCTGTACCGGTCATGGAAGCAGCATTGGCAATGAATGGCGGAAGGATCTCTGTATAGCCATTGTCGGTGTGGGTATTGAGGAAATAATTGATGACCGCACGTTCCAGACGTGCGCCCATGCCCTTATAAAAATGGAATCGGCTTCCAGTGACCTTTGCCGCAGTTTCCGGATCGAGAATGCTCAGAGCTTTGCCGATATCCCAATGTGCTTTTGGTTCAAAGTCAAACTGTCTCGGTTCACTCCAGCGGCGAACTTCCGGATTGCAGGTATCATCCGCACCTTCTGGAACCTGATCAGCGGGTACATTCGGGATGGTCAGCAGCATGTCATGCAACTGTTCTTCGACCTGTGTGCGCTGTGCATCCAGTTCCTTGACGCCCTGGCTCAATTCCTTCATTTCTGCCAACAGTGCGGTGACATCCTCGCCCGCCTTCTTCATCTTTGGGATGGATTTGGATACTTTATTCTGCTCCGCTTTCATCGTCTCGACCTTGCCGATGATGTCGCGGCGCTGCTGGTCAAGCGCCAAAACGGCGTCGATTTCCTCGTCGTAGCTCTTGCCGCGCAAGGCAAGACGTGTCTTACATTTTTCGACATTTTCACGGATAAATTTTACATCTAACACGGTTCATGTTCCTTTCTATCAAATCGGCGGCGCATATGCGTCCCGATGGAATTGACTGGCATCTATACGCCCAGATCTTCACAGATATCTGCGTATTCCCTTGCCGCTTCGCCGGTGAGCGGTTCCTGTGCCTCATCGGTCAGGACTTCACGTGTATACGCCTGATCCATCTGTTCAATGAGATCAAGCGCTGTCGTATTGTCGCCTTCCTGCCAGGCACGTTCCAACTGCCACAGTTGATTGAGTGCATCGATGGTCCGATTTTGCTCGTCTGTCTGCTGCTGGTACTCGTCCACCTGTTCCTGCATCGCATCAATGATTGCCTGCATCTGATCCGCTCTTGCCTTTGCCCCGGCAGCGGCGTCCGTCTGTTCCGTCAATTGTGCGCCCAAATCTTCGAGTTGCTGATTGGCATGCGCCTGCATGACATAACTGAGCAGGATGAGCGCCAACGCCACACAGAACAAACCGACAATATAAAAGACAAATATTTTGCGGCTTTTCTGTCTGCTGCGGTCAATCGACACCGCTTCCTCATATATCTTTACATCGTCTTCCGTTTTTTTTGATTCAGGATTCTGTTTGTTGTTTTGTTCACTCATGGCAATCCTCCGTCAAAGGATCACAGCCGCCAATGCGCTGACCAGCCGTTCGAGATCGTCATCGCCGTAATATTCCAGCTCAATCCGTCCTTTGTTCTTTTTGTTTTCGATATGAACACGGCGTCCGAGTGCTCCTTCCAGTTTGCGCTGCAATTCCGCATAATAATCTGGCTGGAACTCCTTTGGCACGGGCACAGGCTCGTCCTTCTGTACAGGCTTGTTTAACTTCTTCACATAGGCTTCCGCCTGACGTACAGACATACCGGTATCTGCCATCGTTTTTGCCGCGGCAAGCCGCTTGGATTCATCCTGTACGGCGAGCACGGCTCTTGCATGTCCGCTGGACAATTTGCCGTCAATAACCAGACTGCGCACCTCGTCGCTCAGGGACAACAGGCGCAGGCTATTGGCAACTGCGGAACGGGAACGTCCGACACGTTCTGCAACCGTATCCTGTTTCAATCCGAACTGATCGATCAGGGCACGATATCCTTCCGCTTCCTCCAGCGGATTGAGATCTTCACGCTGCAAATTTTCAATCAGAGCCAATTCCATCATGGTCTGCTCATCGGCATCGATGACCATTGCGGGGATGGTATCCAATCCGGCGCGTCTCGCAGCGCGCCACCGGCGTTCTCCTGCAACGATCTGATAATACCCATTGTCGCCCTGCCGGACGGTAATGGGTGCGAGCACGCCATGGATGCGTATACTGTTCTCCAGCTCCTGCAGGGACGTTTCATCGAAGTCCCGGCGCGGTTGTGCGCGATTGGGTTCAATGCGCCGCAATGGAATATTGCGAAAGCCATTTTTCGGTTTCATCGGCTCCGCACTCGTGGGTGGAATCGTAGGATCGAGATTCTCTTCACCGAACAGGGCAGAAAGCCCGCGTCCCAAACTCTTATTTGACATGCGCCACTCCCTCCTCACGCTTCATTTCTGCGCAAAAATTCCTGTGCCAACGCCATATACGCCTCTGCACCGCGGCAATACCGATCATACGCAGTAATCGGCTCACCATGGCTGGGCGCCTCTGACAGGCGCACATTGCGCGGTACGACAGTTGCGAATACCTTTTTGCCAAAATGACGCTTCACCTCTTCGACCACCTGAATGGACAAATTGGTACGACCGTCAAACATGGTCAGCAAAACGCCTTCCATTTTGATACCCTGATTGAGCCCACGCTGCACGGCGCGGACTGTGGTCATGAGCTGTGTCAGACCTTCGAGTGCATAATACTCACATTGCAGCGGTACAAGAAATGAATCCGCGGCGCACAAGGAATTGAGTGTCAACAATCCGAGCGACGGAGGGCAATCGATAAAAATATAATCGTAATCATCACGGATCTGGTCGAGCACCATCTTTAACCGGTATTCCCGGCGATCCAGTTCAATCAAATCGATTTCCGCACCGGCGAGATTGACATTTGCGCCGATGACATCCACCCATTTGGTCTGAATGATACCATCTTCAACAGGTGCGTCACACACGGTGAGTTCATACACGCTGGTTTTCAGAGAGCGCGGATCGATACCAAATCCTGACGTGGCATTGCCCTGCGGATCGAAATCGCACACGAGAACTTTTTTCCCCTGTTCCGCGAGCGAAGCTGCAAGATTGACGGCTGTGGTTGTCTTGCCGACGCCGCCCTTTTGATTTGCAAACGCAATGATTTTTCCCATACGTGGTTTTCCTTTCCGGATAACATAACTGCGAAACAAGCCAAAACGGACGCAATTGTCCCAGTATTTCGCCTTTCTATTATAGCACGATGTTTCACGTGAAACAACCTCGCAATATGGTTTATTTGTGTGTATTTTGTGACATCTTGTCCTGTTTCACGTGAAACATCGATTTCCATTTATTTCCATGTTAGACAAATCCCCGTTCATGTTTCACGTGAAACAGGAACGGGGAGCAGAATCACAACGGATTGGCAGAGATCTTCCGAAAAGGACGCGGGTATTGTTTGGGCGTCGGGTTTTTCTTGCGAATCATCACCAACCGGTGCGTAATATCCGTATGTGGAATCGTATAATCCACGATGCGCGTGCATTCTCCGCCCAAACGGGCGATTGCCTGCTTTGCCGCTTCAATTTCTTCATCGCTGTCCTTGCCTTTCATGGCGATAAACAAACCGCCCGGCTTGACAAGGGGAAGGGACAGCTCCGCCAACACATTCAACTGTGCAACCGCACGGGAAACTGCAAAATCATAGGTCTCACGCCGCCGGGAAGCAAATTCTTCTGCCCGCGCATGAACCGCTTCCATATGCGTCAATTGCATGCCATCAATGCATGACTGTAAAAACACAATGCGCTTGCGCAGCGAATCAAGCAACGTCAATTCACAGTCAGGGCATAAAATGTGCAGCGGCATACCGGGAAATCCTGCGCCGCAGCCGACGTCAACCACAGATTTTTGAGAAAAATCTGCAACTGTGAGCAGGGAAGCGCAGTCCAGCAAATGTTTGGTCGCAATTTCATCCGGCTGTGTAATGCCAGTCAAATTCATCACCCGATTGGTCTCCAACATGCGCGCAGTGAATGCCTGGAGCTGTGCGAGCTGCTCCTCTGTGACAGCAAGTCCCATCTCAGCAAAGCCGGTTTTGAGCAATTCATTCATGGTTGCGTTTCTCCTTTTCCATCGCCTCCGTGATGATCATCAACGCCGTGATATCCGCCGGGCTGACGCCTGAAATACGCGACGCCTGTCCAAAATTGAGCGGACGGATTTTTTGCAGCTTTTGTCTGGCTTCCAGCCGAAGGGATGTGATCTCATTGTAATCGATATCCTGGGGGAGCGGTCTGCTCTCCAATTTGCGGAACTGCTCCACGTCGTGCAGCTGCCGCCGGATATATCCCTCATATTTGATGCGAATTTCAACCTGTTCGCGTATGACGTCCGGCAATGCGGGACGTTCCGGATCAAATGGCGCAAGCATATCATACCCCAATTCCGGACGTCGGATGAGATCAGCGAGTTTACAGCCCGACTTGAGCGGCGTACTGTGATGCGCCTGTAAAAATGCCTGCATGTCGTCAGACGGCGACAGATTGACGGCATGCACACGGTCAATTTCCCGCTGTACACGCGTATATTTCTCGCGCACAGCTTCCAAACGCGATGGAGGATTCAATCCAACGCGTGCACCGATGCCAACCAGCCGTTCATCTGCATTGTCCTGCCGCAAAATCAGTCGGTATTCACTGCGGGAGGTCATCATGCGATACGGTTCATTTGTCCCACGCGTGACCAAATCGTCCACCAGCGTACCGATGTATCCATCCGCGCGGTCGAGAATCATCGGCGGTTCGCCTTTGAGTTTGAGCGCAGCGTTAATGCCTGCCACCAGCCCCTGTGCCCCGGCTTCCTCATAACCGGAGGAGCCATTGAACTGCCCCGCCCCATACAATCCGGAAATTTTTTTGGTTTCCAACGTCGGCTTTAATTCCAACGGATCAATACAATCGTATTCGATGGCATAGGCCGGGCGCATCACCTCGGCATGTTCCAATCCCTGAATCGTATGAATCATTTCGAGCTGTACATCCTCTGGCATGGAAGAAGAAAAGCCCTGAATATACATTTCTTCCGTATCCAATCCCATGGGTTCAATGAACAACTGATGGCGCGGCTTATCTTCAAAACGAACCACTTTATCTTCAATCGAGGGACAATAGCGCGGACCAATGCCTTCCACTTTGCCGGAATACAGGGGAGAACGATCTAAATTTTTCCGGATGACCGCATGCGTCTGTGCATTGGTATACGTCAAATGGCATACAGCGCGGTTTTTCGGCGCATGTTCGGTCTCAAAAGAAAAGGGGATACAATTTTCTTCGCCCTGCTGCACCTCAAGGCCGCTGAAATCGATGCTGCGCCGGTTGACGCGCGGCGGCGTACCGGTCTTAAAACGCATGAGGTTGAGTCCCATCCCGCGCAGGGAATCGGTGAGTTTTAATGCGGCAAACATCCCGTCCGGACCGCCGTCATAAAACATATCGCCAATGATGATGCGTCCCTGCAAATACGTTCCCGTTGCACAGATCACTGCCTTTGCGCCATAGTGTGCGCCCGTACTCGTCACGACACCGGTGACGGCATTGTTTTCGTGTGTAATTTCGACAATTTCCGCCTGTTTGAGCATCAGATTGGGCTGCTGTTCCAGCACATGCTTCATATACTGGCGGTATGCAGAGCGATCCGCCTGCGCACGCAGAGAATGTACGGCCGGACCTTTGCCTCGATTGAGCAGGCGGTATTGAATACATGCCGCATCTGCCGCACGCGCCATTTCGCCGCCCAACGCATCGATTTCACGCACCAGATGACCCTTTGCTGTGCCGCCAATGGCGGGATTGCACGGCATATTGCCCACTGCATCCAAATTGATTGAAAAAATGACTGTCTGTAATCCCAGCCGTGCGCAGGCGAGAGCTGCTTCAATGCCTGCATGCCCTGCGCCAATGACGGCGACGTCAAAATTTCCTGCCTGAAATGGCATGTAAATACACTCCTTTCTGTTAATATTCGTTCGATTTATACAAATAGTTTTATATGATCGCAGTATACGCGAATGCCAAATCATTTCACATTTCCGCTGATTGCACAAATGTGTTTGGGTTATCCACAAGATAAAATATATCTGTGGATAACTCCTGTCAAACTGTCAAAAAACTTTCCCTAATTTTTTGACAAATTCCCCAAATTTGAACAACAATATCCGGAGATCTGTTGTTGATAACTCTGTGTAAAATGTGTAAAACCCATAACCATACGCAAAGGGGAACTGCGTCGGGACATGTCAAAAAGCTCGGAAAAAACGCCATTCCGGACAGATTACTCCATCCGGAATGGCAACAGGTTCGGTTATTTCCCCACACAAAATTTGTCAAAGATTGTCGCAACAATGTCGTCACGCACCGCCTGTCCGGTGATTTCTCCCAGGGCAGCAATGGCGCCTTCGGCATCCATCACAACGGCATCAGGCGTCATGCCGAGCTGCGCGGCCACAAATGCCGCTTCACATCGCTCGGCTGCGCGTACCAATGCAGCCGCCTGGCGGGCATTGGTGATAATGCTGCCGTCATAGGACATGCCATCCATGCCCACAACCTGCGGGATCAGATCATACAAATCCCGCAGACCTTCACCGGTCTTCGCACTGACAGCAATGACATGTTCAAAATGGCGGCGGATGGTAGCCACATCCAATGCGGACGGCAAATCGCTCTTGTTGAGCACAGCAATGGTGCGTTTGCCATGCGTGCGGGCAATGACCATCAAATCGTCATCGGAAATATCATCGCTGGAATCAAAGACCGCCAAAATGAGCGCAGACGCCTGCGCCTGTTTCATGGCGCGGTCAATGCCAATTTTTTCCACCGGGTCCTGCGTATCGCGCAGACCTGCCGTATCGAACAAATGGAGCACAACAGCGCCGATGCGGATGGTTTCCTCAATGACATCGCGCGTTGTGCCCGGCACGCTGGTGACAATGGCGCGGTCAAAGCCTGCCAAAGCATTGAGCAATGACGATTTGCCGGCATTGGGACGGCCGAGAATGGCACAGGGGATGCCTTCGCGCAGGATGCGCCCGCGTTCATATGTCTCTGCAAGATCATAGAGCGCACGGGTGGCATTGTGCAAAATTTCACACGCATGGTCAAACAAATGCGAATCAATTTCCTCATCCGGATAATCAACCACAGCGAGAAATTCCGCAACCAGATCGACCAGACACTGCCGAATCTCACGCATACGCGAGCCAACCGCGCCGTTCATCTGTGCCGCAGCATTTTCCGCTGCCTGTGCGGTCGCCGCCGTGACCAGGTCATGAACCGCTTCCGCGCCGGACAGGTCCATTTTTCCCGCCAAAAATGCGCGCTGTGTGAACTCGCCGGGCGCTGCCTGCTGTGCGCCGTTGGCAAACAAGGCGGCAAGCGTCTCCGACAGGATAGCAGGGGAGCCATGGCATTGAATCTCCGCCATGTCCTCGCCGGTATACGAATGGGGTGCATGCATGACACAACACAGGCAATGGTCGATAATCTTTCCATCGCGTGCGTGCAATGCGCCATAGGTGAGCAGGCGGTTGGGACGTTCAGACAATACGCCGCCGCCCTGCGGGGTAAAAATCCGATCTGCAATCGCAAGGGTTTGAGGTCCGGATACGCGGATAATACCAATCGGTCCGGCAGCAGGCCCTGTCGCGATTGCGGCAATGGTCGTGCTCATATCATACCTCATTTCCATTCATGATATGTAATCCCACCTGCCAGCAGGGGAATTACGGGGGATATTTTTACTCCGCAGTATGGTGTCTGTTGTCGCGGTTGCGGGACGGTTTGCGATAACCGCCGCGCTGCGGTCTGGCGCCGCGTTCCAGAGCGACAACGACACGGCGATTCGGTTCTATACCGGTCGAATAGGTCGTCACGCCCTTATATTCCTGCAAGGTCGAATGGATAATGCGGCGCTCATAGGGGTTCATCGGCTCCAATGTCATGTTTTTATGATACTTCAATACCTTGCCTGCCATTTTACGGGCAAGGCGCTGAAGGGATTCTTCACGCTTGGCGCGATACCCTTCGGTATCAATGGCAATGCGGATATGCTCTTCCTTGCCGCGATTGATGGTCAGAGAAGTCAAATATTGAATCGCATCGAGCGTATCGCCGCGGCGGCCGATGACCGCACCCATATCTTCCCCCCGGATATCCAGAATGATCTGTCCATCCTCGCCTTCGATCGGGAATGCTTCGCCATGGATGCCCATACGGGAAAGCAAGCCATCGACAAACGCTTTTGCTTCACTCGCGGGGGTTGCTTCTTCATAGGAAACACGGACACGCGCCGGCACTGCACCGATGCCAAAAAAGCCGGTTTTGCCCTTTTCCATCACTTCTACACTGACGCTGTCTCGATCCATACCCAGTTCATTCAGCGCCTGCTCAATTGCCTCTTCAATGGTAGCGGCCTGTTTTTCAATAAACTTTGTCATAAACTTCGCTTACTCCCGTCCTTATGATGATTCGTCGTTATCGACCTGTCGGCCGGCTCTGCGGGCGGCTTCTTTTTCCGCCTTGATCTGAGCGGCACGGGCAGCAGTTTCTTTCTCTTTCAGCCGTTTCTGTTCGGCTTCCCTCGCCTTCAGCTTTTTCCTGGAGACATTTTCCGACTTTGCACCGAGATATTCGGTCTGTACGCCGTTTTTCCTTGCTTCCTCCTGCTCGGCAAGCTTTGCCTGATGCGCAGCCTCGCGGCGCTTGCGCTCCTTGGTTTCCTCGTCGTCCACCGCCTTGTCAAAGGTGACGATGTACCAGGTCAACCCGAGTTCCTGGACAAGGGAGAAAATATTGTTGACGATCCAGTATACACCCATGGACGCCGGCAATGTAAATGCAATCCAGATCGACATGAGCGGCATCATAATGAGCATCGCGTTCATGGTCGAGTTCATCTGGGTATTCATATTCTGCTGTGCGTTCGGGTTCTGGATCTTCTGCATCTTCTGCATCGCCAGAGAAGAGAGCAGTGCGGTCACGCCGGATAAAATCGGGATGAGCCACAGTACATCGAACTGTGCAAACTGCGGGATGGCGGACAGGTCAATGCCAAAGAAATTAAAATCGATGCGGCACAGACCGTCAGCGGCGAACTGGGAAACCGCGTCCCAGTTGTCATTGACATCCTTTGCCAACTGAATCTGCGCAGTGATCGAAGCGCTGTCATAGGTTTGTCCAAGCGCACTGGCAATTTTTTCAATGGTGCTGTCCGAAAGACCCATCATGTAGGTCATCGGCTCACGCACTGCATAATACAACGCCATCATGATCGGCAGCGTGATAAAGGAAAGCAAACAGCTGCCCGTCGGACTGACGCCTTCGCGCTCGTACAATTTGGCAATCTCTTCATTTGCCTTTTCCTTATTTTTGGCGTAGCGCTTCTGGATGGCCGCGGATTCAGCCTGTACCAGACTCATTTTTTTCATGTTTTTTTTCTGCTTGTACATAAACGGCAGAAGAATCAGCTTGACAAGCAGGGTAAACAGGATCAGTGCAACGCCATAATTTTGGACAAGCGAAAAGATCCCCATCAGGATCAGACCAAGCGGTCTAATCAGAATAATTCCAAAAAAATCTCCCATTTGATCCTCCAAAGTGGGTAAAGTGGGTTTAAAAATGCATCATTCCGTCAGGGCACCGGGTCATATGGACTGTGATGCGAAAACGGATGGCAACGCAGCAGTCGTTTCACTGCGAGCCAGCCCCCACGAAGTGCGCCGTATTTTTCAATTGCCTCCATTGCATAGGCGGAGCAGGTGGGTTGATACCGGCAACATGGTCTCGTGTAAGGCGAAATGGCAGAACGATAAAAACGAATACAGGCAAGCATGAAGCGCTTCATCATAATACGTTTCCTTCTTTCGTCAAATTCAGCCCCAATTGCCCGATACAACGCAAAAATGCGCGCTCCATCTGCGCATACGGCGCCGTCACAGCCCGATGGCGCGCAACAACGACCAGATCGATATTGGGGCGGAGTTCATGCTTGTGCAGGCGGTAAATTTCCCGAATGAGACGTTTGACCCGATTGCGCTGGACTGCACTGCCCAGTTTTGCGCCTACCGTAATGCCCAGCCTGCCTTCGCCATATTTATTGCGCAGCGCATAGACCACCAGGCAATCGGAAGACGCACAACGCCCTCTGGCATACAGCCTGCGAAAATCGCGGTTTTCCTTTAAGGTGTTTTTCATCGCCCGACTTCCTTTTCTATTGTTCCATACTGCGGAACGTGCACCCTGTTTCCACAACTGATACCCGCACGCCTGGAAACAGTGCGGCATAGACGTCCCTCTCCGGCGCATCCTTTTTCTGCCGGAGCTGACAGGTCATGTTTTTTATTCCCGGCGCTTGACCCGTCCGAATTGTAATTACGCCGTTGTGTTATACTAAAAGGATACTTCCCTGTATAACAGAAATGGACCGCCTTGCGGTCCATGCTGTTCGTGTCAATCGTTTTCGGGACAGTTGATCCAACATGTCCACGCAAAAACGGAATTTCCTCAATCAGTGGCTCAGACGCTTGCGGCCGCGGGAACGGCGACGAGCGAGAACCTTTCTGCCGTTTGCGGTTGCCATTCTCTTGCGGAAGCCATGCACCTTGCTGCGCTGGCGCTTTTTCGGCTGATACGTTCTTAACATGTGGCTGCACCTCCATTTGCAATCAAAAGTCTTACGCGTGCGTGTACAAATTACATTATAAGCAGACAATCGGGACATTGTCAATCATTATTTCTGGAAAACAGGCGTTTTTTCGGTCGTCTGCCGACAGTTTTGCAGATATGCCTGTGGATGTTGTGGAAAACTCTGTGGACAAGGTGGAAATTTGGTGGTATTATATCATTTGTATTGGTATCTATATCTGTAAACCACCATGTCTCACCTGTATCTGAACAAACCATTCCTGAAGGGGGATTCCCGCATATGAACACACCTGCCGACATCTGGAAAGTCGTGCTGACATTGTTGGAAAAACGGCTTCAGCCTGTCACCATAGACGCATGGTTTGACGATCTGACCGCCGTCGAATTCAAAGACGACACACTGCTCCTGCACACACCGGACAAATTCAAAAAGGAAATCATCGATCAACGCTACCTCAATATCATCAAAGACACCTTGCGCGATCTGTTTTCTGCGGACATCGACGTCATCATCACAACAGGCGAAACACCTGCTCCCAGGGCACACAGCAACTATCCGGAGGACGAGTATACCTTTGAACAATTCATCGTCGGCTCATCCAACAAATTTGCACATGCCGCCGCAACCGCCGTCGCCAACAATCCGGCGAAAAACTACAATCCATTGTTTATCTATGGTCAATCCGGCCTGGGAAAAACACATCTTCTATATGCCATCGCTTCGGTTGTACGCCGCGATCACCCATCATTCCGCATCGTCTATATCAAAGGCGAAGATTTTACCAATGAACTGATCAACGCCATCGGAGAAGGGCAAGTCCAGGAATTCCGCGATAAATACCGTCTTGCCGACCTGTTCCTGGTCGATGACATCCAATTCGTCGCAGGCAAAGACCGCACACAGGAGGAATTTTTCCACACTTTTAACGCATTATATGAAGCACACAAGCAAATTGTCCTGACCTCCGACCGACCGCCAAAAGAGATCCACACACTCGAAGACCGCCTGAAAACCCGCTTTGAATGGGGTCTGCTCGCAGACATCCAGCCGCCCGACTACGAAACACGCATGGCAATCATCCATGTCAAAGCGGATTCACTCGGCGTACACCTGCCCGATGAAGTCGTGGATTATATCGCCAAAACCATCACATCCAACGTGCGGCAGCTCGAAGGCACGGTCAAAAAAATCAAAGCGCTTCACGACCTGATGGAACGCGCCATCGACCTCAGCCTCGCAAAAGAAGCTGTCACCGACATCTTCAAAGAAAATCCGGGTCTCAACCCCACGCCGGACATGATCATCCGCGAAGTTTCACGCTACTACTGCATCCCAGTCGAAAAACTACAGGGCAGCGGACGCTCCAAAGATATGGTACTGCCGCGACAGGTCGCCATGTACCTCGTACGGGAAATGACGGAATACTCCCTGCCGGAAATCGGCAAAGTATTTTCCCGCGACCACACCACTGTGCTTCACTCCATCAATAAAATTGAAAACTACCTCAAAGAAACCAGTGAAATGGACAACATCATCAAAACCCTGAAAGCAAACATCCGCGGATGAATGAATATTTCATGAATATTTATTCAAATTCCATGCAATTTTCATGGCGGAATTCCGTCAAATTCATCCACAAGTTCCTGTGTACTGTGGATGCGCGTCCTGTGGAAAACATTTCGTCCCCATCGTTATCCAAATAAACAGCCGAGTTTTCCACAACCTGCTGAGGACGCCAAAATCCCCATGATCCGGGCATTTCAGCAGGTTTTCCACAGCTTCCATCCCTCTACTACTATTACTAAAATATACTATTCTATTTATTAAAGTCTACAATTATGCTCACCGGACGTCGGACGTCCCTGATCGAATACAAGGTCATCAGACGACATGCAAAAAAATTCGTTTGTTCTGTTCAAGGAGGCATTCTCATGCAATTCTCATGCGAAAAATCCATTCTTCAAGAAGCAATCACCACAGCAGCACGCGCAGTCAACAGCAAAAGCTCCATCGCACTGCTGGAAGGTTTGCTCATCACCGCTGAATCAGACGGTCATCTGACCATATGCAGCTATAACATGTCCATGGGAATCCGTGTCAACATCCATGCAATGGTATCCGAGCCGGGTTCTGCCGTACTCAACGCACGCTTATTCGGCGATATCATCCGCAAACTGCCGGACGATGTTGTATTCGTAGAGACCAACGACAATTTATTGACCAGCATCCGATGCGGAAAGGCAGTCTTCAACCTCGTGGCGTCTGACGCCGAAGAATTTCCACAATTACCGGAAGTCGAAACCAACAAAACACCGATTACACTGCCACAACACACACTCAAATCCATGATTTCGCAGACAATCTTTGCGGTATCCGACAACGAAACCAAACCGGTGCTCACAGGCTGCCTGTTTGAACTGCAAAGACAAAAATTATACGTCGCCGCCGTTGACGGTTATCGTCTGAGCGTACGCCGCGAGACCCTGGAAATACCGGCGGAGATGGACGCCAAATTTGTCGTACCCGGTTCCGCGCTGCGCGAAGTGGAACGCATCCTCACAGAAACCGATGACGTCGCAGAAATTTACCCGGATGCACGTCATATTTTGTTCCGCATCGGAGATACCGTACTCATCACACGCCTGCTGGAGGGCGAATTTCTCAATTATCGCGCGGCAATCCCGACAGATGCTGCGGCTGTCATCACGGCAGACGTCCGACAGCTCATCACCAGCATTGAACGCGTTTCCCTGATCGTTTCGGAAAAACTCAAAAACCCGGTACGCATGGAATTTGACGGGGATTTGCTCAAATTGAGCTGCATCACTGCCATCGGTAAATCCTATGACGAGTATCAGTACAACGGAACGGTAGAACATCTGGAAATCGGCTTTAACAATCGGTATCTGCTGGACGCGCTGCGCGCCTGCCCGGATGATACGGTTACCATTTCACTCAAAGGCAGCTTAAATCCAATCGTATTCACACCGGAAGAAGGCGATGCGTTCACCTACCTGGTGCTTCCGGTCCGGCTGAAAGCAGAGTAACCCCCCTGTTCAACGGTGAAAAAAGGAAGGTATCATGGAGATCCAGGAAATTGAAATTACAACGGAATATATCAAAGCAGACGCATTTTTAAAATTCACCGGTGTGTGCGCCACCGGTGGACAGGCCAAATGGATGATTGAAGAAGGGCTGGTACGTGTAAACGGCAGCGTATGTACACAGCGCGGCAAAAAGCTGTACCGCGGTGATACTGTGACCGTTGTGGGCGCTTCAACGTTCCGCATCGTATGAACATCCATCGTCTGACCCTGCGCGATTTCCGCAACTATGCCGGGGCGGAGCTCACGCTTTCACCCGGCGTAAATGTCTTTTGCGGCGAAAATGCACAGGGAAAAACCAACCTTTTGGAAGCTGTCAGCCTGTTGTCCACCATGCGCCTGTTCCGTTCGGGACAAAAACGCGACGCTATCCGTTTTGGCGCAATGCAGGCGGAGGCGGAAGCACAGTTTTTTGCGGAAAAACGGGATATGACCATCCGTGCGGCGATTCCGCACAGCGGGCGTATGCAGCTCACTGTCAACGGCGTGCGGCAAAAACGGTTGTCTGACGGCGTTGGGCTTGTGCGTTCTGTGCTGTTTTGCCCGGAAGATCTGATGTTGATCCGGGAAGGCGCCGCTGTACGGCGGCGGTTGATCGACATTGCGCTCAGCCAGCTGCGACCCAATTACGCGCAGTGTTTGTCGGAATATGCGCGTCTGCATGAAAACAAGATCCGCATTTTGAAGGATTCTGAAGAAAAACCTTCATTGCTTGACACATTGGATGATTTTTCCTTCCGGATGTCTGTGATAGGCGGACATATCGTGCGGTATCGCGCGTATTATCTGCGTGCGCTGATGAAAAAAGCGTGTGGGATCCATGCCTCTATTTCCGGGAAAAATGAGCAATTGGACTATGTATACCGCACGGTTTCCACAGTGACCGATCCGTTCGCATCGGCAAAGGACATCGGCACACAGCTTTGGGAACATGCCTGTGCGCACCGTGCGGCGGAAATTGCTGCAAAAACCTGCCTGTCGGGTCCGCACAAAGATGATTTGGAGCTGCTCATCGGCGGAAACAGTGCAAAAGCGTTTGGCTCACAGGGACAGGTTCGCACCTGTGCGCTGTCGCTCAAGCTGGCGGAACGCGATATGTTTTTTGACGACAGCGGGGAATACCCGTTGCTGCTGCTCGACGATGTGCTCAGCGAGCTGGATGCGAAACGGCAGGATTTTGTACTCAACCGCATTGAAACCGGACAGGTGCTCATCACATGCTGCGAACCGGAAAAACTGGCACAAGTCGAGGGCGGAAAATTGTTTGCTGTAGAAAATGGGACGGTGCGCGAAATGCGATGAATCCCTGTTGTATCCGACAAAACAAGATATAGTCCGGCGAAATCTGCGACAGAGGCCCAGATTTCGCCGTTTGTTTTTGCCCGCATACGGATTGTTTTTTCAAACGGTCGGGTTCAACATAAAAAAGTAAGGAAAAAACGGCAAAATATTCAGAAATATTTGCAAAAACACGTGCAAAACTTCGCAAAAAGTGCTATAATAAATATCAGGATGCGGGTGCAATTCCCGCGGCGGAAACAACCGTGCGGCGTGTATCGTTTTCCCGCACAGGAGGGAGGCTTTTCATGTATCTTCATCTCGGACAGGACGTCATTGTCCATACCGATTCCATTTTGGGGATTTATGACATGGATACCGCGACCTGGTCCAAACATACCCGTGCCTTTATGTCCGCAATGGAGCGATCCGGTCATGTCGTGCCTCTGTTTGAAGACCTCCCGAAGTCATGTATTCTGTGCGAGGTGGGCGGCGTGCCTGCACTGTACCTTTCCCAGTTGTCCACTGCCACGCTGTTTAAGCGCAGCGGATTGACCATCTCGGAATAGACAGTTCTTTTTGGAAGCAGACAATCCCGTCGGATCAGCGGGATTGTCTGCTTCCGATGGGATTTTTCGTTCGACAGCAGCCGAAACCGGTGGCCGGCGCTGTCCTGATTTGCCCACATCTGTGGTTTCTCACCAGCCCGCCGGAGAAATGGAACGATACTGTATGAGTATGAGCGAAGAGATTCTCGACTTGACCGTCAAGGAAACGTATGATGAAAACCAGATCCAGGTGCTTGAAGGTCTGGAGGCCGTGCGCAAACGCCCCGGCATGTATATCGGCTCGACCTCCGCACGGGGGTTGCACCATCTGGTCTATGAGATCGTCGATAATTCCATCGATGAGGCGTTGGCGGGATATTGTACCCATATTGAGGTGACGTTGGAACCGGACAGCGTGGTTTCTGTGCGCGACAATGGACGCGGCATCCCTGTCGGCATCCATCCGCAGATGGGCATTCCAACCCTGGAAGTTGTCCTGACCGTGCTGCATGCAGGCGGTAAATTTGGCGGCGTCGGCTATAAGATTTCCGGCGGTCTGCATGGCGTCGGTTCATCCGTCGTCAATGCGCTGTCTGAATGGCTGGAAGCGACAGTCTATGACGGAGAAAATAAATATTTTATGAAATTTGCGCGCGGCAAGACGATTTCTCCCATGCGCGCCACACCATGTCCCCATGAGACCGGTACGACCATCCGTTTCAAAGCAGACGATCAGATTTTTGAGTCGCTCGAATATGACTACGAGATTTTGGAAAACCGGCTGCAGGAACAGGCGTTTCTCAACGGCGGCATCCGGATCACCCTGCGCGATGAACGCGATCCGAATGACGACGTGCGCGAGGAAGTCATGCATTATGAAGGCGGGATCAAGCAGTTTGTCACATACTTAAACCGCAACAAAACGCCGCTGCATGCACAACCCATTTACGTCGAAGGTTCGCGGGATGATTGTATGGCGGAGGTCGCCATGCAGTATACCGATGGCTATAATGAAAACCTGTTGTCCTTCGCCAACAACATCAACACGACCGAAGGCGGCACGCATGAAACCGGATTCAAATCGGCGCTGACCAAGGTCATCAATGACTATGCGAGAAAATTCGGTTTTCTCAAAGAAAATGACAAAAATTTTTCCGGCGACGATGTGCGCGAGGGTTTGACTGCTGTGATTTCCGTCAAATTGCCTGAAGCGCAGTTTGAAGGTCAGACCAAGACCAAATTGGGCAATTCAGATATGCGCAATCTGGTCGAGACCATGATGGGCGAAAAGCTCACCATTTTCTTTGAAGAAAATCCGGCGGTTGCCAAGTCGATCATCGACAAAGCACAGACCGCTTCGCGCGCGCGCGAAGCGGCGCGAAAGGCGCGTGAGCTGACACGCCGCAAGAGTGCGCTCGAATCCGGTTCTCTGCCGGGCAAATTGGCGGATTGTCAGGAGCGCGATCCACGGCTGACTGAAATTTATATCGTCGAGGGCGATTCCGCAGGCGGCTCTGCAAAGGAAGGGCGTGACCGGCGCTATCAGGCGATTCTGCCGCTGTGGGGCAAGATGCTCAATGTCGAAAAGGCGCGTCTGGATAAGGTCTATGGCAATGAAAAATTGACGCCGATGATCACGGCGTTTGGCGCCGGCTTTGGTGAAGATTTTGACCCGTCCAAGCTGCGATATGGAAAAATCATCCTGATGGCGGACGCCGACGTCGATGGCAGCCATATCCGCACGCTGTTGCTGACGTTTTTCTTCCGGTATATGCGCCCGTTGATCGAACAGGGGCATGTCTATATCGCACAGCCGCCGCTGTTTAAAAATACCAAGGGCAAGACGGTCCGCTACACCTATACGGAACAGGAACAGGCTGCCGTACTCGCCGAAATGGGGCAGGGCGTCGATATCCAGCGTTACAAAGGTCTGGGTGAGATGGACCCGGAGCAGTTGTGGGAAACCACGATGAACCCGGAAAACCGCACGCTGCTTCAGGTTACGTTGGAAGACGCATCCATGGCGGATGAAATCTTTACGCTGCTGATGGGCGAGAAGGTCGAACCGCGCCGCGCATTTATTCAGAAAAATGCCAAATATGTCACCAATCTCGACATTTAATCCTCACATTGTTTGAACAATCAAACAATCACCACGCATAGCGGAGGCATGGTATGGACGATATCAAAAAACAACGCCTGAAGGCAGCCGCACGAACGCTCATGGCTGCCCATGACGAGCTGGTTGATCTGACGCCGGCAAAGGAGAAAAAAGCCTCAGAGGAGGACGTCCTGTTGGGCGATGCATTGGATTCATTGGAAGAATCCATCTCCTGTCTGATGGAGCTGCTGGAACAAGAGGTATAAAACAGTGAGTATTAGCTTTGAAAATCAGAAAATTGTCCCGGTCGATCTGGAACGGGAAATGAAAAAATCATACATCGATTATGCGATGTCCGTCATTGTCGGCCGTGCATTGCCGGATGCGCGGGATGGTCTCAAACCGGTACACCGCCGTATCCTGTATGCCATGTATGAAGACCACCTGACCTGTGACCGCCCGTACCGCAAATCGGCGACAACCGTCGGCAATGTGCTCGGTCGGTATCATCCGCATGGCGATGCATCGGTGTATGACGCGCTGGTGCGCATGGCGCAGCCATTTTCCCTGCGCTATCCCATGATCGACGGTCATGGCAACTTTGGTTCCATTGACGGCGACCCTCCGGCAGCTTATCGTTATACCGAAGCGCGCATGAGCAGGATGGCGGCCTATATGATGACCGACATCGAAAAAGAAACCGTCGATTTTATGCCCAATTTCGATGACAACCGCAAAGAACCCAAAGTATTGCCATCCCGTTTCCCCGGTATGTTGGTCAATGGTTCCTCCGGTATTGCCGTCGGTATGGCAACCAATATGCCGCCGCACAACCTGACAGAAGTCATCAATGGCATCTGTTATGTCATCGATCATCCGGAGGCACAGATGGAAGATATCTGTCAGTACATCAAGGGACCGGATTTCCCGACTGGCGGTATCATCATGGGACGCAGCGGCATCCGTGCCGCCTATGCAACGGGTCGCGGCAAGATCAAGGTGCGCGCCCGCACAGAAATTGAAGATATGAACAACGGTCGGCAGCGCATTGTTGTCACCGAAATCCCGTATATGGTCAACAAGGCGCGGCTGGTGGAATCCATTGCCGATCTTGTCAAAAATAAGCGGGTGGACGGCATTTCCGACCTGAGAGATGAGTCGGACCGCCAGGGCATGCGCATTGTCGTCGAACTTAAGCGCGAGGCAAATGCCCAGGTTGTGCTCAACCAGCTGTTTAACTATACGCAGTTACAGGACACATTTTCTGTCAACAATCTGGCATTGGTCAACAATCAGCCGCGAACACTCAACCTGCGCGAGCTGATCGATCAGTATATCGAATTCCAGCGCGAAGTCATCGAACGCCGCACACGGTTTGAATTGAACAAGGCGGAAGGACGCGCGCATATTCTCGAAGGTCTGAAAGTCGCGACCGACAACATCGACCGCATCATTCATATCATCCGCGCTTCCGCCAATGAAAACGAAGCCAAAACCAATCTGATGGCGGAACCGTTTGTGATCAATCAAATCGCATTGCTCGGCATTGTCAACGGCAAGGAAAACTTTGAATTCCATCTGGATGAACCGCAGGCACAGGCCATTGTCAACATGCGCCTGGGTCGCCTGTCCGGTCTGGAGCGCCAGAAAATCAATGATGAATACGATGAAATTGAGGAAAAAATCCACCGTTTGATGGAAGTCCTCACCAGCCGTCACAATATGTTGAACATTGTCAAACAGGAATTGCTCGAAATCCGCGACAAGTTTGGGGATGAACGCCGCACGCATATCGAAGCGGTTGAAAATGAAATCGACATCGAAGATCTCATTGAACGCGAAGATTGCACGTATACCCTCACGCACTATGGATATCTCAAGCGCACAACAACGGATACCTATCGCGCCCAGCGGCGCGGTGGACGCGGCGTCAGCGCCATGTCCACGCGTGAAGAGGATTTTACAGAGATTTTGTTTACCGCATCCTCACATGATAACATTTTGTTCTTTAGCAGTCTGGGCAAGGTGTATCGTTTGAAGGGCTATCAGATCCCTGAGACCAGCCGGACGGCAAAGGGGACCAATGTGGTCAATTTGCTTGCATTGGAAAACGGCGAGACGGTTTCCGCTATGTTTGCAATCAGCGAATACGATGAATCACACTATCTGTTCTTTACGACAGAACAGGGGACAGTCAAACGTGTGGCGTTGTCCGAGCTGAAAAACATCCGAAAGGCAGGTCTGCGCGCACTCTCGCTCAATGAAGGTGACCGGTTGGTGGATGTTCGCCTGACCGATGGCACACAAAATATGTTGATTGTCACGGCATATGGTCGTGCGATCTGTTTCAATGAGAATGAAGTCCGGACCATGGGTCGTTCTGCCGTCGGTGTGCGCGGCATTACGTTGGAAGAGGGCGACCATGTCATCGGTGGTGTGCGCGCGCGTCCGGAAGGGGAAGTGCTCACCATTACGGAAAATGGGTATGGCAAGCGTACACCAGTTGGAGAGTTCAGCATCCATCACCGCGGCGGCCGCGGCATGCTCGCACATGCATTGAACGAAAAAACCGGTCATATCGCAGGTACAGCCGTTGTCGATTTGGATAATGACGTCATGCTGATCACCGATGGCGGCGTTCTCATCCGCACAGCAGTGGCAGATATCCGTCAGTGTGGCAGAAATACGCAGGGTGTGATTGTCATGCGGACCGGTGAGGACGTCCGTGTCAATGCCATCACGCGCCTTCACAAGGAAGAAGAGGACGCAGAGGATGACAATGGAGAAGAACCATAAAAAACATGTGATCATTTACACCGATGGCGCCTGTTCCGGAAATCCCGGACCAGGCGGTTTCGGTATTATCCTGCAATACGGTGCACACCGGAAGGAAATCAGCAGGGGGTTTGCCGAGACCACAAACAACCGCATGGAATTGCTCGGTGTGATTACCGCGCTGGAAGCGCTCAAAAGCCCCTGTACCGTCGATTTGTATTCCGACAGCAAATATGTCATTGATGCAATTCAAAAGGGCTGGGCGGTCAAATGGCGAAGCAAAAACTGGATGCGCACGCCAAAAGAACCGGCAAAAAATCCTGACCTGTGGGAACGGCTGTTGGATTTGTTGGACATACATGATGTGACGTTTCATTGGGTCAAAGGTCATGCGCAGAATGAAAACAACAACCGTTGTGATGAACTGGCAGTCAACGCATGGAAGCAATTCAAGAAATAAACGATTCGTATAATTTATATAATTATATACAAAAAGAATTATAAAATAGTTTCAATTATACTATTTGTATAATATCTGCACCACAGATGCCGAAATGAGGAACGTCAAATGCGCCACATCGACAAATTATGGGGTGGGTTTTCCCTGATACAGGATGACCGCTTTTTTAAACTGGGACAGGACAGCATGTTGTTGTCCGCCTTTGCAGCCCCATCGCCCCGTGCAAAAATACTGGATTTGGGATGTGGCAACGGGGCGCTCAGCGTGCTGTTGTGTGCACGCCATCCTCATATTGATGTGACCGGTCTGGAAATCCAGCCGGACGTGGCGCAGTTGGCACAGGAAAACGCTGCGCTCAATCAACTGGATGCCCGCATGCATATTGTGTGCGGCGATTTGAAACAACACAAACAATTGTTCCCAACCGGTGCATTTGACTATATTATCTGCAATCCGCCGTATTTTTCACAGGACAGCGGCTATCCGGCAAAAGGGGAAAATCGATACACTGCGCGGCAGGAAGCCGCATGCAGTGCGGAACAGGTTGTGCGTGCAGCTGCATATTTTGTCAAATATGGCGGACGTGTTGCGTTTGTCTATCGTCCTGAACGCATCTGTCAGTTGATTTTTGACATGAAACAGTGTGATTTAGAGCCAAAACGCCTGCGATTTGTGCATCAACATGCCCATGCTGTGCCATCGGCTGTATTGATGGAAGCGCGGCGCGGCAGTGCGCCTGGCGTGCAGGTATTGCCGCCATTGTTCGTATGCGGCGAAGACGGCGCACAGACGGACGAATATCGCACGATTTATCACAGGGAGGAATTTTGATATGAGCGCCGGAACGCTTTATCTGGTCGGCACACCCATTGGCAATCTCGAAGATTTGACCTACCGTGCCGTGCGCATATTGAAAGAGGTGGATTTCATCGCAGCGGAAGATACACGCGTCAGTGGAAAGCTGCTGCACCATTTGGAAATCAATCAGCCGATGGTCAGTTATCATGAACACAACCGCAAACAGCGCGGCTTGGAATTGGTTCAACGTATGCTGGCAGGTGAAACGTGTGCGCTTGTGACGGATGCGGGCATGCCCGCCATCAGCGATCCGGGTGAAGACCTTGCCGATCTGTGCCATCAAGCGGGCATCCCGGTCATTCCCGTGCCGGGACCCTGTGCGGCAGTCTGTGCCTTATCCCAGAGCGGTCTTCCATCGGGGAAATGGTGTTTTGAAGGGTTTTTGCCGACGGCAAACAAGCTGCGCCGCGAACGGCTGGACGTATTGAGAAAAGAACCGCGCACCTGTATTGTGTATGAAGCGCCGCACCGTTTGCGTACCACATTGCACGATCTCGCGGATGCATTGGGGGAACGCCGTGTGAGTGTGTCGCGCGAGCTGACCAAATTGCATGAGGAATGCATGCGCATGACGTTGACAGAGGCGGCAGCGTATTATGAAACGCATGAGCCGCGCGGGGAATTTGTGCTGGTCATAGAGGGCGCGACCCAGGACCCGGAACAATCCGCCGCCGACCAGATGGCACATGCCATCCAGTTGACAGAGGAGTTGATTGCGGCCGGGCTGACACTGCGCGACGCTGTCAAGCAGGCGGCCAAACAGACCGGCGCACGCAAAAACCAGTTGTATCAGACCATGTTGGCCCGTGAGAAGTAACAAAAAAATCACCCTGCGCATGTGCGCAGGGTGATTTCGTGTGTGATAGGTTCAGGCGTCTGCTTTCCATAAACCGTGTAGATTGCAGTATGCATACGCAGAAATGACAGATTCACCTGTTGTCAATGCGAAAACGGCTTTTGGTTCGGCAGATGGCTGTAAAATTTTGCGTTGATTGCCCTGGGTGGTATGGATGGAGATCCACTCGATGAAATGTTGAGCCAGCATGGGATGTGCAGCGGAACCGACCGAAACAGTCACGGTATTGCCGTCAATGGTGACAACCGGCACATGTTTTTCCTGTGCCGCGTCAACAGAACCTGGAATGAGTTCGGTCATTTTTTGACCGCAACAGACAACAGGGACGCCGGAATCGTTTACCATGGCAATCATATTGCCGCAATGCTCACAAATAAAATAACGTTGTTCCATATGGGATATCCTCCTTATTTGTGTTACAATGAACAACTTCAGTATATCACAAAATCCAAAAAAAGGATAGATTGTAACAAAAAAATTTTCCATTTGACAGCATGACAGAACAAAAACCAGTGCATCCTAACGGGAGAGGGGAGAGGCGCTGGTGAAAGAATATTACTATTCGGAATTTAAAAATGTAATTATACTGTTTTTAATCAATGTTTTGTTAATTGCGATTGCGCAGGCATAAATGGACAAGAGAAAAGCCGGATGTTGGGGGCATCCGGCTTTCCCTGTACAAAATTTAAAGGGGGGTAAAAAAGAGAGATAAAAGAAAAATCTTTTATATAGCCATTCTGACTACAGATATAGTATAACTGTACTTCGTGTAGATTCGGTGAACAGAACATGAATAATTTATTTTTTGTTTCAGGTTGCAGAGGGCTGTGCCTGTATGGCCGGATCGGAGCGAGGCGGGAGGGAACGGATATAGCTGGCGGTGGCAGTGGCAACCAGGTGATCCGGATCGCCGTCCATCCAGGCCTGTGCAGAGGTATGGAAAATTTTTCGACCCTGGAATGTGATTTCTGACCGCACGATGAGTGAACCGCCAATGCGTCCGGGGCGAAGATAATTGACTGTCATCGAGGCAGTCGGGCAGAGAGAAAATTCGGCATTGTAGTACACGAGCAGCCCCATGCCCATATCCATCATCGCACCGGTCATGCCGCCGTGCAGCCAGCCCATTGGATTGCGCATTTCCGGTTTGAGCGCATAGCTGACGGTGCAGGTTTTGCCGTCGTCGCTACAGGAAATAAACTGCGGTGGAATGCGGTCGTTGACGGAGCCGGGTTCGGCATGGGTGCGGCGATAAATGGCGGCGCGCAGGCGCTGCTCATGATAATCCTTTGATTGCGGCATAATACCATCATCCTTTTTTTCTCTTTTTTCAGTGTTTCAATTAGTGTAGCATATCTCTTAAATCGCTGTCAAATGGGAGGTATCATGCGGATTTTTTGATATTCTCCCCATATTTTGCCGCAGAATTCTGATTTCTATTGCATTTGAAAGGCAAAAATAGTAAAATAATCGTTGCTGGAAGTGGGAGGAAAAAACAGAAAATATTTTACCTATTTTATCAGGAACAGTTGAAAAGCATACCGATTTGGTGTATATTAAGTGTGGACAGAATAAGACAGGCTGTTTGGTGCAGCCTGGTCTGGAATATATTACGCTCTTCTTATAGGAGGATCAAGAATCATGGAACGTGTGGTTTATTCGGATAATGCGGCGACAACGCCGATTTCCAAGAATGTATACAATGCCATGCTGCCGTATCTGACCACTGGCTATGGCAATCCATCCAGCTTGTATTCGCTCGCGCGCGAGGAAAAAAAAGCTGTCGATCAGGCGCGTATGTATGTAGCGGAATGCTTAAACTGCGAACCGGATGAAATTATTTTCACCTCCGGCGGATCAGAAGCGGATAATATGGCGCTCAAAGGTCTGTTATTTAGAAAGAATTTCCCGAAAAATAAGCGCCATATTATTACCAGCGCGATTGAACATCACGCCATCCTGCATACGTGTGAATTTCTCGAGCGCATCGGCTATGAGGTCACCTATATTGGCGTGGATGAACAGGGTCATGTCAAAATGGACGAGCTGGAACAGGCGATTACCGAAAACACCGCGTTGGTTTCCATCATGGCCGCCAACAATGAAATCGGCACCATCCAGGATTTGAAAGCCATTTCTGCGCTGTGCCACAGCAAGGGCACGTTGTTCCACACCGACGCCGTGCAGGCGGTCGGTCATATGAAGATTGACGTCAAGGACATGGGCATTGATATGCTGTCATTGTCTGCGCACAAGATTCGTGGACCCAAAGGCGTCGGTGCACTGTATTGCCGCAAAGGTGTTGTGCTCGAACCGCTGATTCATGGCGGCGGACAGGAGCGCGGCAAGCGCAGCGGTACGGAAAATGTTGCAGGTATTGTCGGTCTGGGCGAAGCGATGCGGTATGCAAAGGAGCATATGGATGACTATTTGCCGTATGTCGCCTCCCTGCGCGACCGCTTGATTGAAGGCGTGCTCAAGATCCCATATACCCGGTTGACAGGAGATCCGGTCAACCGTCTGCCGGGTACGGCGAGTTTTGTCATTGAATGCATTGAAGGGGAAAGCCTGGTTTTGCGCCTGGATCTCGCAGGCGTTGCAACGTCTACCGGTTCCGCCTGCTCTACCGGTTCGCTGGATCCCTCTCATGTTCTGATGGCAATCGGTCTGCCGCATGAGATTGCGCATGGTTCTCTGCGCGTCACACTCGGCGAACAGAATACCGTGGAGGATGTGGATTATCTCATCGAAAAGATCACCTATGTCGTCAAGACACTGCGTGATATGTCGCCCGTATGGGATGAAAAGATGAGCGGGCAGCCGATGTTGAATTTATTCGACAAGTAAAACGTATGATTGCATGATAGAATAAAAAAGGAGTTTTCAGTACCATGGAATACAGCGAAAAAGTAATGGATCATTTCGCCAATCCGCGAAATGTCGGTACCATTGAGGATGCCGACGCCGTCGGTGAGGTAGGCAATGCCAAGTGCGGCGATATCATGAAAATGTACCTCAAGATCAGTGATGACGGCGTGATTACTGATATCAAGTTTAAGACGTTCGGCTGCGGCGCGGCCGTTGCCACCAGTTCAATGGCGACAGAAATGGTCAAAGGCAAGACAATCCAGGAGGCGCTTCAGTTGACCAACAAGGCGGTTGCCGAAGCATTGGATGGACTGCCCCCGGTCAAGATGCACTGCTCTGTGCTCGCAGAGGAGGCCATTCATGCGGCGATTGCCGATTATTACAAGCGCAGGGGTTTGAATCCGGAAGAATTTATGGGTGCTTGTGATATGAATTGCGATACTTGTGGGAAGCACTGACGGTTCATTTCGTCGGAGAAAAAGAAAACCAATCAAAATGTGAAAGAAATTTGCCAAATAAGCCGCATGCGCTGAGCATGCGGCCTTTCGGCGTGTTATGGTTTGTATGTATTGGATTCCATCAGATCGGAGGGACATGTTTTTATATGGAACGAATTGCGCAGCTCATCACCCGTTTAGCTGAATATGATACGATTGTAGAGGGTATCCGCAGTGGGAAACTGCCCGTGGAAGTCACTGGTCTTGCACCGATCCACAAGGCAAATCTGACTGCGGCATTGGCAGGGCAGATGCATCGGCAGGCGGTTGTCATCTGTGCCGACGATCTCGCTTGTGACCGCATGGCGCGCGATTTGGCTGCATTTTCTGACCGTCCGGCTGTTGTGTTGCCATCGCGGGAATTTGTGTTCCACAACATCGAATCCTCTTCCCGTGAGTATGAGCACAGGCGGATTTCTGTCCTGTGTGATCTGGCGGCGGGAAAGAAGACCGTGATTGCTTCCGTGCCCGCCCTGCTGATGGCGACGATACCGCCGGATATGATGAAAAAAGCGACGTTTTCCATCGACTTCAGCGGTGAATATGACACAGAACAGTTGGTTTTACAATTGGTGCAGGCGGGATATCGCCGCTGTATGCAGGTCGAAGGCGAAGGGCAGTTTTCTCTGCGCGGTGGTATTTTGGATATTTTTGCGCCGGGGGAGCCGAATCCGGTGCGCATTGAATTTTTTGGTACGGAAGTGGATACGATGTCGTATTTTGACATCGGCTCCCAGCGCCGCACACGTTCGTTGGAACGGTTGGTCTGTCTGCCCAATATGGAAGCCCTGCCCACGCTTGCGCCCGGAGGCACACAGGGTCTGCTGGCGCAGATTGAAACATTGATTGCATCCAAAGCGAAAAAACATCCCGATCTCAACAAAAATCTGCGCCGTGATGCAGAGCGTTTGAACAATGAAGGCATTTTTCCGGCGGCGGATAAATATTTGCCGTTTCTATATCCCGAATTGGCGACCGCAGCGGATTATATCCCGGAAGAAGCCATGATCTTTGTCGATGATTTCCGTGCTGTGCGTGAGGCGGCGCGTGTGTTCCAGGTGCGCATGAAAGAGGATGTCGAAGCGTTGCTCGAACGCGGTCTGTTGTATGGCAAAAATGCCGTATATCAGCAGACCCTGGAGCAGGCGATCGATACATTGTCGGCACATCCGATGGTATATTTGGAAACTTTTTTGAGTTCTGTGCCCGAATGTCCGCCAAAACTGCTGACAGAGATTACAGCAAAACAATTGCCGCCCTATGCCGGCAATGTGGCTGCTGCCGCTTCGGATATTCGCGCCTATCAGGACATGGATTACCATGTCATTGTCTTGTGTTCCGGTGAAATGCGCCGCACCACGATGCAGGAGATGCTGGAAGGTGAGGGCGTCACGGCAAAGGTGACAGACCGCTTGCCGGGTCCGGGGCGTGTCCACCTGTTGGATGGAAGCCTGTCCGCGGGCATGGAATACCCTGCACTCAAAACCGTTATACTCACGGAAGGACAGATGCTTGCGGCGCGCAAAAAAACTGCGACAAAAAAGAAAAAATCCAACCGGGATCATGTCAAAAGTTATTCGGATCTGACGCCGGGCGATCTGGTTGTACATGAGCACCACGGCATCGGTCGGTTTGTCGGCATGGAGCGCATGCGTATTGAAGGGAATTATCAGGATTTTATCAAGATTGCATTTGCGGGTACGGATTTTCTCTATGTCCCGGCGACCAATCTGGATTTGATTTCCAAATATATCGGCGCAGGCAGCGAAGCGTCCGGCGGGCATGTCCGGTTGAACAAGCTGGGCGGCACAGAATGGCAGAAAACACGCTACAAGGCAAAAGCTGCTGCAAAGGAGCTGGCAGGTGAGCTGATTCAATTGTATGCCGAACGTGAGCGCAAAAAAGGGTTTGCGTTCCCACAGGACGACAGTTGGCAAAAAGAGTTTGAGGCGGCCTTTGACTATGAGGAGACAGAGGATCAACTCCGCTGTGTTGGCGAGATCAAAGCGGATATGGAATCGGATCGTCCGATGGATCGCCTGCTGTGTGGGGATGTGGGCTTTGGCAAGACAGAAGTCGCCTTGCGCGCCGTGATGAAGTGTATACTCGGCGGGAAGCAGGCAGCCATTCTTGTGCCGACGACCGTGCTTGCACGGCAGCACTATCTGACCTGTCTGACGCGTTTTTCCGGCTGGCCGGTGCGCATTGAGATGCTCAGCCGGTTTAAAACCGCAAAAGAACAGAAAATCATATTGGAAAAGGTGAAACAGGGACAGATTGATCTGTTGATCGGCACACATAAACTGTTCAACAAGGGTATGAAATTCAAAGATCTCGGTCTGCTTGTTGTGGATGAGGAACAGCGCTTTGGTGTGACACACAAGGAAAAATTAAAGGAACTGTCGCGCCAGGTGGATGTTCTGACACTGTCCGCAACGCCGATTCCGCGCACACTCAATATGGCATTGTCCGGTATCCGCGACATGTCTGTGCTGGAGGAGCCGCCGCAGGATCGTCATCCGGTACAGACCTATGTGATGGAATATGATGAAGGTGTCGTGGCAGAAGCCATGCGGCGTGAATTTTACCGTGGCGGTCAGACGTATTATCTGTACAATGTTGTGGAATCCATTGACGTCTGTGCAGCCCGGCTGAAAAAACTGCTGCCGGATGCGGAAATTGGCGTGGCGCACGGTAAAATGAGCCAGCGCGATCTCGCCCGTGTGATGACGCGCATGAGTGATGGGGATATTGATATCCTCGTATGTACGACAATCATTGAGACGGGCATTGACATCCCCAATGTCAATACATTGATTATTGAGGATGCAGATCGCATGGGATTGTCCCAATTGCATCAGCTTCGCGGACGTGTCGGACGTTCGGCACGTCATGCGTTTGCCTATTTCACATTCCGGCGAGGGAAAACGTTGTCGGACATTTCACAAAAACGTCTGAATGCCGTGCGCGAATTTGCGGAATTCGGCTCAGGGTTCAAAATTGCCATGCGCGATCTGGAGATCCGCGGCGCAGGCAATGTGTTGGGTGCGGAACAGTCGGGGCATATGATGAACGTGGGCTATGATCTCTATCTCAAACTGTTGGAAGAAGCGGTTTTGGAAGAAAAGGGGGAAAAGCCGCGTCAGCGCACGGATTGTGCGGCAGAGCTTGCGATTTCTGCAAACCTGCCGGAAAAATATGTGGAAGATGCAGGACAGCGTGTGGACTTATACCGCCGTATTGCAGCCATCCGCACGCCGGATGACCGCGCGGATCTGCTCGATGAGATGATTGACCGTTTTGGCGAGCCGCCGGCATCTGCGGTTGCGCTGTGTGATATCGCGCTGCTGCGCACGAAGGCGGCAGAACAGGGAATTTTGGAAATCAAACAACAGGATGACCGTCTGCTTGTGACCTGGGCGGATCATTGTACCGATCTGCGCCGGTTGTCGGCGCTGTGCGGCGCACCGCAGTTCAAAGGTCGTCTGCTGCTCAATGCGGGCTCTCCGCCCTATGTCTCATTGCGTATGAAACCGAAGGAAACGGCGCTTGAGATGGCGAATGCGCTGGTGGAAGTCTACGCCGAAACGCAAATGGAATAAACAGCCCCGGGTCTGGCTGATTTCCGTCAAGATCGGCGCCGGTTGGCATGATTTGAAAAAATTCCGCGAAATTCCGTGTTTTTCTGTCAAAAATCAGTATATTTCTACTTGGTACACACCCAACAGTGTGCTATACTGATACTGTATGAGACGATTGATTTTTCATGAAGATAAAGGAGCCATCTCAAAAACTATGGAATTTCGTGATTTGGGCATTGATGCAGAACTGCTGCATGCGCTCGATGATGCCGGGTATACCGTTCCAACGCCGATTCAGGAACAGGCCATCCCGGCTGCCGTTCGAGGACGCGATGTGCTCGGTCTGGCGCAGACAGGAACAGGGAAAACCTGTGCATTTGCCATTCCGATTTTACAAAAACTGAAAAATGAGGAACGTTTGCCCGGCTTCCCGCCCATCCGTTCGCTCATCCTGACGCCGACACGTGAGTTGGCGATTCAGATTTATGACAGCTTTGTCGCCTACGCAAAGTATACAGATATTCGTTGTGCGCTCGTCTATGGCGGTGTATCGCAGTACAATCAGACCGAAGCATTGAGCGCAGGCGTTGATGTGCTGATTGCCACGCCGGGACGTTTGAACGACCTGTGCGGGCAGGGCTATATCGATCTGGAGGACGTCGAACTGTTTGTGCTCGATGAGGCGGACCGCATGTTGGATATGGGGTTTATTGACGATGTCGAACGCATCATCAAGCGCATGGGTGACCGCCATATGCAGACGCTGTTGTTTTCCGCTACGATGCCGCGTTCGGTACAAAAGCTGGTCAAACGCCTGCTGAATGAAGAATTTGACACGGTGGAAGTCACTCCGGTGTCCACGACAGTAGAAGCCATCGATCAGTCGGTTTATTTTGTCGATCGGGAAAATAAAAAGAAACTGTTGCTGTATACCCTGCGCGACCCTGCGCTTGACCGGGCGTTGGTGTTCGTGCGCACCAAAACCGAGGCGGATAAGGTGGCGCATGATCTCGCGCGGGCGCATGTGGGCGCAAGCGCGATCCATGGCGATAAATCTCAAATTGACCGCCAAAATGCGCTCAACCGCTTTAAAGAAGGAAAAATCCGCGTGCTTGTTGCAACGGACATTGCGGCGCGCGGTTTGGATATCAGTGAGCTGTCGCATGTCATCAACTATGACGTGCCGAATGAGCCGGAAAATTATGTCCATCGCATCGGGCGTACCGGCAGGGCCGGGCATGGCGGCATTGCCATCACATTTTGTCAGGCGGATGAAGTGCCATATTTGCGCCGCATTGAACGGTTGATTGATAAAACCGTCCCGATTCGGGAAGATAATCCGTATCCCATGCAGGAAAAACCGCATGAGGGCAAAGCGGGCGGACGTTCCCGTTCGCGCCGCGGCGGGCGCGGCAGACGCGGTTTGAACAACAATAAGCCGCAGACAGAACAGGCTGCCGCACAGACCGATCAGGCAGCCGCCGCCGGCGGGGAAAAACGCCGCCGTCCACGCAGGCGCCGCAAACCGTCCGGCAGTGCACCGGCAAAGGAAAACTGATCATCTTTTTCCCGTAAAAATCAACTCGGTATAAATTTGAAAAAATCCCGCATGGAAACACTGGGTTTCTGCGGGATTTTGTTATTTTTCGCATAAAAACTGCACAAAAATACGGTTGACAATGCGACAGACAAGTCCTATTATATCAGGCATACAGCTCACGGATTTTTGATGGAAAGGAGGGCTTTTTGCCTTGTCCAACCCTACGATTGCGAGCGCGGCAATCGCTGCGCTTGAACACCCGATTTCTGCATTGGACGATCGTCCGGCATTGGCAGCAGATGACCTCAAGGCATATTTTGACGCCAATCCACAGCAGTTATGTGATGCACACAACACGCTTGTCCGTGCGCTGGGTGCGCCGGAAGGCGCATCCGGCGTCGGATTCATGGCGTCAGATGGCATTTCGGGCGATACCGTACAGGATGCATTGGAGCATGTACATCAGCAGATGACGGATCTGACATTGGGTTCTGTGCCGGATGGTTCCATTGATGTCAATAAACTGGACAGTTCTGTGCGCACCCAGTTGGAAGAGATTGATTCCTTGCAGGACGCTGTTACACAATTGCAACAGGACATCCAGGCAGTGCGCCCGTCCGGCGCACAGTATCCGCTGATGGTACTTGCCATGTCAGAGGATTGCCCCAGCACGCTGACCGATGAAATGGCGTCTGCCGCACTCGGCGCACATTTTGCATCGGAGGTCTATGATCTCGGCATCCAGCTTGCCTGGCTGTGCCGCTGGAAAAACAGCACCTTGCCTTCTGCGACCTTCCGCTCCAAACAGACCATCAACGAGATTTTTGCCGACGTAAATACGCTCACGGAAATTGAACAACTGACCCCGGTGCGCAACCTGATTTCGCTTTCTGCGGAAATGTCCCGCGCATATCAAACAGCGATGGACGAAGCCGGGCTGTAATCTCCCGCCAAAAAAGCGCGTGCACAAACACGCGCTTTTTTGGCATATTGGATTACGTTTCTTTCTTTTCTTTTCGTTTTTCCTTCTTTTTTGCGGCTTCCAGATCAGGAAATCCCTGTTCCGCGATTGCCGCCGCGAAATTGGACAGTGTATCTGTGATATCGGTCAGCGTCAGGAGGAATGACAGGGTGTCTTCCGGTGTGTCCAGTTTCATGTCAGTTTTCTGCATGATGCGCATCATATAGTCTGTCATTTCCTGTGTGATCGCATCGCGGCGGGCAAGCTGCATCTCAAAACATTGCGCCAGTTCCTTTTCATGTACACCGCAGGCGGATACCCCGTTGAGTACACGTTTGATCTGTGCAATCGACAGTGTATGTTTGAGCGAATAGATGACCAGCATCTGTAAGATATGCTCTTTGGAATATTTTTTCCCCTTGACAGGGGAAATCAATCCGGCCTTGCTGTAATTGTGGATCATGGTGCGTGTCAGCGGTTCCCGTTCACCCTCTCCACCCAAATAGGCGTGCATCAATGCAATGATCTGGTCCATATATAAATCCAGGGCGGGAATGTCATCCGGATGCAGCGCTTTGTTCTTTTCACTGTGTTTCAGCAGCATTTGCGCGTCTATTGCCATAAATTTTTCCTCTTTTCCATAGGAATGCAACTATAGTATAAAACCTTTTGAAAAAAAAATCAAGAAAATTGGTTGCAAAAAATGTTTTATGTGGTATACTATACGCATAATATAGTTTTGAAAACCAGATGTAGAAATTTTTAATACGATTTTTGGAATTGAGGTGTCATATGTGAAACGGTATGAACATCATGGTTTGTATGGTATCTTTATCCGGCGCGCCCGCGATCCGATGAGCAGCTTTACCCATTTGCTGGCAGCCATCGGTTCGGTCTGTGTCGCACTCGCGCTTGCCATTTATTCGCATCAAATCGGCGGTACGTTGCTGCAAACGGCTTCTGTCATTGTCTTCGGTTTGTCGCTGACGGCATTGTATACCGCAAGTTCGGTCTTTCATTTTTATAACAGAGGGAATTCCGGCATTCAATTGCGCTTGCGCAAGCTGGATCATTCGATGATTTATGTGCTGATCGCAGGGTCGTATACGCCGTTTCTGATCTGTGCGCTCGGCGCAGATGCATGGAAAAGCCTTGCCGTGATCTGGGGCATTGCACTGGCAGGCATTGTCATCAAGATGATCTGGATGGGTGCGCCGCGTTGGCTGTCTACAGCGTTTTATCTCGCACTCGGCTGGTGTATTGTCGCCATTCCAGACGCCATTGCCAGCATGCCATTGTCTGTTCTTGTGCTCACTGCGTTGGGTGGCGTGGCATATTCCGCAGGTGCGGTCATTTATGCGATCAAAAAGCCCAATCTCAGCCCGGTTTGGGGATTTCACGAGATCTTCCATCTGTTTACGATGCTCGGCTCGTTGTTACAGGTCATTGCCGTGTTCCTGTTCCTCGCCGTGCGCTGATTTCTTTCGCGTAATCCAATCTAAATAAAATCAAAGCCGGAAGGTCAGCTCCAATCGGGGCTGGCCTTCCGGCGTATATTGTCATGATGGATCGGTATCGGCAGTCAACGCCTGCGCGTGTTCATCTGTTTTGGGAAGGGACAGATAAAATTCTACGCCGTCTTCGGTGTTGCGCACGCCACAACCACCGGCATGTGCTGTCAGGATTGCCCGCACGATGGACAGACCGATGCCAGAGCCGCCGCCGCTGACGCGTGTGCGCGACTTGTCGAGTTTATAGAACTTATCCCAAATTTTGTCCATTTCCTCCTGGGCGAGCTGGCTGCCCTGGTTGCGCACGCTCATGACAAGATGGCGGGTGTCTTCAGAAGTGGTGATACGGATATATCCGCCGATTGGCGTGTGGTCGATGGCATTGGTCATGTAGTTGAGCAGCGCGCGTTCCAACATGTCATAATCGGCATGCAGCGTCTGTGTGCCAACATTGGACAGGTCAATGTTGAGATTCTTTTCCTGCCACATCACCTGTGTCTTTTCGACAACCGCTTCAGCCAGTTCATATGCATCAAAATCGGTCTTGTTTGGCACAATATTTCCAAGTTCTAACCGCGACAGATCGAGCAATTGGCGCACCAGATGGTTCATGCGCTTGGCTTCGTCAATGATGATGTCACAATAATAATTTTTGTCTTCTTCGGATTCATTGATACCGACGCGCAATCCTTCGGCATAGCCCTGGATCAGTGCGATCGGGGTCTTTAAATCGTGGGAGACATTGACGATGAATTCTTTGCGCATATCATCGATGCGCTGTTTTTCTTCAATTTCTGTTTGGAGCTGTTTGTTCATCTGCTGCATATCCCGGATGGCGGATTCCAGATAATCCGACATCTGGTTGATGCTGCGTCCCAGTTCACCCAATTCGTCGGTATCCTGACCGGTGTATTTTTTGGAAAAATCCAGCCGCGAAACGGAATTGGCCACTTCTGTCATCTGGATGACAGGACGTGTAAAATGTCCGCCGATAAAAAAACCTGCAACCAGACAGGCGAACAGTGCAACCAGACCGGAAATCATCAGGAAAACAAAATTGACCGATTGATTTTCACGCAATGCTGCGGTCGGTACACGCAAAAAAATGATGTCTCCCGTATCCAGGATGCCGATCAGTGCGATATATGCCGTACTGCCGTCGGCGTCGTTCAGTGTGGAAAATGTATATCCTTTGCGTTCCAATTCGTCAGCATCATACACATATAACGTCTCACCGAATGGATTCTGCATCATGGAGTCCAGGAAAGCCGTTGACCGATCATGGGTGAAAATGGTATCATAAATATACTTTCCGTAATTATTTATGATACTGATTCGGATGTTGTTATTGTTTTCTATCTGTTTGATGTTATCTTCCAGTATAGAAATATCTCCATTATACTGTTCGTTGATTGTTTGATAGGCATCTATTAAACTGTTCTTTTTTTGAAGCAAATAAAAGTTGTGGAAAAACAGCAAATTGAGCACGATCATGACACCGACAAATACTACGGCTGTCAATGCAACGGATATAAAAAAGCGAAAACGCAGGGAATGTCTCCAACGGCGTTTCACATGCGCATTCATGCCTTTGCTCCTTCAAACCGATATCCAAAACCGCGGACCGTCTCAATCATTGTGCCGCAGGGACCGAGCTTGGCGCGCAGTTTTTTTACATGTGTGTCCACGGTGCGCAGGTCTCCAAAATAATCATATCCCCACACTGCGTTCAAAATATTTTCACGGGAGGCCGCAATGTTTTGATTGTTTTTAAAATAGATGAGCAGTTCATATTCTTTTGGCGTGAGGTCAACGGTTTTGCCGTCCACACAAACTTCGCGGCGGACTTCATTGATGGACAGCGCACCGGATTGGAAAATACCGGTATCATGTTGATGGCGGCGTTTTTCAATCGCCCGTACACGCGCGGAAAGTACAATGGGGGAAAATGGCTTGGTAATATAGTCGTCTGCTCCCAGGTCAAAGCCGAATACTTCATCGGTATCCTCCGTGCGTGCCGTGAGCATCATAACGGGTACTTCCCTGTTTTTGGAGCGGATATGGCGCAGTACACTCCAGCCGTCATACATTGGCATCATGACATCTAAAATAATCAGATCAATGGTATTCAATCGTTGGTCAATCAGTTCCATTGCCTGTCCGCCGTCGGCAGCCTGTAAGACGGTATACCCGTCCCGACGCAGGAAATCGGACACCAGCCGGCGGATGCGTTCCTCATCGTCTGCAATCAATATGGTGAACATAACAATTTCTCCTCTCTGGTTCCGTTGTATTGTCTCTATTTTACGACAGTTATGTGAACACAATGTGACCAAATCGAAACAGAATAATTTTTTTGCCATTGAAATGAAAAAGCCAGTCTGTATGGAAATCAGCCGTTGGAGAACAAAAAAAACCGGCAATGCCGGTTTTTTTATATTTTTTTGACATGGTTTACCGCACTTCATCCAGGGATTTTGAAACCTCGTGACGAATTGGCTTCCACTCGACCTTTCTGAAGACGGACGCCAGAGCGATCGGGAAATACGTAAGCTGGAAGAAGGGGAAGGTAAACGTATACAGGATGCGCTTGTGCAATGGGCAATTGATCTTTTTGCGTTCGGTGATCATGGTCAGTGCACCCATGAGCAGCAGGGAACCATAATAACCGCCGAGCCAGAATGCGAGCGAACTGAACATGGTTTCCAACAGATGCGGCATATAGGTGTCGCCAAACAACGCCAATAACAACAAAGCAAAATCACAGATGAGTACGCAGACGGTCAGCAGCATACAGGGCATGACTGTCATAAACAGGTCATAGCAGGAAAATGGATTTTTACGGATGTTTTTGATCATACCGCTGCCCAGACGACCGCCATAATTGCCTGCAACCTGATAAAAGCCTTTGCTCCAGCGCATGCGTTGATTCCACGATTGGTCGAAACGGGTCGGCTGTTCATCATACAACATGGCATTTTCAGAATAGCCGATAATTTCGCCGCGGATGACCGTATCCACAGTAAACTCGATATCTTCCGTCAACAGATGATAATTCCAACCGTTGCGTTCGCGGATGACCTCGCTGGCAACCAGAAAACCCGTACCGGATACTGCGCAGCTTGTACCGAGCATCATGCGCGCATGGTTGAGGAATTTTGCCTCGCGCAGGAACCAAAGCGAATATCCTGCGGAAATCCAGTTGGTGCCGAAATTTTTGGAATTGCGATAGCTGGTGAGGATGCGATAGCCTTTTGAAAATGTCTTATTCATCTCAGCAAAATAGTTTTCATCGAGCAGGTTGTCCGCGTCGATGATCACATAGGCGTCATAATAGCTGTCGCCGACATCTTCCGCGATGTGCTGGAAGGCATAATTTAAGGCAAACCCTTTGCCGACTTTTTCCTGGTTGAATCGTTCATAAACAATGGCGCCGTGATCACGGGCAACCTGTGCGGTATGATCGGTACAGTTGTCAGCGATGATAATGGCGTCCAACAATTCTGGCGGATAATTTTGATTTTTGATGGTATCTACAAGTTGACCGATTACAGCCTCTTCATTGCGTGCCGAGATGATAGCGGCAAACCGATGCAACGGCGCTGGGGGCTCGGGATGTTTTTTCTCCCGACGTTTTTGCCGCCACTCACCGACAAAGACCACGATAATATAAAACATCTGATAGACATATAATGTCGATATTACCGTAATCACCACTGCGTTGATATTGACAAGCAAATTCACGGAATGAGCCTCCTTATCTCCATAACATGCCTCGTTCATTTCTGTTCTTTTTCACAAGATATCACTTTTTGCAGTTTATTTCAAGGTATTTCTGAACAGTTCACAAGATGTTCTTAAATTTCTACAGTGTATACAAATTGTGACCAAGACCTTATGGGATTTCTGCACAGTTTTCTCCAGCGCCATTGACCGCGGATAAAAACAGACCGCCTGCACAGATCCGTGCAGGCGGTCGATGGTTTGCAATAAGAAGAGACGAATCAGGCGGCAGAGCCCTGTGCCGAACCTGAACCGGAACCGGATACCAGTGCATCCGAAGTAAACGGCAGATAGGTGTTTACATTATAGGCTGTGATGTGATCATATTCATCTGTGGTTTCGACTTCCATGGCTTCAACGATCTCATCCAGCTTATCGCTGACAATGGTTTCGCCGATCACAGTCTTGATTGTGGTCTCATCGCCATCACCGGTGTTGTTCAGGTATGCCGATGTGTCCGTCAATGCGCTTTCCTCCAGCGCCATTTTCTTGATGATGAACCAGCCATAGCCTTCATGATAGACCAGTTCGTCGTTGATCGCATCGACTTCCATGTCCTTGATGGCATTATAGTATTCATCAACCATATCGCCTTCTGTGAAGTAATAGCCGTTCTCACTCTGTGCGGTATCGGAATTATTTTCCTCCCACAGCGTGTCAAAATCATCCGGATTTGCCTTTGCCTGATCGAGGATTTGCTGCGCCTTGGTGCGGGCGGCTTCCAGTTCGTCGCCGGTGAGGAGATTGCCTTCGTCGTCCGTGTCAGCGATCAGGATGGATTTCGCATGCAGATAGGTGTTGTTGAACTGCTCTGTAATGATGCCATCCTCATAATACTTTTCAATGATGTCCTGCTGCAACTGCATGGTTTCACAGTTTTCATCATACAGTTCTTCCGTATAGCCATAGCTGTTGAGATAGGTGACAAATGGATCTTCATCGCCCTTGACGGAATACTTCAGCCAGCGGGTAAACGACCCGGTTTCGGAACCCAGGGATTCACGGTTGGCGTTTTTATTTTCCTCCAGCGTGTCTTTGGATTCATTGCTGAGGGTTACGCCTTCCTGTTCAGCGAGCTTTTCAATGGCGCGGTACTGCACAATCTGGCTTTTGCAGCCTTCTTTGATGCTGTCAAAAATGGTGTCTTCGGCCAACTGGCTGACGTCCATGCCGAAATAGTTTTCATAATACATCATATTATAGACAATATACGCCGCCAACTCGCTCGACTGTATTTCCTCGCCGTCAACGGTCATGACAACTGGGGTCGTATCCTTCGACGAGCCGCAGCCCGCCAACATGCCAACGCACAGAACACCAGCCATCAACATGGATAAAAATCGCTTTCGCTTCATATGCATTCGTTCTCCTGTTCTCGTGATACATCGTCAACCCGTTCATACCGCAGAATATCACGGGTCTCATTTATTCATTATATCATCAACACATAGGTTACACAACGGATAAAACGGTAAATTTTATGTGTATATCTTGTGAATTTTATCGAGATTTCGCAATTATTTTATAACCAGACCGCTGTTCCTGCGATATTCACGCGGTGAACAACCTACTTTTTTGAGAAATAAATTACTCAAGCTGCCGCCGCTTTCATATCCAACCATATAAGCGATATCTGCAACGGACATAGTGGTTTGCAGCAACAGCATTTTTGCCTTTTCCAGACGGGTATTGATGATGTATTCCGATGGTGAAAATCCAGTCTGTCGTTTGAATTCATGGGAATAATGGAATGCGCTTACATGCGCCATATCCGCCAGTTGCTGCAACGAAATGGTTTCGCCCACATGATCGCGGATATAAATGACCGTTTTGGTAATTGGGCTGTCATGTTGCACCATACTGCGCGGCGGCATCGCGAGCTGCATCAGGATCTGATAAATGCGCAGGGAATCCAATGCTTCGATTTCGATACCCCGGCGGCGATAGGTCTGCACCAGATCAAATAATTGTTCTCCGATGGCGACATTTTCTTCACGCCGCAGCAATGGCGTTTGTTCGGCAATGGCATGTGCCAACGCATGAGCGCCTGTCCCATCAAAATGCAGGTATAAAAATTCGGCGCCAGTTTGTTGTTCTGCCGCATAGCGATGGGGTTGGTCACAGTCGAGCAGGATGATATCCCCCTTTTCCGCACGGTATTTTTGTCCGCCATATTGTACATGTAAGGCGCCGCTGCGGACAAATATCAACAATGGATTGTCATAGCGCTCACGGGTCACTTGATATGTTTCATCACAGAAATAATGCCCACACAGGACAGGATAAAAGTACAATGCCTGTGCGTATGGCGTGGGTGTCAGAGGGACGCACAGGGAATTGGGCAGAATGCCCGGACCGAGGTTATACACAGGTTTATCTCCTTTCCGCAAAATCGATAAAGTTCTTCGCAGATTCAGTTATTTACGGACTGACATGGGTAGTATATAATACAGACAACGAAACGGAAATGCAGTAAATAAACAAAAATATACGCTGGTTTTTGTATGTTTTACCCAATTTCTGTGATGTAAATGTTCAAAAAAACACAGTCGCAAAAAATAATTTCTGTTCCGCAAATCAGAGTATTTTGTTATCAAAACAAACAAAAATAAACTGCAAAAAAGAAAGGAAGTATTTGTATGCAGATCGGTGAAAAGAAAATTGAAAGACCCTTCCGTTGGGGTATCGTAGGCGGCGGCAAGACCTCCCAGGTAGGTTATAAGCATCGTCTGGGCGCCATGCGCGACAACACATCATTTGTCCTGACCGCTGCGGCATTCGACGTTGATT
>CALWUF010000036.1 GCA_944384655.1 uncultured Butyricicoccus sp. | reverse complement strand
TGGACATCGCGTTCAACCCGAACGGCTCCATGTGCGCCATCGAGGGCATCACATCCCCGGACGGTCGTGTCCTCGGCAAGATGGGTCACACGGAGCGCTATACCCCGTATGTCGGTCAGAACATTTTCGGCGAAAAATATCAACCGTTGTTTGAAAACGGCGTGAAGTATTTCAAGTAAATCGTTTCAATCCATTGTTGGATACCATCCATCCAAATAGAAAAAGAGAGCGCATCGCAGACATCAATCTGTGGTGCGCTCCGTTGCGTTTTCTATGGTTGTCAGGCGCAAATGCGGCAGAGGGAGAAAGGAGATTTGGAAAACTTTTGCTCAACTTTTCGCCAAACAATTGGATATTTCTTGTGTTTGTTGTATAATGATAGAAAACACGGAACATACAGGGAGGAACCGCCCTGAAAGGAAAGGCAGGACGGTTCCTGTATGCGAAAGGCGGTGCCGGCGCCGGCAGATGGGCGCTGGGCTGCCCAGCGAAAAAATCCCGCCTGTTCCAGCATATGAAAAGAAGGGCGATTGCGTGCGCCCGCGAGCAGGGAAAGGAAAGAGTTTGATATGATTAAGTTATCTCCGTCAATTCTATCAGCCGATTTTGCCAATTTACAGCGAGACATTGCCATTGCTGTCGACGCCGGCGCGGAATATGTCCATGTTGACTGCATGGACGGTCATTTTGTGCCCAATTTGACCATCGGCGCACCGGTTGTCAAGGCATTGCGCAAGGCAACGGATGCCGTGCTGGATGTACATCTGATGATTGCAAATCCGGATCAGTATTTGGATGATTTCATCAAAGCCGGTTCGGATATTATCACGGTACATTATGAGTCCAACGGCGATACGCTGGAGCAGGTTCGTAAGATCAAAGCGGCAGGCGTCCGCGCCTGTGTCTCCATCAAGCCGGGCACGCCCGCAGACGTCCTGCTGCCGTTGCTGCCGGAGCTGGATATGGTGTTGATTATGACGGTTGAGCCGGGCTTTGGCGGTCAGGGGTATATCGACGCCTGCACCGACAAGATCCGTGCCATCCGCAAGGCGATTGATGAAAACGGCTACCGTTGCGAGCTGGAAATCGACGGCGGCGCAAAGCTGACCAATACGCCCGATATCGTTGCAGCCGGTGCAAATGTCATCGTTGCAGGCTCAGCGGTTTTTGGCGGTGACATTGCAGCAAATGTCAAAGGCTTTAAACAGATCTTTGACGGGTTCCAGAATGAATATTTTGCATTCTGACCACGTATGATACAGACCAACACCCGCCACGGGATGCGCCCGCGGCGGGTCTTTTTTTCAAGTGAACGGACCGGAAATGCATATATTACAATACGTATATTCATTATAAAGTATAACAAAAATGACACCCGCTGATATCCTTGATTGGACAGGATTTACCTGTATTTTACAGACTTGACATAGATATTGGAAAAATATCGGAAAACTATGGTAAATTCATACGAAAATTCCGTATCATCTTGCGCGTGGCTGTGGTATGATAAATACTGTATACGAATGTTTATTGGAAATGAGGAACGTATGGCAACAATACAGGACGGCTTTCTGCCGATTTCAAAACAGGATATGGTAGACCGTGGCTGGTATTATTGCGACTTCCTGCTGGTGACGGGCGACGCCTATGTGGATCATCCGTCGTTCGGCACGGCGGTGATTTCACGCGTGCTGGAAGATGCAGGATATCGTGTGGCAATTTTATCCCAGCCGGATTTCCATTCGGAAAAGGATTTTACTGCGATGGGACGGCCGCGCTATGCTGTGCTCATCAACAGCGGCAATATTGATTCGATGGTTGCCCATTACACCGCTGCAAAAAAACGCCGTCATGATGATTCTTATTCCCCGGGCGGCAGGGGCGGGCGGCGACCGGATCGTGCGGTGACCGTATATGCCAGGCTGGCACGCCGTGCGTTTCCGGGTGTGCCGATTTATTTGGGGGGGCTGGAAGCCAGCCTGCGCCGTTTTGCACAGTATGATTACTGGGCAGATCGCATTTTACCGACCGTGTTACAGGACGCAGGCGCAGATGGTTTGATGTTCGGTATGGGTGAGCGTTCTGTGCTCGAAATCGCGGCCAATCTCAAGGCGGGTAAACGCGGGGTGGAAGCGATCCGGCACGTGCGCGGCGCTGCCTATCTGACGCATGACAAGCATGATATTGCATTCCCGGCGGTGTGGTGCCCGTCGCTCGAAGACGTGTTGGCGGACAAGGTGCGTTATGCGGAATCGGTCAAGATCCAGTACGATCAACAGGATCATATCACCGGTAAGGCCGTTGTACAAAAACATGGGACCCGTCTGCTCGTGCAGAATCCGCCTGCATTGCCGTTGACTACGGAAGAAATGGACAAGGTATATGGTCTGCCCTATCAGCGGACCTATCACCCATGCTATGAGGCGGAAGGCGGCGTACCTGCGATTGCAGAGGTACAGTTCTCGATTATCCACAACCGGGGTTGTTTCGGCGGCTGTAATTTCTGTTCCCTGGCCTTTCATCAGGGACGATTTATTTCCTCCCGCTCCCATGAATCCGTCCTTCAAGAGGCCCGGCACATCGCACAACATCCGGATTTTAAGGGATATATTCACGATGTAGGCGGTCCGACGGCGAATTTCCGCTTCCCTGCATGTAAAAAGCAGGAGACGCATGGATTGTGCCGGGATAAGCGCTGCCTGTTTCCACGGGCATGCGCCAATCTGGAGGCGGATCATACGGATTACCTGACACTATTGCGCAAGCTGCGGGACATTCCGGGTGTGAAAAAAGTATTTGTCCGTTCCGGTTTGCGGTATGATTATATGATGGCGGATCACAACGATGAATTTTTCCTTGAGCTGGTCAAATATCACATCAGCGGACAGCTCAAGGTTGCCCCCGAACATATGAGTGATCATGCGCTGTATTATATGGGCAAACCATCGTTTTCGGTATATGAACGGTTTAAAAAGCGATATGAGCGCATCAATGAAAAGCTGGGCAAAAAACAATATCTTGTGCCCTACCTGATGTCCTCCCATCCGGGTGCGGAACTGGAGGATGCGATACAGTTGGCGGAATATTTGAATTCGATTGGCTATATGCCGCAGCAGGTACAGGATTTTTATCCGACGCCGGGTACATTGTCAACAGCCATGTATTATTCTGAAATCGATCCGCGTACCATGAAACCGGTATATGTCGCAAAGACGCCGGAGGAAAAAGCGATGCAGCGCGCATTGCTGCAATGGCGTAAGCCAGACAAGCGCGCGCTTGTCATTCAGGCGCTGATACAGGCGGGACGTGAAGATTTGATCGGTTACGGAAAAGAATGCCTGATTCATCCGCGTCCGGATGAACACTTTGCGCATTTGCATCAAAAAAACAGGCAGCCGGGCAAATCTGCGCGGCATGGCGGGGGAAACTCTCGCAGAACAGTCCGCTCATCTGACCGCGCAGAACAGCGTCCTGCACCCCGGCGCAAAGCAGGCTGGGCAAAGCCAAAGAAAAAACGATGACAGCGATAATTTGGAGATTGATTTATGTGGATTGCAGATAAATGGAAAGAATTTGAAGTGCTCGACTGCGGCGAAGGCGAAAAAGTGGAGCGGTGGGGCAAACAGATCCTTGTGCGCCCTGACCCACAGGCCATCTGGCCCAAACAGAATGGCATTTCCGCCTGGACACATGCGGATGCAACCTATCATCGTTCGTCTTCGGGCGGTGGAAAATGGAATATAAAAAAATTGCCGCCGCAGTGGGATGTGCAGTATCGGGAATTGACATTTCATATCAAGCCGATGAGTTTCAAACACACGGGATTGTTTCCCGAACAGGCGGCAAACTGGGATTTTATTGATGGGCTGATCCGCCAGTCGGATAAGCCAGTGCGTGTACTCAATTTATTTGCCTATACGGGCGGCGCTACGCTTGCAGCGGCCGCCGCAGGCGCAAGTGTATGCCATGTCGATGCATCGAAAGGCATGACCCAGTGGGCGCGTGAAAATGCAGCGGCGTCCGGTCTGGCAGACCGTCCGATTCGTTGGATTGTCGATGACTGTAAAAAATTTGTGGAGCGTGAGATCCGGCGCGGCAGACGCTATGACGGCATTATTATGGACCCACCGAGTTATGGCAGGGGACCGACCGGTGAAGTTTGGAAGATTGAACAGGATATTGCAGCGTTTCTTTCGCTTGTGTCCGGCGTGTTGTCGGAGGATCCCTTGTTTTTCCTGGTGAACAGCTACTCCACCGGCTTATCCCCGTCGGTCATGGGTTATTTGTTGGGCACCACCATTGTCCCGCGTTTCGGCGGACATATCGACTGTCAGGAACTGGGATTGCCGGTCAAATCAACTGGATTGGCTTTGCCATGCGGCAATACAGCCCGGTGGGTGAATCCAAATCGATGAATTGGATTCAAAGAATGTATAGTCAGAGGTAATGTTATCATGTCGGAAATGATTCAGGCGGAACAGTTGACGTTCCGCTATACAGATTTTTCCCATACGGCACATCTGGCGTTGGATGGGGTCAATCTGACCATCCCATATGGGCAATTCGCAGCGATTCTTGGACGCAATGGTTCGGGAAAATCGACATTTGCCAAACATTGCAATGCCATTGCATTGCCGTCCGGTGGGCGCGTGCTGGTGGATGGAATGGATACCTTACAGCCCGATCTCATATGGGATATCCGCCGTGCGTGCAGCATGGTATTCCAAAATCCGGACAATCAGATTGTCGCCACAGTTGTGGAAGAAGATGTGGCATTTGGTCTGGAAAATATGGGTGTTCCGCCAAAAGAGATCCGCCGCCGTGTCAATGAGGCATTGCACATGGTGGATATGTATGAATACCGTATGCATGCGCCGCATTTGCTGTCCGGCGGACAGAAACAACGTGTCGCCATTGCAGGTGTGCTCGCCATGCAGCCAAAGTGTATTGTATTGGATGAACCGACAGCGATGCTCGATCCGCGTGGGCGTGCCGACGTCATGCATGTGCTGCATCGGCTGCATAAAGAAAAAGGCATTACAATTGTATTGATTACCCATCATATGGATGAAGCAGTACAGGCGGAGCGTGTTGCTGTACTGGATCATGGTCATTTGATTCTTGACGGCACACCGCGGCGGATTTTTGTCCAAACCCGGAAGCTGCATTCCCTCGGTTTGACAGTGCCGCAGAGCGTCCAACTGCTCGAAGCGCTCAACGGATGTGCACAGGCGGGGTTGGAAATCGATGCGCTGACAGTAGAGGAATGTGCCGACCGGCTGGAGGTATGGCTGAAGGGAGGACGCGCATGAACGGACAAAAGCAAACGCCAATTCTGGAAGTGCGTGGACTCAGCCATGTGTACAGTGTGGGTACGCCCTTTGAACAGAAAGCATTGGATGATGTCAATCTTTCGGTAGATAAGGGCGAATTCATTGCGATCATTGGACACACAGGTTCGGGCAAATCAACGCTGATTCAACATCTCAACGGTCTGCTGCGCCCGACAACGGGACAGGTTTTGTTTCACGGGCAGGATATTTTTCAAAAAACGTCTCAGTTGCGCAAGATCCGGTTTCAAATCGGCTTGTTGTTTCAATATCCGGAATACCAGTTGTTTGAAGAAACGGTGGGGCAGGATATCGCCTATGGACCTGCGAATATGGGCTTACACAACAGTGAAATCACACGGCGTGTGTCAGATGCATTGGATGCGGTGGGATTGCCGCAGTCCATCGCAGAAAAATCGCCATTTGAGCTGTCCGGTGGACAAAAACGCCGTGTGGCATTGGCTGGCGTACTCGCCATGCAGCCGGAAATTCTGGTGCTTGATGAACCGACAGCCGGACTCGATCCGGCTGGACGCGAGGAGATGTTTGAACTGATCCGTGATTTGCATGACAAACGCGATACAACCATTTTATTGGTTACGCATTCCATGGAGGATGCAGCGCGGGTCGCGTCCCGTTTGATTGTCATGCGCGAAGGACAAATTTTTCTTACGGGCGCGCCCGCCCAGGTGTTTGGACAGGCGGAAGCATTGGAACGCGCTGGTCTGACTGTGCCGCAGGTTACAAAGATCCTGCTTGCCCTGCGCGCACGCGGCATTCCTGTCGATACCAGGTGCTATACTGTCGAGCAGGCGGTACAAAAATTGCTTGCCTGCCGCGAGGAGGTGCTCGGATGCTGAGGGATATCACGCTGGGACAGTTTTTCCCGGGCAATACATGGATGCATCGCATTGACCCGCGCACAAAAATTGTGCTCGTCATGGCAATGATTGTTGCGCTGTTTGTGTGCAGCCATGCCGCTGCGTATGTCGTGCTCACCGTGTATATTTTTGGATTGATTGCCATTTCCAAGCTCAGCCTGCGCATGGTACTGCGCGGTTTGAAACCGTTGCTCGTCATCATCCTGTTTACTGCGGTGCTCAATTTGTTCCTCACACCGGGCGACATGCTCCTGTGGCGTGCAGGTCCTGTGAGTATCACAATGGAAGGGATTCAGAAAGCGGCATTGATTGTCGCACGATTGGTACTGCTGATTGCAGGCACCTCCCTGCTGACCTATACCACATCCCCGATTCAATTGACGGATGGATTGGAACGTCTGCTTTCACCGCTCAAAAAACTGCATCTGCCCATTCATGAGCTGGCAATGATGATGTCGCTCGCTTTGCGGTTTATTCCGACTCTGGTCGAGGAAACGGACAAAATTATGAGTGCACAACGCGCACGGGGTGCAGATTTTGATTCAGGCAATTTGTTGCACCGGGCAAAGGCATTGATTCCGATACTGGTCCCGCTGTTTGTCTCATCATTCCGGCGGGCGGATGAATTGGCAACAGCAATGGAATGCCGGTTGTATCGAGGGGATATCGGACGCACCCGGATGCGTCAATTGCAATTGGGACGTGATGATGCAATCTGTGTGATCGTTGCTATCCTGTTTTTAGGTGGTGCGATTGTACTTCAGATATTGACCTGATAGATGTACGACAGGTTGAAAGGAGAAGGAATTATGTATCGTTTGATTGCACTGGATCTGGATGGCACAGTGCTGACCAGTGATGTGGATATCTTGCCATCTACCGTGGAAGCAGTGGCATATGCCCGGAGCAAGGGGGCAAAAGTGATCGTCTGTACCGGTCGAATTGTGGGGGAAGCAGCGGTTTTTTCCAAAGAAATCGGGGCGTCTTCCCTGTTGATTTCCGCAGGCGGCGCAGCAATTTCCGATGTGCGCAATGTGCGCAATGTCAAGGAATGGGCGATGCCATGGGACATTGGTGCAAAGGTGGTGGAAGCGGTACAAAATCGTCCCGTTACCGTGATGATTTATGTGGGCGACCGGCTGTATTTGAACCCTTATTCGGATGAAATCCTATCCAATACCAAGCGCACAGAAGGCTTTTGGGCGAGCAAGGTTGTATTGCCGGATATTGCGGCGGCAATACGCGAACACAAATTTCCGGTTTCCAAAGTATTTGCACGCGGGGATCAAATGGTTTTGGCTGAGGCGTTGGGGGATATCAACCAATTGCCCGGCATACATATCACGCGATCAGCGGAGAACAATTTTGAAGTCATGCCAAAGGGTGTGAATAAAGGCGTTGCATTGCGTGAATTGACCCATGTCATGGGCATTTCCATGGATGAAGTGATGGCGATTGGCGACAGCGACAATGACTCGGATATGCTGAAAATTGTCGGTATGCCTGTGGTCATGGGCAACGGGGATGACGCCATCAAACCGCTGGCGAAATATATCACAGATACCAATGACAACGACGGTGTCGCCAAGGCAATTTATCAATTTATATAATGATTTCGGGCAAAGCGAAACCGCCGTCCGCACGGTGCGGAACGGCGGTGTTTTTGTAAAAAAAAACAACCTCAGACACTGTGCCTGAGGTTGATAAAAAATCACAGTTAAAAATCATTTATTTATCCGTTTTGCGGTTGCGTTTTTGCCACTCGCGCGGCGGGATGCCAAACACTTTATGGAAGGCGCGGGAAAAATGCAACTGATTCGGATAGCCGACGGAACGTGCAATGGTTGCGATTGGTGCGGCAGCGCGTTCCAGATAACTGCATGCAATGCTCATGCGGTGACGGATTAAATATTCCTGTGTGGTCATACCTGTTGCATCGCGGAATAGCTTGCCGAGATAGCTGCGGTTCAGGCCGCAGTATTCGGCGACATCCTCTACCGAGATATCCTGCGGATACTTTGCCTTGATAAAACGGATGGATTTATCTACATAGTAGCGTTGAAGGTTTGCAATTTTCAGCTGGCATGGGCGCGGCGTTTCACGCAGCAGACAATCGAGCAATTCCATAGCCAGACCAGTCGCGCGCAATGGACCATATTGCGTTTCCGGATCGGTCAGCCGGGTGAAGGTTGCGATCAATTCGGACTGATCCGCAGGTACGGCAGGCATCAGGGTAGGTTTTTGCGGTGTAAGACCTGCGCGCATTAAGACAGATGGCAATGCTTCGCCGCTCAATTCTGCCCACATGGCAGAAATCTGAAGACCTTCCATGGAAGTGCAGTTGACGCACTGACCGGGGAACAGGACAACGATCATGCCAGCTTCGATGGGGTGAACAGTCGAACCGAGCTTGATCGAGCCGGAATCTCCGGTAAAATACGTGATGATGGTCTTTTCATTGAGGAAGGGCAACAGGGATTTGTCAGTATCGCCAGAATACCGACCATACTGACTGAGGGTGATTTCTGAGAATCCAGTGGATTCACAGAAGTGATTTGTAAATTCAGCCATAACAAATTCTCCTTGTTTTCGCGTACCGGCAGCGAGGGGGATGCGCCGATATATGCAGTTATTCGATCATAATTCTCTCAATTGAATTCATTATACGGAAAAATGATGTATATTTCAAGAGGAATCATGTAAAATTATTTTGACCGGACCTGTTTTACATAAAGGAATAAAATTTGCGATACATCAGGATGAATGCGAGATCAGGGAAATTGAAAAAACTGTTCACCCGAATCGAAAAAATCAATGAGGACAGAAAATGAAAAAATTGAATAAATGTGAAAGAATGTGTCTGTTTGTTGCAAAAGCATTAAAAACAATGGAGGTGTGAGACAAAAAGAAACAGAAAGAAGGAAAACAAACGGCAACAATTTCTTTGGCCGGTTGATTGAGTCAGCACGTGCACGCAATGTATGCCTGAAAGACAAAGGGATATATTTTGACGAAAAACCTGATAAAACAGTCGAAATTTTTGTTAAAAAAACAGTGAAAAAATGTGGAACTTTTGCGCGGAAAGGGTTGTCTGACGGCGATGGTTGTGATAAAGTAAACGGGACGGGTGGTATTGATATGGAACGCAATTGATTTTTGTGGTTCACGCAAACTGCACCGGATGTTTTTTCTTTTTACTTTTTCGGCACGGTTCATATCGCAGGCAGGCGAGTGAAACCGGTGCACAGGGAATCGCCGCCGCATCGTTCACGGAGGTGGTTCACATGAAAATTGGATTTATCGGCGCGGGAAAGGTCGGTACATCGCTCGGAAAGCTGTTTGTACAGCATGGCGTGACCGTAACCGGTTATTTTAGCAAAACCCCGCAGCACGCCGAACAGGCAGCAGCATTCACACAATCCCAGTGGTTTTCTTCATTGGCAGATGTAATGGACGCGAGCGATACCCTGTTTGTGACCACGCCGGATGGCGTGATCGAACGCATGTGGCATGACATGACGGCGTTGCCGATCAAAAGTAAATGCATTTGCCATTGCAGCGGCGCGTTGCCCAGTTCTGTTTTTACTTCTGCGGAACGATATGGCGCACGGGTATGCTCGGTGCATCCGCTGCTGGCAGTCAGCGACAGGTTCTCGTCCTGGGAGCATCTGGAAAGCGCATTTTTTACGCTGGAAGGCAGCGGCTCTGCGGAGATGGAGGCGCTTTTGCACGCTTGCGGCGCACAGACGGCGACCATTGGTGCGGCAGACAAGGCGCGTTACCATCTGGCTGCATGTGTCGTGAGCAATCTGGCAGTGGGATTGTCCCATTGGGGCATGCAATTGCTGGAACAGTGCGGTTTTACAGAAAAGCAGGCACAACAGGCACTCACACCGCTTATCCTGGGCAATGCACAGGCTGTCTGTGCAAAAGGACCGCGGGATGCGCTCACCGGACCTGCCGAACGCGGCGATTTGGGGACCATCCAATCGCATATGGCGTGCCTGGATCACGAGGATCAGGTGCTGTATGCTCTGCTGACACGCAAGCTGTGCGATCTGGCACAGGAAAAGCATCCTGACAGAGATGATACTGCCCTCAGAACATATTTGGAGGGATTGTCATGAAAAACACAGTACTTACGTTTGGGCAGGCAAAAAAAGAACATAAGAGACAGACCATGCTCACGGCCTACGACTATTCGACCGCCAAGCTGATTGATCAGGCAGGCGTCAATTCGATCTTAGTCGGCGATTCCCTGGGTATGGTCTGTTTGGGCTATGAGGACACACTCTCTGTCACGATGGAAGATATGATCCATCACACCAAAGCGGTTACCCGCGGCGCAAAAAATGCATTGGTCGTTGCAGATATGCCGTTTATGTCCTATCAGACGTCGGTTTATGATGCAGTGGTCAATGCCGGTCGGTTGATTAAGGAAGGTCATGCACAGGCGGTTAAGCTCGAAGGCGGTGCGGCTGTCTGTGAACAGATCCGTGCAATTGTTGACGCATCGATCCCGGTATGTGCACACATCGGCATGACCCCACAATCGGTCAATGCCTTTGGCGGCTTTAAAGTACAGGGCAAGGGTGAACAGGCGGCACAGAAAATTTTAGATGATGCACGCCGCGTACAGGAAGCAGGCGCCTATGCCGTCGTTTTGGAATGCGTCCCTGCCCCGCTGGCAAAAAAAATTACGGAAACGTTGGATATCCCCACCATCGGCATCGGTGCAGGTCCGGATTGTGATGCACAGGTATTGGTCTATCAGGATATGATTGCCATGTTCTCTGACTTTACACCGAAATTTGCAAAGACATTTGCCAATGCAGGCGCTGTGATGATGGAGGGCTTCAAAGCATATATCAGGGAAGTCGAGGAAGGTACTTTCCCGGCAGTAGAACATACGTTTAAGATGGATGAAACCGTCATTGACAAGTTGTATTAAAATCAAAAAGGGGAACAATCATGACTATCGTAAAAACCATAGAGGATGTACGCGCACAGGTCAAGGCATGGCGTGCCCAGGGGTTGACCGTCGGTCTGGTGCCCACGATGGGGTATTTGCATGAAGGTCATCAAAGCCTGATTGCGCGCTCTGTTGCAGAGAATGACCGCACGGTTGTGTCGGATTTCGTCAATCCGCTTCAATTTGGTCCGACAGAAGATCTGGCAACCTATCCGCGCGATATTGACCACGATGCGGCATTGTGTGAATCTACGGGCGCGGATTTGATCTTCCATCCGGAAGCAGAGGAGATGTATGCACCGGATTTTTGCACCTATGTCGATATGGATCATCTGACCAAGGGATTGTGCGGCAAATCCCGTCCCATTCATTTCCGCGGCGTATGCACGGTTGTCAGCAAGCTGTTTCATATTGTCCAGCCGGATCGCGCTTATTTTGGACAGAAGGATGCACAGCAATTGGCAGTCATTCGCCGTATGGTGCGTGACCTGAATATGCCGCTCGATATCGTTGGATGCCCGATCATCCGTGAGCCGGACGGTCTGGCGAAAAGCTCCCGCAATACGTACCTGAATGCAGAGGAACGAAAGGTGGCTTTGTGTTTGTCCCGGGGCTTGAGCAAGGGCAAGGCCGCTATCGAAGCGGGCGAGACGGATGCCGCCAAAGTTCGTGCAATCATTACCGAAGAAATTGAAGCGGAACCGATGAGCCGCATTGATTATGTTGAAATCGTCGATTGGAATAACCTTGAGCCGGTAAACAGTACCGAAGGTTCGATTCTTGTTGCGGTTGCGGTATACATCGGGAAAACCCGCCTGATTGATAATTTTATCATTGAACGCTGATTTTATGGAGGACGTACATGACTATCCAGATGCTAAAAAGCAAAATCCACCGGGCAGTTGTCAAGCAGGCGGAGTTGAACTATGTCGGTTCGATCACAGTTGACAGCGAGCTGCTCGATGCAGCTGGCATTTATGAGTACGAAAAGGTACAGATTGTAGATGTGAACAACGGCAGCCGCTTTGAAACCTATACCATCGCAGGCGAACCGGGCAGTGGTATGATCTGTTTGAATGGCGCGGCAGCGCGCTGTGTCTCGGAGGGGGACCGCATTATTCTCATGTGCTATGCAGATGTGACGCCCGAAGAAGCCAAAACACATAAGCCAAAAGTTGTCTTTGTTGATGACGACAATGCGATTTCCCGCATTACGCATTATGAAAAAGCCGGCGCGCTGTATGACGACGAACGGCTGTAAGGTTTGATATCGTACATAAGGCATGACCGGTTTCCGGTCATGCCTTTTTTACGGAAATTTCGATGATAAGATGTAGAAAAAGTCAAAGATTTGTGGTACTGTAATACGAGGCAAAGATTCGCCCACCCTGTGACGCCGCAGGGCTGTGGATGAGGAGGTTGAAACGGTGCAAGGATTGTTGTCTGTCGTCATCCCTGCGTACAACGAAGAGCAGATGATAGAAAAAGCGATATCTGTGATCGGATCTGTTTTGCAGGGGGCGGAAATTCCGCATGAACTGATTTTTGTAGACGATGGCTCATCAGATACGACATGGCGCAGGCTGTCTGATGCGGCGCGCCGTGACAGCCATGTGCACGGCATACACTTTTCGCGCAATTTCGGCAAGGAAGCGGCGATTATGGCGGGATTGGCACAGGCGCGTGGCGACTGTTGCGTGGTCATTGACTGTGATTTGCAGCATCCGCCGGAAAAAATTCCCGAAATGTATGCGCTGTGGCAACAGGGATATGAAGTTGTCGAAGGACAGAAAAGCAGCCGGGGTGCAGAAAGCATGGCGCATGCATGGGCGGCGAAATGGTTCTATGCACTCATCAGCCGGGCGACGGGGTTTGATATGTCGAGTGCATCGGATTTCAAGCTGCTTGATCGCAAAGCGGTTGATGTGCTCATCAATATGCAGGAACGCAATGCATTTTTTCGCGCATTGTCGTCATGGATCGGCTTTCAAACCATCAGTATTTCCTTCGATGTGCAGGAACGCGAGGCCGGGCAATCCAAATGGTCAACCAAAGCGTTGTTCAGATATGCAGTGAACAACATTGCTTCGTTTTCCACTGCACCCATGCAACTGATTACCGGCTTGGGTATTTTGATGTTGATCCTTTCCATCGTGCTCGGCGGAATTGCGTTGGCACAGAAATTTATGGGACAGGCATTGGAAGGGTTTACCACTGTCATCCTGATCCAACTGTTTTCCAGCAGTATTATTATGATCAGCCTGGGTATCATTGGATATTATATCGCCCGCATTTATGATGAGATCAAGGGCAGACCGCGTTATATCGTGGCGGATACCTGTGGATACGATGACGAATCATGAAACAGGAGACCATCATGCTTCAAAAATTCTTTGATAAAATATTTTGGAAATTCATTTTGGTGGGCATTGTCAATACCTTGTTTGGTACGACCATTATGTTTGTTTTTTACAATGTATTCCACCTGAGTTATTGGATCTCTTCGGCATCGAACTATTTTTTTGGCAGCATTTTGAGCTATTTTCTCAATCGGACATTTACGTTCCGAAGCCGGGGCAGCCATCCCGGAGAAATGATACGGTTCACGGCAAATATCACGGTGTGTTATCTGTGCGCATATGGCGTTGCCAAACCGTTGATTCGGTTCGTGCTTTCCGGCGCGTCGCAGGTGGTACAGGAAAATATCGCCATGCTGGCGGGGATGTGTTTTTTCGTCGCACTCAACTACATCGGGCAGCGTTTTTTTGTGTTCCGCAAAACCGAATAGACAGAGAAATCCGGACGCATTTCGAGCGCTTGTAAAAGAGCGGCAAGCAGCTGTCGCACGAAAATTTTCGTGCGACAGCCCCTTGCGTATGGTAACGGGATGGGCATTGGCGTTATAAAACGTCAGTCTCCCTTGCGTTCCTGAAATCTGCGGACAATGCGCAGAAGAGACTTGTCCGGTACGAAACGGGAGGCAGCCGCACCCAGCCGCACCAGCTTTCCAGGGAAAATCAATAACTGTCCAGAAAGCGTCTGTTCAACCGCCTGTTTTGCCACTTGTTCACAGGGAATGCCTTTTGCGGCGCGATTTGCACCTGCAACCTGGTTGAATTCGGTCTCTACAGGACCCGGACACAGGCAACTGATGGTGACCGGGCTGTCGGCTTCGCGCAGTTCTTCATAGATCGCTTCACTCAGACGCACGACATAATTTTTTGTCGCATAATAGGTGGACAACAGCGGACCGGGCAAAAAACCGGCGGAGGAGGCGATATTCAGGATGCGGCCTTCGTTTTTTTGCATAAAATCGTGCAGGAACAGTTTGGTCAGAATATGGACTGCTTTGATATTTACATCGATCATTTCCAATTCCCGGTTCAGATCGGTTTCTGCAAATTTGCCATACAGACCGAAACCGGCGCCGTTGACCAGCAGCGTGACGTCCTGTTCTTTTGCACGTTCATACAGCCAATAACAGTTTTGCTCGATGGACACGTCGCACACATACAGGCGGCAGGGCGTGCCCAGTTGTTTGGCCAGTTCTTCCAGACGGTCGCGGCGGCGTGCAGCCAACAGCAGCCGCCAGCCCCGGCGGCTCAGTTCCCGCGCAATTTCACGTCCGATACCGGATGATGCACCGGTGATGAGTGCGGTTTTCATTGCAATATTCCTCCTAATCCGTGTCAGTATCGCATAGTATATTTTTGAACATCCATTGCACATTTCGGCAAAATCCGCTATACTGTGACAATATAGAGGAGGTTTGATATGAATATCTATTCATTGGAGCAGTGGATGCTGCTGTTTTATATATATTCTTTTTTTGGCTGGTGCTTTGAATCGATCTATGTTTCTATCCTGCAAAAGCATTGGGTGAACCGTGGTTTTTTGCGGGCGCCGATGCTGCCAATTTATGGTTCCGGTGCGCTTTGTATTCTGATCGTCTGCCTGCCGGTCAAAGACAATTGGATCGCTGTGTTTATACTCGGCATTATTTTCCCCACATTGTTGGAATATATCACTGGATATGTCATGGAACTGCTTTTCAAAATGCGGTATTGGGATTATACTGGCAAAAAAGGCAATATCAACGGCTATATCTGCCTGGAATCGTCCATTGCATGGGGCGTTTTATCCCTGCTGCTCATTCAGGTTATCCATCCGCCGATCGGACGATGGGTAGAACGCATCCCACATCTGGTTGTGATCATCGCAGTGGTTGCCATCAGTTGCGCCTTTGTCAGCGACGTCATTGTTTCGTTCCGTGCAGCGTTCAACCTGCGGCATGTGCTTGAGGAAATGGAACGCGTGCGCACACAGTTGGACTCGGCACGTGTACAGCTTGAACTGGCACGTGCGGAGGCGCGTGACCTGCTCGAAGAATGGGGAGAGGAGTTCCGTGAAGACAATCGGCGCCGACAGAAGATGCTGGAAGAACGGGCTGAATTGTTGCGCCGTGAATTCATGCGCCGATTGGAACATCAGAACCGATATTTCAACCGTGCCATCTTAAAAGCGCATCCGTCCGCAACCAGCCGCCGGTTTGCAGAATCACTTCGTGAACTGCGCGAGGCATTGGAAAAGAAAAACTGGAAAAAATAATTAAAATCCGCAGGTCAGGGGAAGGCTTGCGGATTTTTTAAATCAATGCTTGACGGCAAATGGCAGATGCAGATGATGCATATGTGTTTTCTCTTCCGTTTCCGCGCGGCGGATTGGACGGATGACAAAACCCTGACGTGTGGCTTGCCGGATGTATTTCGGGATCCAGATGTTGGAAATATACAGGATGATTGAAATGGAAGTGCCAATCATCCAACCAAGTGGATAGGCATAGCAGATACCTGCAAAACCACAGATTGGCATGAGTACATAGGCGAGTACGACGCGAAGTACCAGGTCAGCCAGGGTGGTGACCATGAATGATCCCATTGCACCGCCGCCGCGCAGCACACTGTCACAGCAATTTTTTATGCCGACCAGCGGATAGAACGGTGCAACGATCAACAGATACTGCACGCCGATGTTGATCACCGAACCATTGGCGTCGCTGCCCATAAACAGGCTGAGGATTTGATCTCCGGTGAGGAAGAACAAGAGAATGATGCTGCAAATGATGAGTTCGGACATGAGGAGGCAGGCGCGCATGCCCTGGCGTACACGCGGGATATCCTGTGCACCGATGTTCTGTGCAGCATAGCTGGACAGCGCATTCGGCAGGGAATTCATCACCATAAGTGCAAAGGTACTGACCTTGAGCGCCGAGGAAAAACCTGCAACGGTGAATGGACCGAGCGCATTGACCAGACTTTGTACAAAAAATACGCCGACGGAAACAAACGATTGCTGACAAATGGATGGGATGGCAATGACACTCATGCGGCGCAGCAGATGGGTGTCAAACCGGGCTGGTTTGCGTCCCGTTTTGATATGGGATAAACGGCGCACCAACGTGATAATTGCCAGAACGGAAGACAAACCTTGTGCAATCAATGTTGCCCAGCCGAGACCTGCAATACCCATATCCAATGTTGTGACGAATACGACATTTAAAATGACGTTGAATGTGGTAGAAAATGCGAGGAAATACAGCGGGGTGCGGCTGTCGCCGAGACCATTGAAAATCGCCGTCGCAGTATTATACAGGAACAGAAACAACAGACCTGCGATATAGATGCGCAGATAGACCATGGTCAGGTCAAAGATATCATCCGGCGTATGGATAAGCGTCATGAGTGCAGGACAGGCAATCTGTCCCAAAACAGTCAATACCAATGCCAGTACAATGAGCGTGATCACGGCCGTATTGACGGCTGCACGCATGCGCACATGGTCATGTGCGCCAAACAGTTGTGAGATCACGACAGAACATCCGATACTGGCGCCAGTGGCAACCGCGAGAAACAATACGGTAATCGGATATGCCGCACCGGTTGCCGCCAATGCATCGACGCCCAGATATCGTCCGGCAACAACGCTGTCCGCCAGATTGTACATCTGCTGGAAAACCATACTGAGCAGCATGGGCAGAACAAATTTCATCAAAATTTTCAACGGCGATCCTTTGGTCATGTCTGTCATCATGATTGTCTAACTCCCTTGATTTATTAAAAAACGCATACGATTTTGTGTATTAGAGATTGTAACACACCGCAATGCATTTGGATAGCGCAAAGTTAGACAGGTTTTGAGACAAAATTATTCGCTGTTTTATACAAATTTCTTTGTGATTTTTTGGACAAAATAACGAATAAAACGATGCGAACGATTCGAGTCCATGCAGGAAATGAAGCAAAACGAACAAACTGTTTTTTTGCGCAGTTCACCGCATATCTGAATACATACTGTATCATTCTTTATAAATACCACCTTTGGAAATTCACTCATCGTGTGTACCCTGTTCGGCAACCCCTGTCTTGCAAATGCAGACGAATGTGGTATAATATTACGGCACATAGTATGGACAAAATATATTATGGAAGTTCACAGCCGCTATTTTAAAAGCGGTACGAGAAAAGGAGATGACTATTATGGGCTGTAATCACGACTGCGAGAGCTGTGGTGGAAACTGCGGTGAGCCGGAGTCCCTGCTCAAAGCCCCCCATCCATTGTCCAGCATTCGCAAGGTGATTGGCGTCGTCAGCGGTAAGGGCGGCGTAGGAAAGAGCCTGTGCACGTCGATGCTGGCGATTGCCATGCAGCGCCGCGGTGCACATTGCGGTATCCTGGATGCCGATATCACCGGACCTTCCATCCCCAAGGGCTTTGGATTGACGGGCACATTGGGCGCGACGGAAGAAGGCGTGTTCCCAATGGCAACCAAAACGGGTATTGACGTCTGTTCGATCAATCTGTTGATGGAAAATGCAAGTGATCCGGTTATCTGGCGCGGACCGATTATTGCAGGTGCAGTACAACAGTTCTGGACAGATATTATCTGGAAGGACGTCGATTATATGTTTGTCGATATGCCTCCCGGAACCGGTGACGTCCCGCTGACGGTATTCCAGTCTCTTCCGGTTGATGGCATCGTGGTTATGACTTCCCCGCAGGAGCTGGTATCACAGGTCGTGACCAAGGCGGTCAAGATGGCGGAAATGATGGATATCCCCATTGTCGGTATCATTGAAAACTATAGTTATATTCAATGTCCGGATTGCGGCAAAAAAATTTCTGTCTTCGGTGAAAGCCATGTAGAAGAAATTGCGCAGGAGCATCAGTTAGATGTATTGGCAAAGCTGCCGATCGATCCGGCATTGGCAGCAGCTTGCGATGCGGGTAAGCTGGAAGATGCACAGTTGCCCGATCTGTCTGCTGCATGCGATAAGATTGCAGCGCTGTAAGGGCGGGAAACAGACTCAATGATATGGGGGGCTGTTGCACGGAGGAATTGGTGCGACAGCCCTCTGTTTTTATCAGACGTGCAGGAAATAGCAAAAATGTTCTTGAAGCGTACATTTCATTTGCATTTTCTCCAAAAAATATCGTGTTTTTACGGGGAAAAGGGTTGCAATGCTTTCGCATTTTGTGGTATGATATCGGTGCTGCACGAAAACAAATGTTTTCCAGAGAAAGACACGATGGGTGAATCACCCGTCAGGAAAGGAGCCGTAGGCAATTGGAACAGCAGCCGAAATATTATATTGTGGAAGCGTCCCTGCTGCCGGAAGTATTTCTCAAGGTCGCGCAGGTGAATCGCTGCCTGCAAAGCGGGGAGATCCGCACCGTCGGCGAAGCGACTCAAAAAATCGGGCTCAGCCGCAGCGCATATTATAAATATAAAGACGGCATTAAACCGCTGTTTGAGGCGGCAACACAGAGCATCATCACCTTTCATTTGATGGTTTCTGACCGGGCAGGCGTACTGTCCGGAATTTTGTCCGTATTTGCCCGTTCGGGTGCGAATATCCTCACCATTAACCAGTCGATCCCGGTCAATGGGCAGGCTGCTGTCACCATTGCTGCGCGTACCGGCGGCATGGACCGTTCGGTCGAACAATTGATGGCGGAAATTTTGTCCATTTCGGGCGTCGCCTGTATGGAGATTTTGGCGAGAGAGTGACCGTCTATTTACAAAAAGGAGGAAAACCACGATGTTTAAGGCCGCAATTATGGGGTTTGGCACAGTGGGTTCCGGCGTATATGAGGTACTCGACCGCAATGCGGATGTAGTTGCCAAAAATGCACGGGATACCATTGAAGTAAAATATATTCTCGATCTGAGGGATTTCCCTGAGCTGCCCTATCAGGAAAAATTTATCAAAGATTTTTCTATCATTGAAAATGACCCGGAGATCAGCATTGTCGCAGAGACGATGGGCGGCAAAGGCGCGGCATATGAATTCACCAAGCGTTGCCTGCTCGCCGGAAAGCATGTTGTCACCTCCAACAAAGAGCTTGTCGCCTGCCATGGTGCGGAACTGCTCAATATCGCAAAGGAAAGCGGCGTCAACTATATGTTTGAAGCCTCTGTCGGCGGCGGCATCCCGATCATCCGTCCGATGTTGCAGTGCCTGACAGCCAATCATATGACGCATATCACCGGCATTCTCAATGGCACCACCAATTACATCCTCAGCCGTATGATTGATGCGGGTTTGAGCTTTGAAGCTGCCCTGAAGGAAGCGCAGGAGAAAGGGTATGCCGAGGCAAATCCGGCGGCCGATGTGGACGGCATTGACGCCTGCCGCAAAATTTGTATCTTGTCCGACATCGCGTATGGCGATCATATCCATCCGGAATATGTCGAAACGGAAGGCATTTCCAAATTGACATTGGAAGATGTCCGTTATGCGGCACAGGCGGATTGCGTCGTGAAACTGCTCGGTCGTGCGGTACTCAATGAAGATGGCACCATCTATGCGTTTGTTGCCCCCCATCTGGTGTCCAAACACAGCCCGCTGGCAGATGTCGATGATGTATTCAATGCCATTCTGATCACCGGCGATATGCTGGGTGATGCGATGTTTTATGGTCAGGGCGCCGGTAAACTGGCGACAGCCTCTGCTGTTGTGGCGGATATGATCGACTGTGCCCGCCACAATGAACACCGGCGCATGGTCAGTTGGGGCGACGGGAGTAAAAATCTCGTTCGTCCACTGGACAGCTTTGCATCCCGTTGGTATGTCCGTCTGGATGGACCGCATGCAGCCAAGCGTTTGATCGATATGTTCCCGGGCTGCGATATGCTCAAGTCCGCGCGCACAGGGGAAGAGGCGGCTTGTATCACGGCAGAATGGACGACGGCAGAAATGAAGGAGAAGGCTGCGGCGCTTGGTTCGGTAACCGGCTGCATGCGCCTGCTGTGAGCTGCTGATGATTACGGTAACGGTTCCCGCAACGAGCGCCAATATGGGTCCGGGCTTTGATTCCATTGGCATTGCGCTCAATTTATACAATCGTTTTTCAATGGAAGAATGCGACCATATCGATATTTCCGCCACGGGCGGTGAAAATATCCCCAATGACGAGAGCAATCTGGTGTATCAATGCGCCAAGCGGGTGTATGATATCTGCGGCAAGCCGATGCATGGATTGCGGTTGATTGAAGATTGCAGCATTCCACAGACGCGTGGTCTGGGTTCTTCTTCCGCCTGCACGGTTGCCGGTTTGCTCGGCGCCAATGCAATGCTCGGCGGTCCCCTGCATCAGGAAAATATCATCGATCTGGCAGCGGCCATTGAAGGGCATCCGGATAATTCCACGCCTGCCATTCTCGGCGGGTTTTGCACGTCATTGCTCGAATACGGCAAGGTGTGGAGCGTGCGCGTCCCGATTGCAGATAAAGTGGATTTTGTTGCATTTATCCCGAACTTTGAGCTGCCCACCGAAAAAGCGCGCAATGCGCTGCCCAACACCATCCCGCATCACGACGCGGTGTTTAATCTGTCGCGTGCGGCGCTGTTGACCGGTTCGCTGGTCACAGGTAACCTGCACAACCTTCGTGTTGCGGTAGGCGACTGCCTGCATCAGCCGTATCGGTTCAGCCTGATTCCGAATGGCGAAGAGGTTGTCCGCAGCGCAAAGGGGTTGGGTGCGCTGGGCGCATTCCTGTCCGGCGCAGGTCCGACCATCATCGCCATGGTTGACAAGGAAGACAAGACGTATTACAGCCGCGCTTGCATGTACTTTGCCGACCGGTTTCCGGATTGGACGCCAGTCCTGCTGGCGTGTGATGAAGTGGGCGCAACCGTCACGCAGACGGAATAATTCTATCTGGTCAAAAACTCTGTGTGTATGACAGCGCTATGCATGACAGAGTTCATACAATCCCGACCCGTGCATGGCGCGGGGAAAACAATAGGAGGAATACAGCACATGGCTTTAATTGTGCAAAAATTCGGCGGCACGTCGGTTGCAAATACCGAACGCCTGTTTAACGTTGCCGATATTGTAACCAAGACCGCACAGGCTGGAAATCAGGTTGTCGTTGTCGTATCCGCGCAGGGCGATACCACCGATGATTTCATTGAAAAGGCCGCAGAAATCACAGATAATCCGCCGGCGCGTGAAATGGATGTCCTGTTGAGCGCAGGTGAACAGATTTCGATGGCCTTGCTGGCAATGACAATCAATAAGCTTGGCTTTCATGCGACCAGCTTGACAGGCTGGCAGGCTGGCATTAAGACCGATTTGAACTATGGTGCATCGCGCATTCGTTCCGTCAGACCGGAACGCATTCAGAGCCTGCTTGACAGAAACCGCATTGTCATTGTTGCAGGTTTCCAGGGCATTAACAGCCACGACAGCATTACGACACTGGGTCGCGGCGGCTCGGATACAACCGCAGTTGCCATCGCAGCGGCGCTGCATGCAGATCTGTGTCAGATTTATACCGATGTTGACGGCGTATATACGGCAGATCCCCGTGTTGTTCCGGGCGCAAAGAAGCTCGATGAAATCACGTACGACGAAATGCTCGAACTTGCGACGTTGGGTGCACAGGTTCTTCACAACCGTTCGGTTGAAATGGCAAAGAAATACAACATTGACCTTGAGGTTGTGTCCAGCCTCACGAGAAATCCTGGAACTAAAGTCAAGGAGGTTACTTCTGTGGAAAAGATGATTATCAGCGGTGTTGCCTGTGATAAGGATGTAGCCCGCATTGCCGTAATTGGTCTGCCGGATGAGCCGGGCAAGGCATTCCGTCTGTTCTCCCTGCTGGCAAAAAATAAGATCAATATTGATATTATCCTTCAGTCGATTGGACGCAATGGCAGCAAGGATATCAGCTTTACGGTATCCAGAAGCCAGTTGGATGAGACGGTCCGTTTGCTCGAAGAAAACAGGAATACCCTGCATTGTGACAATATCACATATGAGTCCCAGATTGCAAAGGTCTCTATTGTCGGCGCAGGTATGGCGTCCAATCCGGGCGTTGCTGCCAAGATGTTTGAAGCGCTGTCCAATGCACAGATCAACATCCGCATGATCTCTACGTCTGAAATCAAGATCTCTGTCCTGATTGATGAGGCTGATGCACAGCGTGCTGTCCGGGCCGTACATGATAAGTTCTTTGATTGATCGTTGCATGTATTCCGGCTTCCCTGAAACATGGGAAGCCGGATTTTTTTGATTGACAGAGAGGAACTTTGTTTTTGGTCTGTCAGGTACAGCGGATTTGTGATATACTGATACTATCTGAAATTGACGGTATGGAGAAGATCGCATGAGTCAAAAAAACAAAAGAAATGATCAGAGACGCCCGATGCGTGGAGATGAACAGGAAACCGCGCTGTATGAGGGGCGAAATGCGGTCATGGAACTGCTTCGGGCAGGCAGGACCGTGGATAAATTATTTGTTGCATCCGATCAGAATGCACGTATGGCGGATATCATTGCACTGGCGAAACAATCCGGCGCCGTTGTCACACAGGTGGATCGGCGTAAATTGGACGCCATGAGTGAAACCGGTGTGCATCAGGGCGTCATCGCACAGGCGGCAGCCCACGCCTATGTATCGCTCGAAGATATCTTACAGACTGCGCATGACCGCGGGGAACAACCGCTGATTGTTGTCTGTGACGGTTTGACCGATCCGCATAACCTTGGCGCAGTCATTCGTTCAGCGGAGACCGCGGGTGCACATGGGGTTGTGATTCCAAAACGCCGTTCCGCTGGTCTGACTGCGACCGCTGCAAAAGCGTCTGCCGGAGCAATGGAACACATTGGTGTGGCGCGTGTCACCAATCTTGCAGCAGCCATCGATACGCTCAAAGAAAATGGCGTATGGGTATTCGGTGCAGATGCGGGCGGTGACAAGCAATTGTATCAAGCGGATTTCGCGGGCGCCGCAGCGATTGTCATTGGTTCAGAGGGCAATGGTCTGAGCCGTATTGTACATGATAAATGTGATTTCATCGTGAGTATCCCGATGAAGGGTAAGGTAAATTCACTCAATGCATCAGCGGCCGCCGCAGTGCTGTTGTATGAAGCAGTCCGTCAGCGGCTGGGGGAGGAAAGCCATGGATGATCTGGATCTGGAAAAATTAAAACAGGAATTGGATGACGTTTCCGGCGGCAGCCGGTATGACGTAGAAGATATCATGCGGGAAGCCGGTGTGCCCGGACAGAAACAGGAGAATGAATCGCTGGAACATCTGATGCACCGGTTTGGTATTCATATGGATGAATCGGAATCGGATGAAGAGGAACCTCCTGCGCCTGTTACAGAAAATATGGTGTTGAAGCTGTCCGAAAAACAACCGCACGCCGAACTGCTGCGCGCGCAGGAACAGACACAGCAATTCATTGATGAGCAGGAGGAACTTGCAGCAGCAGCACAGGACGAAGAGGAACAGCCTGATCCATTAGAGGAACAGGAAGATGTATTTGCCCGTCTGTTCAATCAGCTCGGACAGATTGAACAGGATCCGATGGACAGCGTATTTTCCAAACCGGAAGAACAGGCATTTACTGATCCACGCACGGAAATGCTGGAAGAACCGGAAGACGAGCCGGACTTAATGGCACGTCTCTTTGATGGCGCTCCGGTATCGGGGATTGAACGGGAGGAAATGCCATCTGCTGAATCGGAAATGACGGAGTTGGAGGACGAGCATACCGTACATATCGATACCGCCGACGATTGGAAAATGACGGAAGAGATTGCGGATGATACGCATCCAACAGAGCATTTTCAGCCGATAGACGAGCAGAAAACACAGGTCTTGGAGCCGATAGAACAAGAGCCTGCCGAACAACCGGAGGAACAACCCGAAAAGAAAAGCTTCTGGTCGAAGTGGTTCAGCGTGGACGACGAAGATGACGAGGACGACGAGGAGTCGGACGATGAAGAAGAGGAAGAAGCGCCGATCGAAGACGTTTCGTTGGCAGACGGGCAGGAAACGCAGATATTGCAGCCAATAGGAGAAGAGTCCGCCGCACAGCCGGAGGAACAACCCGAAAAGAAAAGTTTCTGGTCGAAGTGGTTCAGCGCAGACGACGAAGATGACGATGAGGATGAAGAAGAGGAAGAAGCGCCGATCGAAGACGTTTTAACCGCGGAGGAACAGGAAACGCAGATATTGCAGCCGATAGGAGAAGAGCCTGCCGAACAACCGGAGGAACAACACGAAAAGAAAAGTTTCTGGTCGAAGTGGTTCAGCGTGGACGATGATGATGACGAGGACGACGAGGAGTCGGACGATGAAGAAGAGGAAGAAGCGTCGATCGAAGACGTTTCAACCACGGATGACCAGGAAACGCAGATATTGGAGCCAATAGAGGAAGAATCTGCCGGACAGCCGGACGAAAAACACGAAAAGAAAGGATTCTGGTCCAAGTGGTTCAGTCTGGACGATGACGAGGACGACGAGGACGACGAGGAGTCGGAGGAAGAAGAAGCGTCGATCGAAGACGTTTCGCCGGCGGACGGGCAGGAAACGCAGGTATTGGAACCGATGAATGTACAGTCTGTCGAACAAACAGGAGTTCCAGAGGAAGAGATTGCCCCGGACGATGTGGCGCAGGAAGAGCAGAAACCTATTTCTGAACCGGAAGAAATTTATGTCCATCCGGAACCGGAAGAAATCGAAGACAAGGATATCGGCATAGCGACCTTTACGGAGGCAATGGCACAGGAAGAAGCGATTGGCGCGACGGAAGAAACACCCGAACCGCCGCACAATCCCGAGCCGGAGGATGATCCTGTCATCAGCGAAGAGGAATTGGAGCAATTCCTGTCTGACGTGGAAGACAAACAGGAACAGCCCATTGCCAGCTTTGAACAGATTTTGCGCGACAATGGCATGGATCCGGACACACCTGTCCGGGTGCAGCGAAAAATTTCACTGGATGAGTTCCCGGAAGAGACAACGACAGTATATGTAGACGTTCCGGTGAGAGAAAAAAGTGAGCCGCAGGAAGATGAACCGGAATTCTTTGACGCTGAGGCGGATCTTGAAGCGCAGGCGATGGATGAAAAAATCAAGCAGGAAAAATTGGAGCGGATGAGAAAACGTCTGCAACCGGAACCTGATCCGGAATGGCTGAACATGCCGCTGGAAGAACTGTGTAAAACTGCGCCGGCACTCGAAGACCTGCGGCAGGAAGGACCCGTCATGCAGCGCGAGGTTGCAAGACAACGCGAATGGATTATGGAACGCCACCGTGCGTATATGAAAGCGGAACATCCAACCCTGCATCAGGAGGAACAGCCGCCGGTGGAGGAAGAACTTCCGGAAGAAGACAGCGAACCATCTGTGATCGATGCGGCAGGCGCATTGCGCGACCTGTTACAGCAGGAACAGGGGATAGATAACAATTCATCGGTTTTTAGCGACAGGTCGGACGGTACACCGGAAACGGAATCGGACGACCGGGAAGAAATGTTGACAGAGTCGCGGGAACTCGAAGAATTGGAGCAAACCACCCAACCGGAACCGTTGCAGGAAGTCCCAGACACAGCGGACCAATCGGAATCATCCGAACAATTGGAATCCGAACCCCATCGTGAGCAAACTTCGACGGTAAGCCAGAAATCGGCAAAAAAACGCAAAACCTGGCCGAAGGAAGATGTGCCGCAGGACCTGCGCAAAGCATCAGCCGGATGGAAGCAACGCGCTCAGATACAGGCACAACGATCGATTGCCGTCGCAGTGCTGACGGTGATCGCTGTATACCTGTCCTGCGCGGCGGATTTTTCTCTGCCGTTGTCGGCTTCCATGGATTATGTGGAAAGCCCCAGTGCCGTGTTGATTTCGTTTATTGTTTTGCAACTGATTGCCATGGTTGTGGCGTTTGATGTCATTCGGGACGGTATATTGGCGGCAATTTATTTGCATCCCAATTTTTCCACTTTGGTGGATTTGGCGTTGGTGCTCAATTTGGTGCATTGCATTATCCGTCTGGTTTGGGATGGCGAAGAGATGCCATATACCTGTGCGGCAATGCTTGCGTTGTTTGCGCAGATGCGTGCACGTGTGTGTGATGCCCGCGCGCGGCATTATACATATAAAGTGGCGGCGGGCGCATCACAGCCAGTCGGCATTTATTTGCAGAACGGTGATCCGAAGCATATCATAAAAGCGCCGATGGAGCAGATAGAGCCGTTTATCCAACAGGTCGTAAAGCCCGATCGCACCAGAAAGTTGGAGAGTATCTTGACGATTTTGTCCATTGTCGTGTCCATCGTTCTGTCTATCATTGTCTGCACATCAACAGGGGACAACGGACGGTTGATTTATGTGTTGGCGGCCACAGTCACCGGCGCATGCCAGGTGGCGCTGTTGTTGGCGATCCCAATGGGACGCGCCAATGCAGCCCGCCATATGATGAAAGGAGGCACTGCGCTCGACGGTATGCGCGGCGGGGCAGCATTGGCATCTGTCAATACTGTGGTGTTGACAGATGAAGATCTGTTCCCAACAGGTTCGGTCGCATTGGAACGGCTGGAGCTGCACAGCCAATTGAATGATACGACAGCGTTGGCATATGCGGCGGCGCTCGCGGGGCAGTCTTCCCTCGGACGTATGCTTGCGGAAGAGGTTCGCGCGCGCTATGGCGCGCCGCTGACAGCACATCATGTCATGCATTATACGGGCGGCGGCATCAGCGGACAGGCCGGCGGATTGGAGATCCTGCTGGGCGATGCGGACTTTATGGCGGAGCGCGGGATTTTGACGGATGATGTGCCGGAAAATGGTTTGATCCTCGCTGTGGAAGGCACGGTTGCCGCGGTATTGGTTGTGGATTATCAAGTTCCGGCGGTGCTGTTCAATGCCATGCAGGTGTTGACGGAACGGCATATTCACATCCTGTTGCATACGCGCAACCATCAGGTCACGACGCAATTGGTAGAACGGCTGTATGGTTTACCTGAGGGTACGGTCAGGCTTCCTGATTTAGAGGTTGATCGCGCCATGCGCAGCCCGCACTATGCGGCGGATGGCATGCTGTGCGGCGTTATGCTGCGCGATGGATTGGTCCCCTTTGCCGACTGTATTTCTACGGCACATGTACAGAATCGCCTGGCAAAAGGCGGGACGATCATCGGTATCATTGCAGCTATCATTTGCATGTTGTTGATGACATATTTGTGCTTTGTCTTTGTACCAATTGATGCGCGTCCGATTCGCGTGCTGTTGTATGCGATTTTGTGTTTTGTACCCATTTTCTTCCTGGAAAATGGCGTGGGGCGCGACTGAAAACCACACAGGAAGCGGAATTTTGACAGGATTTTCCGCTTCCTGTTTTTTATCGATTTTGATAAAAATTGAGGGAAAACACACAAATATATGATATAAAGAGGAACAATATAGGGGAAATGGCGGAAATACGCGCATAAAATGGGCAAAATATCTTGCTGTCCGGCAACGCGTTTAGAAAGATTTCACAATTTTTTGTTTGCAATCATAGCTCAAATAGTATATAATTACGAACAGAGGCGATCGGATGGTCGCTGGAAAACCCTTGTAAGGAGAGTGGAATCGTTGAACGTATATTCTGTAGATAAAATCCGCAATGTCTGCGTGATGGGGCATGGTGGAGATGGCAAGACCTCTCTGATTGAGAGCATGCTTTATATGACGAAGGCAACCGATCGCATGGGAAAGATCGCAGATGGAAATACCGTTTGTGACTACGATCCGGAGGAGATCCGCAGAAAATTCTCGATTTCCACCGCTGTTGCGCCGGTTGAATATGGCGGCTGCAAGATCAATATGCTGGATACACCCGGCTTCTTCGATTTTGAAGGCGAAGTGCTCAGTGCACTGCGCGTGTGTGAATCCGGTTTGATCGTCGTTCCAGGCAAGTCCGGTCCAAGCGTCGGCACGGAAAAGGCGTGGAAGCGGTTGGCAGACGCAGGAAAACCGTGCATGTTCTACATTTCCAAGATTGATGAGGAACATTCCGATTATTATACTTCCCTGCACAAACTGCAAAAGGCATTCGGTCCGACTGTTTGCCCGATCGTTGTACCGATCTTTGAGGGAAATCGCGAGACGGTCGGCGTTGTTGACTGTATTGTGCGTAAAGCGTACCGTATGGAAGGCAATGAACGCGTTGAGATCCCCATTCCGGATCATATGGTTGAGCGTGTGGATCAGCATCGCGCCGCACTGTGTGAGAACATTGCGGAGCTGTCCGAAGATTTGATGGAGCGCTATTTTGCCGGTGAGGAGTTCTCTGATGAGGAACTGATTGCAGGTGTGCGTCAGGGCGTGCTGGAGCGCCTCATCATCCCGACATTCTGCGGCACAGTTGTCACTGGCATCGGCACAGTTGCACTGCTCAAGGGTATTTGTGATTATATGCCGTCACCTGACCAGGGCGCTGTTGAGGTCTGCGAAGAGGGCGATGATCTGATCGAGGTCGCCTGCAATCCGAATGGCACGCCATGCGCGTTTGTGTTCAAGACAACAGCCGATCAGTATGGTCGTTTCAGCTATTTCAAGGTTATTGCCGGCTCGGTCAAACAGGACATGACGCTGCTCAATCATCGCATGGATGGCGTTGAAAAAATCGGTCATATCTATTCTATTTGCGGCAAAAAGAGTACGGAAGTCAAGGAGGTCACCTGCGGCGATATCGGTGCAGTGTCCAAGCTCGCGACGACCAAAACAGGCGATACGTTGTCCATGACCGTCCGTGCGGTCAATCTGGATGGCATCCCATTTGCTCCGGCATGCTATTCCCAGGCCATTTCACCGAAGGTCAAGGGCGGCGAAGAAAAGATTGCTTCCGGTCTCACAAAACTGGCCGACGAAGATCCGACCTTTACCTTTACCGTCAACAAGGAAACCCATCAGAGCATTCTGAGCGGTTCCGGAGACATTCATCTCGATGTGATTTGTTCCAAGCTGAAGAGCCGTTTTGGCGCAGAAGCCGTGTTGTCCGCACCGATCGTGCCATATCGTGAAAAGATCCGCAAAAAGGTAACGGTGGAAGGGAAACACAAGAAACAGTCCGGCGGTCATGGTCAGTATGGTCATGTCAAGATGGAATTTTCTCCCTATACAGAGGGCGATTTCCTGTTTGAAGAGCACATCTTCGGCGGATCTGTCCCGAAAAACTTCCATCCGGCAGTTGAAAAGGGCATCCGGGAAGCGATGGAACACGGCGTTCTCGCCGGATATCCGATGGTCGGTCTGAAGGCGGATTTGCTTGACGGATCGTATCATGACGTCGATTCCAACGAACTTTCGTTTAAGATGGCGGCAAAGCTGGCGTATAAGGCGGGTATCCCGCAGGCCAATCCGGTTATTATGGAGCCGATCTGCTCCATGAAGGTTTACATTCCCGATTCGTACATGGGCGACGTCATCGGCGATATCAACAAGCGCCGTGGACGTATCATGGGCATGAACCCGACTGACGATGGTCAGGAAATTGTTGCGGAAGTCCCAATGGCAGAAATCAGCGATTATGCAATTACATTGCGTTCCATGACGCAGGGCAGAGGTTCGTTTATCTCCCAGTTTGAACGCTATGAGGATGCACCTCCGGCCGTTCAGGAAAAGGTCATAGCTGCTGCAACGACAGAAGCATAACCTGCACCTGCAATCGTACCGAACAAAGCGTGTGATATTCATATAAATAAAAAAATCCTCCCGGATTCCTGTGATTCGGGAGGATTTTTTGTGTGTGATTACAGACCTTTGATGAGGTTTGCCATTTCAATGCCGGAGCAGGCGACGTCATAGCCTTTGTTGCCTGCCTTTGTGCCTGCGCGTTCGATTGCCTGTTCAATGGTGTCGGTGGTCACCACGCCGAACAGAACCGGAATGCCGGAGGCGAGAGAAACCTGTGCCACACCCTTGGCGCATTCATTGCAGACCAGATCATAGTGAGAAGTGGAACCGCGGATGACAGCTCCCAGGCACAGGACCATGTCATATTTGCCGGATTGCGCCATTTTCTGTGCGATCAGCGGGATTTCAAATGCACCTGGAACCCATGCAATTTCGATGTCATCGCTATCGACGCCATGGCGTACCAGTGCATCCTGTGCACCGGAAACCAGCTTGCCGACGATGAATTCATTGAAACGTGCCGCAACAATGCCGACTTTGAGACCAGTACCAATTACATTTCCTTCTAACAGCTTCATTGTAGTTTCCTCCTGTATCTGTGAACCTGAATGTTATTTGTATTCTGTCATATGATCCATGCGTTCCTGTTTGGTTTTGAGATAGAATGCATCGACTGGATTGGCTGCGATCTGGATCGGTACACGTTCTACAATTTCCAGACCATAACCGGACAAACCATGAATTTTTGTCGGATTGTTGGTCATCAAACGCAGTTTTTGTACCCCCAATGCGACAAGAATTTGTGCGCCCATGCCATATTCACGCATATCAGCCGGGAAACCGAGTTTGATGTTTGCATCGACGGTGTCATATCCCTGTTCCTGCAACTCATAGGCACGCAATTTGTTAATCAGACCAATGCCACGACCTTCCTGCCGCAGATATAACAACAGACCGCGACCTTCCTTGTCAATGGCTTTCAGCGCTGCGGCAAGCTGTTCACCGCAGTCACAGCGTGCCGAACCAAAGGTATCTCCGGTCAGGCACTCGGAGTGTACACGGCAGAGCACCGGTTCACCATCTGCAATGTCCCCCATGGTCAGGGCAACATGATGTTCGCCGGACAGCTTATTGACAAAGCCGTGAATCTTAAAATGTCCGTATTTGGTCGGCATATCTGCACAGGCAATCTCTTCGACCAGAGATTCTTCTTTGTCGCGCATACGATACGCGATCAGATCGGCAATGGAGATCATAACCAGATCATGTTTTTTGGCAAATTGGATCAGTTCAGTGGTGCGCATCATGGTGCCGTCTTCACGCATGATTTCACAGCACAATCCAACCGGCGCCAAACCCGCCAGACGGCACAGATCAACGGTTGCTTCCGTATGACCGGAGCGGATCAACACACCGCCTTCGCGGGCGCGTAAGGGGAACATATGTCCCGGACGGCGGAAGTCGGAGGGCTTTGCTTCCGGATTGACCGTCATCATCGCAGTCAATGAACGTTCGACAGCGGAAATACCAGTGGTTGTCTTCACATGGTCGATGGAAACGGTAAATGCCGTTTCATGATTGTCCGTATTGGTTTCTACCATTTGCGGCAGATTGAGTTTGTCACAATAATCGCCGCTCATCGGCATACAAATTAAACCTTTGGCATGCGTTGCCATGAAGTTGACATTTTCTGTGGTTGCAAATTGTGCGGCGCAGACGATATCGCCTTCATTTTCACGGTCAGGGTCATCAATGACCAGGATATTTTTTCCGGCGCGGAGTGCATCCAGCGCCTGTTCAATGGTTGCAAAATCAGCCATGTGTGTTGTTCCTCCTCTGTTATAGAAACCCATTCCCGGCGAGAAAATCGACCGTAATGCCGCCAGATGGCGGTTCATCTGTCGCCGGTGTGGGCTGCATGAGCTTTTCAATATATTTGCCGACAATATCACATTCCAGATTGACGATATAGCCGGGTTTGCGAGTGAGCAATGTGGTTTCCTGCCCGGTGTGTGGAATGATGGAAACCTTAAAACAGGTGTTGTCGACATAAGCCACAGTCAGGCTGATGCCATCCATTGTGATGGAACCTTTTTCCACAATATACCGCAGGATATGGGGTGCGGCTGCAATGGTCACCCAGACGGCATTGCCTTCCGGTGACACATCCGTAATGGTACCCGTGCCATCGACATGTCCAGCCACAATGTGTCCGCCAAAGCGTCCATCCGCTGCCATGGCACGTTCCAGATTGACGCGGGATTTGGGACGCAGTGCACCGAGATTGGTACGACGCATGGTCTCCGGCATGACATCGCCTTCAAAGCCATCGGCAGTCAATCGCACGACAGTCAGGCATACGCCGTTGACAGCAATCGAATCGCCCAATTTGGTCCCGCCAAGTACCGTGCTGGCACGCACACCGAGTACCGTGCTGGTCGCTGATTGGCGCAGACCAGTGATTTCGCCGACTTCTTCGACTATTCCAGTAAACATAGATTCAGTCCTTTCGGATACGACCTTCAATGAGAATGTCATCATCCAGCCGTGTAATGGTGGGATCGTCCAACAGCAACGCATCTGCCATATGCGCAATGCCAGGACCTTCGACCGGACCATGTGCCAGTGCGCCGCCGATCAGTTTGGGCGCAATATATGCCTGTACACGGTCTACCAGACCGAGACGCAAGGCTTCACCATTGAGTGTACCGCCACCTTCCAGAAGTATGCTGTCCACTTGTTCCTGCCCGAGATATTCCATCACTGCCGCAAGATCGACACGCGTACCGCTTTCATCCGGCAACGGGATGACGGTCACGCCGGCGTCTTCCAATGCAGCCTTACGATGCACATCGGCAGTTGCACAAAATACCCAGGTTGGAATCTCTTTGGCTGTGCGCACAAGCTGGCTGTCCAACGGGATCCGCAATGTGCTGTCACAGACCAGACGGATGGGATCAACGCCTGATTCGATGCGGCAGTTGAGCATGGGATCATCCGCAAGCACCGTGCCGATGCCAACCATAATGGAACTGAGCCATTTGCGTGTCTGTTGTACATGGAGGCGGGCAGTTTCTCCGGTAATCCATTTGGAATCGCCGGTATACGACGCAATGTGACCATCCAACGTCATGGCATATTTCATGACAACATAAGGTTTCTTTTTTGTGATATAGTGGAAAAATACTTCATTGATGGCATGGCATTCGTCTTCCAATACATTGGCATGACATTCAATGCCTGCATCGCGTAAAATTTGCAATCCTTTGCCTGCAACCAATGGATTTGGATCGAGACAACCGACGACAACCCGTGCAATGTTATGTTCTAAAATTGCATCGGTACATGGCGGGGTGCGTCCCCAATGGCAACAGGGTTCCAATGTGACATAGATGGTTGCGCCGGTGCAGTCCTCGGTACAGTTTTTGAAGGCATTGCGTTCCGCATGCAATCCACCGATGTGTTCATGCCAGCCTTCACCGATGATATGTCCATCTTTTGCGATGACTGCACCTACCATTGGATTGGGGGAGACATGTCCTAAGCCCCGTTTGGCCAGTTCCAATGCGCGGCGCATACAGCGAATATCTGTTGTTGTAATTTCTGCCATTTGTAATCAGCTCCAAAGCAGCAAAAAACCCTGTTTATGCAGACAAACAGGGCGTGAGAATAAAAATGCCTGCTTCACAATCCATGCGAAACAGGGCGATGAAAACAAGAGACATGAACCATGCCTCAAATCGTTTCTTCTTCCATCCAGACTGTGACTGTCGGCCCCGGAATCAAACCGGGTCAGCCGCGGGAAAAATTTCCCAACGGGTCGCGGGCTATACCGCCGGTAGGGAGTTGCACCCTGCCCTGAAGAACCGTATCTGTTATTGACGAAAATAGTATACTACGGCACACAAAAAAATGCAAGGGTTTCGTCAAATGTTACAAAAAAATCTGTGTACCAGGGATAGGATTGTAGACGGTTAAAAATTTCGTTCTGCACCGCAAGCCCGCAGAAGTAATTTGCGCGCGACGTCCATTGGGATGACGGTCAGTGCGAGCAGCGCTGTGGCGCCCAGTTCATACAGTGACAGCGGCGTTGTGCGGAACAGTGCGCCGCCGAAATAAATCAGGGAGAGCTGTACAATGGTGACGGCGCCCATGATGAGTACAAACAGAGGATTTTTGCGGATATGCGCAAATAGATTGAGGCGATGGGTACGCGCATTGAATGCATGAAAAATACCACAGAAAATAAATAATGCGAAAAATGCTGTCAAAAAACGCAGGGGATCGTAGCCATAGCGGAAAAATTGCCGCACGGGCTGCATCCATAGAAACAGCGTGCACAGCAGGATGGTGTAGACGCCGGTTGTGATGATCTGACCTTTCATATATCGGTTGAGTACAGGTTCATCGCGCCGTTTGGGCGGCTCGCGCATATATTCTGCCAGCGGCGGTTCACCGGAAAAGGCCAGACCGGCCAGTGTATCCATGATGAGATTGATCCACAACATCTGCATGACAGTTACCGGTGTATCAATACCGATCAGCGGTCCAATGATGGATACACCGACGGCACAGACATTCATTGTCAACTGGAATACAAGAAATTTGCGGATACTTTTAAAGATTGTACGTCCATATAATACGGCGCGTGCCATGGATGCCAGGTTATCATCCGTGATGACGATATCACCGGCTTCCCGTGCGACGGCTGTACCGCTCCCCATTGCAAAGCCGACATCTGCCAGCTTGAGCGCGGGCGCGTCGTTGACGCCGTCGCCGGTCATACCGGCGACCATGCCGGCCCGTTGTGCTGCCTGAATCAATCGGACTTTATCGGCCGGCATGGCCCGCGCGAGGACGGCGAGCCGGGGCAGGCGTTGAGTCAATTCCGTGTCGCTCCATGCAGCCAATTGGGCGCTGTCTATGGCGAGATCCGCTTTGCAATCCAACAACCCACAGCGTTTTGCAACCGCTTTTGCTGTGTCTAAATTGTCGCCGGTCAACATGACGGTGCGAATCCCTGCGGTGTGAAGCTGATACACCGCCTCTGGTGTTTCAAGCCGTATCGGGTCACGCAGTACGACGAGTGCGGTCAATGTCAGCCCGGCGGGGATGTGATCCGCAGTCACTGCCTGCTCCGTTGTCGCCATGGCAATGACACGTCCGCCTTCCGCCGCATGTTCGCGCAGAAGGCGCAATGGAATGTCACGCGACAGGGACTGTATGCGCCCGTCCGGGGAAAGGTATTGTGTACAACGCGGCAGTAAAATTTCGGGTGCGCCACGCACCAGTGTCAATGCCCGTGCGGGCAATCGAACTGCTGCATATTTCCGGCGCGAATCAAACGGAAGTTTATCTCCTGTTTGTTCCAATGGTTCTGTCGCTGCCATAGATACAACGGCGCGCAGCAAAGCGCGATCTGTGGCATTGCCGCCGGAAATCGTGCCTGTGGACAATGTTGCCCCGGTGTTCCAACGACAGTCGGCAAAAATACGGCTGTAGAGCGCTGGCGCACCCATCCGTATCATGGAAATACTGTCAAACTGTGTTCCATCACCGGCAAATATCATATCTGCCGTCATGCGTCCACAGGTCAATGTACCAGTCTTATCGGTGAATAAGATATTCATACTGCCGGCAGTTTCAATACCGGTCAGACGGCGTACCAATACATGATCGCGCAGCATACGCACCATATTGGATGACAATACGACAGTAATCATCATGGGAAGACCTTCCGGGACAGCGACAACCAGCACAGTCACAGCCAATGTGAGTGCATGTAAACCGTGCTGAAAGATGGCCGCTGGACCTTGCAGCCATCCACCTTGTACAAAGAGGGACAAGGACAGGTCAGAAATTGCAACGAGCAGAGCAGCGCCGATGCCGAGTTTGCTGATGGTATTTGCAAGCGCTTCCAACCGCACATGCAGTGGGCTTTCACGCGTATCCTCCTGCATCTGCCGTGCCATACTGCCATACATGGTTTTATTTCCGACGGCAGTCACTTCCATCACACCTTCGCCGGATACGACAACACTGCCGCGGAACAACAAACCGGTCTGATCGGTGGCAGAATTGTCTCGTTGTGGTCGTTTGCGCACTTCATGGCTTTCACCGGTGAGTGCAGATTGATCGACGTCAAGAGCGCCTTCGCGCATAAAACCATCTGCCGGGATGCGTTCGCCTGCCTGTAATAATACCAGATCACCGCATACAATATCATCTGCCGGCACGGTATACAGTTGTCCGCCATCGCGGCGCACACGGCAGGTAACGGCAGCAGCTTCCGCTTGCATGCGTCGGAATGCAGCGTCACTGCCATATTCTGACAAGGCGGAAATGAATGTGGCCAAAAAGACAGCAATGGCAATGCCTGCTGTTTCAAACCACGGTGCGCCGCGCAGCATGAATACCACATTGATGGCGAGTGCGATCAACAGAATACGGATAATCGGATCGGAAAACCCTTCCAGAAAACGCGACAGCAAGCTGCTGCCCGCCTGTTTTTCCAGGGTGTTCGCGCCGTGCTGCTGGCGCGACAGGCGCACTTCACCTGTGCTCAGACCGCCGCTTCCGGTCATAAACATCCCTCCTTTTGTCCCTACCATATGCGGACAACGGTCAGGAAAGACGTGTGAGCAGGAAAATGATGCGGATATGATATGGAACGGGCTATGGAAAAAGGTCACCAAAAAGGTGACCTTTTTCCATTCTTTTGGAAGATCAATGGTTTCGCTCTGTGTTATCCTCTGATTTCCAGATATTCGTCATAGGTGCACTGTTTGTCCCAGACACCGGTTTCATTGATCTCAATGATGCGGTTGGCGATGGTCTGGGTGAACTCATGGTCGTGAGAAGAGAACAGGACGTTGCCCTTGAAGTCAATCAACCCGTTGTTGACAGCCGTGATGGATTCCAAATCGAGGTGGTTGGTCGGCTGATCGACGACCAGGACATTCGAGCCGAACAGCATCATGCGCGCGAGCATACAACGCACTTTTTCACCGCCGGACAGGACATTGACCGGTTTATATACATCATTGCCGGAGAACAGCATTTTACCGAGGAAGGAACGCAGGGTTGTTTCCAACGTATCCGTCTGGGAATAGGGTGCAAGCCAGTCCAGCATGCTTTCCGTATGATTGTTAAAGAATGCGGAATTGTCCTTCGGGAAATAGGACTGGCTGGTAGATACGCCCCATTTGAACGTCCCTTCATCCGGTTCTAATTCCCCCATGAGGATTTGGAACAGGGTGGTTGCAGCCTGTTCCGTCTTGCCCACAAAAGCAATTTTATCGCCGCGCGCGACGCGGAAAGAGACATTGTTTAAAATGGTTTCGCCGTCGATGGTCTTGGAAATCCCTTTGACTTCCAGGATATCTTTTCCCGGTTCACGATCCATTGTAAAACCGACAAAGGGATAACGGCGTGAAGACGCCGGCAGTTCCTCAACCGTCAATTTGTCAATCAGTTTCTTTCGACTGGTTGCCTGTTTGGACTTGGATTTATTTGCCGAGAAACGGCGGATAAATTCCTGTAACTCTTTGATTTTTTCATCTGCCTTTTTCTTCTGGTCATTGAGCATGCGCTGGACGAGCTGAGAAGATTCATACCAGAATTCATAGTTGCCGACATATAATTTCACCTTGCCATAATCGATGTCAACAATATGCGTGCACACATTGTTGAGAAAATGGCGGTCATGGGATACGACGATGACGGTACCTTCATAATCTGCCAGAAAATCCTCCAGCCAACGGATGGAATGGATATCCAGATGGTTGGTCGGCTCGTCCAGCAGCAGGATGTCCGGATGACCAAACAACGCCTGTGCCAGCAGGATTTTGACCTTTTCGGTATCTGTGCGGTAGCGCATGCCGCTGTACAAGATGTCATCTGCCTTCAGACCGAGACCTTGAAGCAGACGACCTGCTTCCGTGTCAGAATTCCAACCGTCCAGCTCGGCGAATTCCGCTTCCAGCTCGGCAGCACGGTTGCCATCCTCTTCGGTAAACGGGTCTTTGGCATATAGCGCATCTTTTTCCTGTATGATCTGATACAGGCGGGGATTGCCCTGAATGATGGTGTCGAGAACGGTGTAGTCGTCAAAGGCGAAGTGATCCTGACGCAGGACAGACATGCGCAGGTTTGGGTTCATTTCGACCGTACCGGTGGACGGCTCCAGGTCGCCGGACAGCATGCGCAGAAACGTGGATTTCCCTGCGCCGTTGGCGCCGATGACGCCATAGCAGTTGCCCTCAGTAAATTTTAGATTGACGTCGGAAAATAGATTTTCTCCGTCGAAATTGATACTCAAATGATTGACAGTAAGCATGAATCCTCCAAAAAAATAAACACGTAGCGAAAATATACAAACACGTCTCTCAGAGAGAGGCGTTGGGCTGTCACAAAACCAAATCGATGAAAATACCTGCAACAACAGCGGCGATATAGGTGCAGCCGATGATTTTTAGGGCGTCACGGCGGCGCGGCGATTCACGCACGAGCAGGACAAAACCAAAACCTGCGCCGGCCGACAGCCCGGCAATGGCGCTGCCAAAGCTGATGGCGCCTGACATGAACAATTGCGTCAGCAGGACGGACACGGCACAGCCAGGGAACAAGCCGATAAGCGCACACAATGCCGGCTGTAATATTGTGCCGCTGAGCAGCAGGGAAGAGAGAGTATCTTCACCGATAAGATGAATGATTGTGTTGAGGATCAACATGGTGACGAGCAGGAATCCTGCTGTGCTCACGGTGCGTGAAACTCCAGCGCCGAGAATGGTCTGTCCATTACAGCAGGAACAGCCCATATTGACTTCATCCATATTGATCTCATCATCTGGCAATTCATCCGGATTCCATTTTCGGCGGAACAGCGTGAAATAAAACAGATAACCGGCGACAATTGAGACGATCAGTTTTACACCGATCAGTTCCAATACCGTGCGCCAATCGCTGCCGCCCGCCAGCAGGATCGGGATTGCCTCATCCGAGGTGGACAGATAAACGGCAATTAAGGTTGCCGGAGGCAGGAAACCGCGGCAATACAGTGCGGAACAGCCGACAGAAAAACCGCACTGGGGAATTGCGCCGATCAGAGCGCCAATCACTGGACCGGCAGGTTCTGTACTTGTGACAATGCGTGTCACGGTATCCATACGCGTTTCCATCCAACCGATGGCGAGATAGACAATAAATAAAATTGGTATGGTTTTAACCATATCCAGAATACAATCGAGCCATACTTCGAGCATAACAAGTCGCTCCTTTCTCGTACATATCGAATATGCGGCAGCCATCCGACAGATTGATTGTTAGTTGACAGTAAAAATCAGTATACCATAACAAAAAATAAAAAAACAGATGCAGGATACATAAGAAACAGCAAGTTTTCGGGCAATTCTTTCATCTTTGCTGCAATGGGTGGAAATCCATGGTAAAATAGGGGCGGAAAAGGAGGCTGAACCGATGACCGAAAAGACATGGTCTTCCAATTATGGCACGGTGCATTACTGGATTTCACGCCGGGACAATCCGGATGCGGTATGTATCGTCTTTCTGCATGGGTTGACAGCCGATCACACATTGTTTGATCGGCAGATCGATTATTTTGTGCGGGCGTATACTGTGCTGGTCTGGGATGCGCCGGCACACGGTAAATCCCGCCCATATGCACACTTCTCCTATGCCCATGCTGCCGATGTGCTCCGGGATATTCTGCACACCGAACATATCGAACGCTGTATTCTGGTAGGGCAGTCCATGGGCGGTTATGTCATTCAGGTACTATTGAAGCGATATCCACAACTGGCACAGGCCTTTATTGGCATTGATACTTGTCCATTCGGCATGAGTTATTATTCAAATTCTGATTTGTGGTGGGTGGAGCAGATGGAATCCATGTGCCGTCTGTTTCCGGAGGCAGTGTTGCGGGAAAGCATTGCGCGTTCCTGCACCCGCACGGTGTATGCATATCGCAACATGCATACAGCGCTGTCACAATACAGCAAAGATGAACTGTGTCGGTTGCTTGGCGCCGGTTACCGGCAATTTGCGCGCGAACTATGTGACATTCATATTCCCTGTCCTGTCCTGTTGCTGGTGGGGGAGCATGACAGGACGGGAAAAGTACGGCAGTATAATTTTGCATGGCATACACGTGAAGGATATCCATTGCATTTGATTCGGCGGGCCGCGCACAATTCCAATGCGGATAACAGTACGCAGTGCAACCGGTTGATAGATGCATTTGTTCAAAATCTGTGACCCAATGGCACAAAACAAAAAAGCAGCCGCCCGAATGTTTCTGGCGGCTGTTATGACGGAAACAGATTTACTTGTTTGAGGCCTGGCGCAAGCGCTCCATCAGTTCTCCAAACGCGAGAACCGTTTCCACTGCACCGTCGATGCCGACCGAGCTCGTGGAAACACATAGATCATAACTGGATGCATCACTCCAGCGTTTGCCCGTATAGTAGTTGAAATAGCTCGCGCGTTTTTTGTCGCGCTTGAGGATGGCGTCTTCAATCCGGCGCTGATCCATACCGAGGTCATTGACCGCGTGATGGATGCGGAAATCAATATCAGCCATACAGAATACGCGCACAACATCTTTGCGTTCGCGCAGGACATAGCTGCCACAGCGACCGACAACCACACATGGACCGTTGTCTGCTGCTTCACGGATAATTTTTGCTTCTTCCATGAACAACTTATCGCTCATGTTGACATCGGACGAATGCGTGAGGGAACCGGCCGCAGTATAGCTGCCCATCACAAGGGAGTACAGGAAACTGTTGGTTGGCTTTTCATCAAAGCCTTCAAAAATCTTCCTGCTGACGCCTGCATTTTTCGCCGCCATATCGACGATCTGAGAGTCATAAAATGGAATGTTAAGTAGTTGCGCAAGCTTTTCGCCGACGATGTGTCCACCGGAGCCGAATTCACGTTCGATGGTATAGATAGTAGAAGTTGTCATGGGAGTATCCGACCTTTCCGGATTTCTGCTGCAAAAAAACTGCCGGCAGAAATTCTTTGTATAGCTTTATGATATCATAGTATAACACATTTTTTCGTCCATGAAAAGAACTGAAAACTTCACAGACGGGATACAATTCCTGTACACACATTTGAACGCATGTGTTCGACAGAAAAAACCACCAAATTTTGAACAAATACACCAATAAAAAGCGTCATGTTTCACGAAATAAGCGGAAAAGCACACTGATTTCTCGTTTTTTTATGTCCGAAATATTGAACAGATCAGGGGGCTGTGGTATAATAAAACCCGTTATATCATGTACATTATAAGTTGCAGAAATTTACATATTTTCTGCTGCGAGACAAGGAGTGTCATCATGAAGCAGACATTTGATGAAGCCGCATGGTATGCCATAGCGGCAAAGATCGGGGGAAAGGTTATCGAAATTGAGAACGCTTCCACCGACAATGGCGCAGCTGTTTGCCTGGCAGATGCTACCGGCGCAGACCAGCAGCTGTGGTCCATTCGCCATATCGATGGCAAGTATTATAAGATCGTCAACAAGCATTCCGGCAAGGCGCTTGATATCATCAGCATGGGTGTTGTCAACGGCGCCAATTTGCAGCAGTGGGAGTTTGTCGGTGGTGACAGCCAGATGTGGTTCTTCGAGGAGAAGGATGGCGGTGCAGTTGCAATCAAGTCTGCCCTGTCCGCCAAGTGCATTGACGTTGTCGGCATGAATGCAGAAATTGCCGGCGCACGCTTGCAGATCTGGGTTGACGTCAACGGCGAGAACCAGAGCTGGATTCTGACGGTTGCAGAAGCGCCTGCGGCTCCGGTTGTAGAAGAAGCTGTAAAGGTGGAAGAGCCTGTTGCTCCGGTTGTGCAGGAAGCTGCAAAGGTGGAAGAGCCTGCCGCTCCGGTTGTGCAGGAAGCTGCAAAGGTGGAAGAGCCCGCCGCTCCGATTGTGGAGGAAGCTGCGAAGGCGGAAGAGCCTGCCGCTCCGGCAAAGAAAACCACCCGTAAGCGCACGACATCCACTGCGGCAAAGAAGACCACAACCACCCGTAAGAAGGCAACATCTACTACGACAAAAAAGACAACGACCAGAAAGACGGCTGCCAAGAAGACGGCTGCTGCGGACGGAGAGGAAAAGCCGAAGCGCACCACACGCAAGACCAAAGCACAGCGCGAAGCAGAAGCGGCTGCAAAGGCTGCGGAAGAGACCAAGTAATTGTACAGATTCCCTGATGCGTCTTAAATATGGCGTACCGGGGAATTTTTTTGTCAAAAGGCTGTCATTGTATTGCACTGTATGATATAATGTAGCAAGGAAAGGAGTGTTGTAAGATGACATATGATGGAAATGCACGCAGACAGTACAAGGCGCAGGCACGAGCAGATATCCGTGGGCAATTCTGGCGGACAATGCTGACTGTTGTGCTGCAAATACTTCCTGCTGTTCTGATTGCAATGATCAGTGAAATCGGCATCGGCGCGACCGAAGGTGATACAGGTAGCCAAAATATGGGGCTGTATACCACTTGTATGCTGATTTCTCTGCTGGCAAGCGTGTTTATTATGGCACCGCTGGACTTTGGAGCAAAACATTATTTTGTTGCGCGGGCGCGCGGTCAGCAGGCATCGCCCATGTTGTTGTTGTCCTGTTTCATGAACGGCAGAGCCTATCTCACATCGATCAAATTGGTGCTGGGCATTCTGCTGTATTCGCTCGGTTGGATACTGCTGTGGATCGTTGCAATGATCCCCATTTTATTGGCTGCGGCTACGGGGAGTGTGCTCGCGGACTCCATGGCAGTTATGGTCATCGGTATTGTGCTGCTCACTGCGCTCACGATGCTGATTTCTGTTAAGATACGCCGGTATGACGGCGCATATATTTGCATGATTGATTCGCCGGATGCGAGCGTGATGGGTGCCATCCGTTCGTGCTCAGGTACGTTTAAAAAGCATAACTGGGAACTTTGGGTATTTGATCTCAGCTTTATTCTATGGGTATTGCTCGGTGCGCTGACGCTTGGTATTGTGCTCATCTATGTTGTGGCGTACCAGGAAATTGCATTTGTACATTATTTCGACGCGTTGCGCGGTGAAAAAGTACAGCCGGATGCAACGGGATTGACAGAATGAAGAAAAACAGTCTGAACAAAAAGTTCAGACTGTTTTTATGCCCAAACGATCAACAGCCCCAGAGAGAGTACGAAACTGGCTGCCATGCTTACGGAACTGAGTGCGGCAATCATGGAGTGTGTACAGCCACAGGCGAGACCATAGGCGACGGACAGTGTTGTGACCGGCGCCACCAGGCACAGGCACAGGGTTTGCCGTGTGATGAGATCGAACGGTGTGAGAAGATAGACTGCTGCGGCAGCGAGAAGACAAAGGATATAGCGGATGCCGAGAATACGCAGGACTTCTCGGATATCCGAACGAGTCAAATGCCATTCAAAAATCAAACCCAGTGTGAACATGGCAAGAAACGTGTTACCTTGCCCGAACAGTGCGCACATATCAAAAAACGCATCCGGAAGGCGGATGCCGGGCAGATAGAGCACAAGCATAATAAAATATGCCAGAAATGGAGGGGAATGGAATAGTTTGCGCGCGATATCGCGCAGAGATAAACGGGTGTCGCCGGCGGTCAGAGAAGCTGCCGCAGAATAGGTAATGCCTGTGCCAATCGGGTTATTACCTGCGTCGAACATGCACAAACACAGCGTTGCAGACGAGGGCAAAAAACCCTGGACAAACGGCAGGGCGAAATTGCCGATATTATACGATGGAATATTGAGCACATACAGTGCGCGTATATCGGCGGCGCGGTGTGCAGAAAACAGCCATCCAATTGCGAGCAGGAACAGATTGAAGCCGAAGCCGATCGCGAGCGCAAACAACAGCGATGCGTCAAACGAGAAGGTCCGAAACCCGGAAATCAGAGCCATTGGCATGGTGATGTTGATGATGAGTTTCATCAGGATCTGACTGTCTTCCTGTTGTAACAACTGTTTGGTCTTTGCGAGGTAGCCGAGTGCGATCATCAGCACAAACGCCAAAGCCTTGAATAGCACGGTGGACATGGGGTGTGTTCCTCCATAGGAAAAAGTATATAGGATTATTGTACTGCGCAAATCTACGGGCGGCAAGTGGGATTTGTGGAAAAATTATCACAGGTTTGGCAGGATAGAACCGCTTTCTCTCGATTTTTTATTGTGTTAAATCGTCAGAAATGATATAATATTTCATAGTAACGTGTACGGGGCAGAGCAATCGCCCCGAAATCATCTGAAAGGGGCAGTTTTTTATGCCGGGAAAAATTGTATTGGGCGCACAGTGGGGCGACGAAGGAAAGGGCAAATATATTGATATCTTTGCTTCACAGGCCGATCTGGTTGTGCGTTCTCAGGGCGGCAACAATGCCGGTCATACCGTCGTTGTAGGCGATGAATCGTATAAATTACAGCTCATTCCATCGGGTATCCTGTATCCGGGTTGTGTCAATATCATTGGACCAGGCGTTGTTGTCAATCCAAAATCCATTTTGGATGAAATAGATGGCCTGAATGAACGTGGAATTTCTACCGATAAGTTGTATATCGATGCACGCGCACATTGTATCCTGCCGTGGCATTTGGAGTTGGATGCACTCAGCGAAAAGGCGCGCGGCGGCGATGACATCGGTACAACCAAAAAGGGCATCGGTCCCACCTATATGGACAAGTCCGAACGCATTGGCGTGCGTATGCATGATTTTGTCGATCCGGAACGTTTTGAAGCGATTATGACAGAGGCATGTGAGCGCAAAAACAAAGTCATTACCGGCGTATATGGCGGTGAGCCGATCGACATTCAGCCCGTTCTCAAAGAATATGCCGTGTATGCAGACCGTTTGAGAAGCCATGTCTGTGATACCTCTGTGTTGACCTATGCCGCCATCAAGGCGGGCAAGGAAGTCCTGTTTGAAGGCGCACAGGGAACATTGCTCGATCTCGACATGGGCACGTATCCATATGTCACCTCGTCGCATCCGGTTTCCGGCGGCTGCTGTGTTGGCTCCGGCGTCGGTCCGACTGCCATCGATCAGGTTGTGGGTATCTGTAAGAGCTATACCACCCGTGTCGGCAAGGGTCCGTTCCCGACGGAACTGTTTGATGAGACTGGCGATTATATCCGCAATGCCGGCGGTGAATTTGGTACGGTTACCGGTCGTCCGAGACGTACTGGCTGGTTTGATGCAGTCATTGCACGCTATGCGGTCCGTGTCAATGGTTTGACCGAAATGGTTATCAATAAGATCGATCCGTTGTGCGGTCTGCCCAAGCTCAAGGTCTGCGTTGCGTACGACTTCAAGGGCGAACGCATCACTGAATTCCCTGCGAATTTCGCGGATCTGGAGCATTGCACCCCGATCTATGAGGAGTTCGATGGCTTTACGGAGGATATTACCAAGTGCAAGACATTTGATGAGCTCCCGCTCAGCGTCCGGAACTACATCAAGGCACTGGAGAAGATCATTGATTGTCCGGTTCGACTGCTCGGTGTAGGTCCTGGTCGCGATCAGGTTATTTCTATCGATCAGTAATTGTTTGAGAATACATCAGGCAGATGCACAGGCGTCTGCCTGATTTGCCGGATGTGAATACAGACGGTGCGGAATGAAGAGCTGAGCCGGTGTGTACCGGCTTTGCTCTCTTTTTTTGATACCATAGGAATCAAATGAAACGGATACGTTGAAAGAAGGCATATGGATGAGTAAAAAAAATCGGATTGTGATAAAAGTAGGAACATCAACACTCACCAATGAATTGGGAAACAGTGATCTTCGGACAGTGGAACAATTGGCATTGGTATTGGCGGATATTCAGAATATGGGGCATGAAGTGATATTGGTTTCTTCGGGTGCAATTGCCATTGGAGCGCAGAAAATGCACTTGGCTGAAAAACCAAAGGAACTTCGAATGAAGCAAGCGGCTGCGGCTGTTGGACAGTGCGAAAATATGTTTTTATATGACAAATTCTTCGGATATTACAACAAAACAGTCGCTCAGATACTGCTCAACGCGGATGATATCATTGATGAAGAGAAAAAAGAAAACCTTGTAAATACCTTTGAAACGCTTTTGGAACAGGAAGTCATTCCGATTGTAAATGAAAATGATTCCGTGAGTTATACGGAAATTGAATCCGAAGAGAAATTATTTGGCGACAATGATATGTTGTCAGCCGTTGTCGCTGTATTGTGCCGTGCAGATAAATTGATCATTTTGTCCGATATTGATGGCTTTTATGACAAAGATCCCAGATTGTCGAAAACAGCAAAATTGATCAGCCGAATTGAAGCGATTGATGAATCCACCTATAAACTGGCGGGTGGAGCCGGTTCCAGACGAGGTACAGGTGGTATGAAAACCAAACTGCAAGCGGCGGATACCGCGACGGCACAGGGGATTGATGTGATTGTCACGAATGGCAAAAATCCACGCATTTTGTATGACATCATGAGTGGAAAAAAAGTGGGAACTTTGTTCGTCGCACAAAAATAAATAGACAAGGAGGCTGTATATGTCACAAAAAAGCAGGCGGACATGGGGGATACTGCTCAATCTTTTGGCAATTGCCGCACTGCTCGCATTTATCTTTGGGAATTCGTTAAAAACTGTCGTACAGTCAGAAGAACAGAGCATGAATGTGCTTGCTGTGGTGTCCGGACTATTCCAACAGTTTTTTGGCTATGGGGGGCTGACAGATCATATCGTGCGCAAGTTGGCGCATTTTTGTGAATTTGCTGCGCTCGGATTTTTTGTACAACATCTGTTCTGGATGATGCGCCGTCAAGTCAATCCGCATTATGTGCTGCATGGCATGTTTTTCGGATTATTGTGTGCAGTGACTGATGAGATGCTGCAAACCTTGACGGACCGCAGCCCACAGGTTTCAGATGTGCTGTTGGATTTTTCAGGCGTTGCGTTCGGCAGCGCGGGTTTTCTGCTGTTGTATTTGTTGATCCGCAGATGCAGGCGTTGACATTTTACATGAAATTTGTTACTCTAATTTTACAATCGTGACGGAAAACGGAGGAAAATAATGTGGGAAGGCCTGTGAAAAAAGTACACAAAAGCCAACAGCAGCGTCTGCAAGACGCCAAGGTGCGCCGGCAGGAACAGCAGAAAAAAGAAGATCGCAATACGTATATCATGCTCGGCGTGATTGCGGTTATTTTTGTCATTGCTGCGATTGTGTTGATTTTCTGACACCGCAATGCAGTTGTTTGCTTTGACTGCGGACCGTGTATCACCGCGCGGCGGTCATCCGGTTGGTCTCATCAAACGGATGCGCACGTCCGTGCGCTCCGGCGAAAAGCCGCAGTATAAATGAAAAATTGTCCGCCCTCCGTGCGTATATCGCCGGTTATGGGCGGATTTTTTTGCACTTTTTTAAAACAAACCTTTCATTCAATGTTTATTTACAAAATTCCTCTTGCATTTTTTGCTCATATGGTTTATGCTATATTAGCACTCGGTGGTAGAGAGTGCTAACATCTGCGCGGACTCTGCGCATAAATTGTGTATTTTTTAATTACCGAAAGGATTGACATAGTATGGCTAAACAGCAGTTTCAGGCAGAATCCAAACGTCTGCTCGACATGATGATTCACTCGATCTATACGCATAAGGAGATTTTCCTGCGCGAGCTGATTTCCAATGCGAGCGATGCCATTGACAAGCGCCATTTCCGTTCGCTGACCGATGCGTCGTTGATTCCGGAACATGGATATGAGATCCGTGTGACCGCGGAGCCGGATACACGGATATTGACCATCTCAGACAACGGCATTGGTATGACGAAAGATGAGCTGGAAAATAATCTGGGCGTCATCGCACAGAGCGGCTCATTGGCGTTTAAGAAGGAAAATCAGACCGATGACACCGATATCATCGGACAGTTTGGCGTTGGATTTTATGCATCGTTTATGGTTGCTTCCAATGTCCGCGTCGTATCCAAAGCATGCGGCGAAACACAGGCGTATGTGTGGGAATCGGATGGCGCCGATGGCTATACCATTGAGCCGGGTGAGAAAGACAGCTTTGGTACAGATATTATCCTGACCATCAAGCCCAATCAGCAAAATGAAAACGGTGAAGTGGAAGAAGGCTATGATGAATTCCTGGAGACATACCGTCTGGCTGGATTGATCCGCAAATATTCGGATTATATCCGGTATCCGATCAAGATGCTCATGCCGCATTCAAAGGAGAAACCAAAGCCGGAGGATGCACCGGAAGAGTATCAGCCGGAATATGAGACCGTCTATGAAGAGGAAACCTTGAATTCGATGGTCCCGCTGTGGAAGAAGGACAAAAAGGATATCACAGAGGAAGAATATCATGAGTTCTATCGTTCCAAGTTCATGGATTATATGAAACCGCTGCGCGTCATTCATTCACATTCTGAAGGTCTGACCGCATCATACACCTCTATGCTGTATATCCCGGCGCAGGCGCCATATGATTACTATTCCAAGGACTATCAGAAGGGGCTTCAGTTGTATGCGTCCGGTGTGCTGATTATGGATAAATGCGCAGATTTGCTGCCGGATTATTTCGGGTTTGTCCGTGGTCTGGTCGATTCCTCTGATCTGTCGCTCAATATCTCCCGTGAGATGCTTCAGCATGACCGCCAGCTCAAGGCAATTGCCATCAGCCTGGAAAAGAAAATTAAGTCTGAACTGCTCAAGATGCAAAAAGATGAGCGTGAAACCTATGAGAAGTTCTGGGAGGCGTTTGGTTATACCATCAAGGCGGGCGCATATGCAAATTATGGCGCAGATAAGGAAAAACTGCGTGATCTGCTGATGTTCTATTCCGCAAAGGAGAAAAAGCTGATTACTTTGAAGGAATACCGCGAGGCCATGCCCGAGGGACAGGAAGAAATTTATTATGCTGCCGGCACAAATGTCGATCTGTTGGATAAACTGCCGCAGGCGGAGATGGTGCGCAAGCATGACTATGATATGCTGTATCTGACTGCGGATATCGATGAATTTGTCATCAATATGCTGGCAGACCAGGATGAAAAGAAATTCCGTTCGATTACAGCAGGCGATTTGAATTTGTCTTCTGATGAAGAGAAAAAGGAAGCCGAAGAAAAGTCCACGGCAAACCGTGCGATGTTCGACTTGATGAAGGAATCATTGGATGGCAAGGTCAAAGACGTAAGAGTGTCTTCCCGTCTGGTTAACGACCCGGTGTGCTTGACCTCTGAGGGCAATTTGTCCATCGAGATGGAGCGGGTGCTCAATGCCATCCCGAACGGACAGGGACATGTCAATGCGGAGAAAATTTTGGAAATCAATGCATCGCATCCGGTCTTTGACACCTTGTGCAGGTTGTATAACGACGATCAGGACAAGCTCAAACAGTACACCGATTTGTTGTACAATCAGGCGCTGTTGATTGCAGGTATCCCGATTGCAGACCCTGCCGCCTTCTCCAATGCGATTTGTGAATTGATGGCAAAATAACGCGTATATTATCAGACCTTTGTGCTGTGGACGGGATACCGTCGTGCAGCGGGAGGTCTGATTTTTTCAAATGACAATGTATGGCTTTTGCGTATTGAGGCAAAGTGTGCTATGATATCAGAAAAAATGAGCAGGAGGCAATCCGATGGCACAAGACGAAAAGCAGAAAAACTATCGCATTGAATGCATGGAGGACGAAAATGGGAATGTACCTGAAGCCGGGACGGAACAGGTGGAGGAGCCGTTGGCGTCCGACCCGCTGGACAACTTGCCGGATATTTCGTCAAAAACCGGTGGGCTGCCGATTGTCACATTCGTGTTGATCGGTCTTTCAGCGTGTGCAATCATGCTGATCGAGCGCATGTTGACGGCAGATTCTGCGCTGATTGCAATGTGTTGTGTCGTTGCCGACGTGGTTCTTGTGTTCGGTATGGCGTCGCTCATCCGCGGCATGTTTCATAAGCTGCGGCAGCAAAAGGAAGATAAAAAATGGTATCCCATCAGCGCGGCAGTCATGTTTGCGGGCATTGTCATTGGATTGATAGCTGGCGTGATATCTTGTCTGTAAGTTGCTGTATGCAGGGTCTGTAACAAATTGGAAACAAATTCGTCAAAAAGAATTTATAAATTGGTCAAAGGCATGTCATATTCAGACGGTATACTAAACACTGTTAAAAAATAAGTTTCTAATCAGCTTTGTTGATTCATCTCCCTATGGAATCAGTGGGATCTCTTCCCATGAATGCGCCAGGTACAAGGCGCCGGGAAGAGTTTCCGCTCTTTTCCCATCTCAGACCCCCTTTTTCATGTTTTAATACCGGAACCCCGAATGGCAAATCTGCTATTCGGGGTTCTTTGATTGTGTAGATATACATAAAATGGGTGTATGCATGCCGAATTGTGTGCAGAAAGAAGAATTGATGCAGTGAAACTTGTCATATTTTAAAGTATGGGATATAATCGAAGAAAATACAACGGTCAAAAGGGGAGGAGACAGCATGTATTGTATCCGATGCGGAAACCAACTGAAGGACGGAACCAAATATTGTATTTTTTGTGGCGCACCAACAGCAGACGTAAAAAAACAGACCTCAGGTCTGACGGAAGAGAATACCGTTTCTATTCCGGTTGATTTTTTTTCCAGCCGTATGGCACAGGAGGGAGAGGATGACTTTACCATTGCAATCCCGGATCATTTTGCTCAGACGGATGCTGTCCCGCTGGCGGAACAACCGGATGATATAGAGGATATAGATTTTACACGCATGGTGGCAAAAGAGGACATCCGTAAGGCGATTGAGGAACAGATGCAGGAGGATATGGCAGTACCGGACGAAGTAGAGGATGAAGATTTCACGCGCATGGTGGCGAAGGAAGAGATCCGTGAAGCGATGGAGGAGCAGAACCGTGCCAGAGATATAGAAGACACATGCGCTGCGGAAGAAGATGTCTGCGAAACGATGGAGGAGCAGAATCGTGCCGGGGATATGGAAGACACATGCATCGTAGAAGATATTCACGAAATGACACAGGAACAGGAGGGCGGCGCAGACAATCAGGACGACACGCGTGTTGTGCCGAAGGAAACTGTTGATGCGGCGAAGCAGGAGCAGGAAGAAACACCCCCAGTCGATGTGTCGGAAATTCCGGATATCGCGATTCCGGCAGATTTTATTGCAGATGGGTCGGCAGCGGATGATGAAACACAGCGGTCGGATGTGGATGAAGAACAACAGGATGCACCCGAGCAGTTGATCAGCAGACGTGGCATGTTGTTCGTCGTCGGTGTTGTCGTGTTGTTGTTTGCCATCGCAGTTGGCGCATGTATTGCCGTCCTGCGTGGAGATACTGCCCCGGCTACAGATACCGGTTCCGGTTCAGCGGAAGTCGGATTCTGGTCCGCGTCGGACGGCGAATAAATCAGCGGTTATTCTTTTTATCCGATATATGGATAGAACACAATGAATATTCAACATGCTTGCATCTGTTTTCAGACAAAGCCGCAGAAATGGGGGAAAAAAGCAGAGCAATCATATCCGGCTGGAGCAAGTATGCCGGTTGACAAGCATGCGTACATGTTCTATAATTAGTCTAAATACAATGCTGCAATTTTTGTACAAAGTTGCTATATTTTGCGCGGCGGACGCCGCCGCAGTCTCACAGCGTGAGGACATAAGATGGAGGAGCTTCAAAGATGAAAAATATATTGTTTGCCGCATCAGAATGCGTGCCATTTGTAAAGACCGGCGGTCTGGCAGATGTTGTCGGTGCGCTTCCCAAATCCCTGGATAAGGAAAAATATGATGTGCGCGTGGTCATTCCGGATTATACCTGCATTCCGCAGAAATACCGCAGCCGGTTTTCCTATTTTGGGAATTTCTATATGGATCTGGGTGAGCTGGGTAATTTCTACGTCGGCATTATGACGTGCGAACTGGATGGCATCCGCTATTATTACATCGATAACGAGCACTTTTTCCACGGGGAAAAACTGTACAGTGATATCTTATGGGATATCCAGAAATTCAGCTTTTATTCCAAAGCGGTGCTTTCCATGCTGCCGTTTATCGGGTTCCGTCCGGATATCATCCACTGTCATGACTGGCAGGCTGCGTTGATTCCGGTTTATCTGCATGAGATGTTCCAGGATAACCCGTTCTATCGCGGCATCCGTACCATTATGACCATCCATAACTTGAAGTTCCAGGGCATCTGGGATATCAAAACCATGCGTCGGTTTACCGGTTTGCCGGGACATGTCTTTGTCCTGGGTCGTATGGAGTACAACAAGGACGCCAATATGCTCAAAGGCGGGTTGGTTTACGCCGATCGTATCACGACGGTCAGCGAATCGTATGCAAATGAGATCCGCATGCCATATTATGGCGAAGGGTTGGACGGTCTGCTCAACGCGAAGGCAGATACGCTCAGCGGTATCTTGAATGGCATTGACTATGACGCCTATAATCCGGCAACCGATCCGTTGATTGTAAAAAATTACGATGTTGAGACGTTTAAGCAAGGCAAAAAGGCATGTAAGTTGGCAATCCAGCGTGAGCTCGGCATGCCGGAGGATCCCGATGTCATGATGCTCGCCATGATTACCCGCCTGACGGATCAGAAGGGTCTGGATCTGGTGGAATGGGTCATGGAACGTCTGGTTGCATCCCGCATCCAGTTGGTCATCATCGGTACAGGCGACCCGCGCTATGAAAATCTGTTCCGTCATTATGAGTGGACGCACAAGGGACAAGTGTCTGCCAATATCCTATTCAATGAGGAACGCGCACATCATCTGTATTCTGCGGCGGATGCCATGCTTATGCCATCCCGTTTTGAACCGTGTGGTCTGACACAGCTCATTTCCCTGCGCTATGGCACAGTGCCGATTGTCCGTGAGACCGGCGGTCTGCGCGACACAGTCCAGCCATACAACTGGTATGAACAGACCGGTACAGGTTTTTCATTCGCAAATTACAATGCGGATGAAATGCTCAATACCATTTTCTATGCAGAACAGATTTTCTATGATGAGCCGGACGCATGGGCGGATATGATAAAGCGCGGTATGAAAAAAGATTTTTCGTGGAAGGCTTCCGCGAAGAAATATGAAGCGCTGTATGATTCGCTGACCTGAAAACGACAAACAGTAAAAAATGCGGCAGATACGCGCAAGTCTGCCGCATTTTTTTGCGGAAAAATGGATAAACAATCCCATGCCTGCACATACTATCCTCCAAACGAACGGAGGGAACAGAAAATGGATCTTACACCGCAGGAATATGAACAGATGGTGAACGAACAGTCCAAACCGTCGCCACTGCTGCGCGATATGGTATGGGCATTTGTTGTGGGCGGCGGTATCTGCACGCTTGGACAGGTGATTTTGGAATTTTGGAAAAAGACCGGATTGAATGAAAAGGACGCCGCTGCTGCTACATCGATCACATTGATTGGTCTTGCCGCCCTGTTGACGGGACTGCATGTGTATGAAAAGATTGCCAAACACGCCGGGGCAGGCACGCTTGTACCGATCACAGGTTTCAGCAATTCTGTTGCATCTCCGGCGCTGGAATTCAAAAGTGAAGGGCTGATTTTGGGCACGGCGGCAAAAATGTTCATCATTGCAGGTCCGGTGCTGGTATATGGGATCGGCGCTTCGATTGTGTATGGGATGATCCTTGTGTTCCTCGGCGTGTGAGGGAGGTCGCTGCAATGAATGGAAAACGGATGGGTATGGCGACCATACGGTTGGAACGTCCACCTCGAGTACGCGCCTGGGCGGCTGTCGGTGGAAAAAAGGAAAAAGAAGGTCCCCTTGGGGCACAATTCGATGCTGTGTTTTCGGATACCATGTGTGAGGAAACCACATGGGAAAAGGCCGAAGTGCATTTGCAAAAGGTTGCGGTCAGCATGGCGGCAAACAAATGCAAACTGCCGATTTCCGCCCTGGATATGATTTTGGCAGGTGATTTGCTGGGACAGTGTGTTGCATCCAGTTATGCTGCGCGCGGCACGCAAGTGCCGTATCTCGGTCTGTATGGCGCCTGTTCAACCATGGCGGAAAGCCTTGCTGTCGGCGCCTGTATGGTGGATGGCGGCTTTGCCCAGCGTGTTTGTGCAGTGGCTTCTTCGCATTTTTGTACGGCGGAACGGCAGTATCGTTTCCCGCTTGCCTATGGCGGACAGCGCACGCCGACGGCACAATGGACTGCAACCGCAGCAGGCGCATGTATTTTGACCACAGCGGCGGATGACTGCGCGCCTGTGCGTATCACACATGTGTGTTTCGGCAAGGTCTGTGATCTTGGTATTACCGATGCCAACAATATGGGGGCAGCTATGGCGCCTGCGGCTTATGATACGCTGCATACGCTGCTCAGCGATACCGGTACGCACCCAAACGATTATGACGGCATTTTTACCGGTGATCTCGGACAGGTGGGTTCGCGTTTGCTGTGCGACTTATTTTCCCGTGATCAGGTTGACATCAGTGCCGTGCACGACGACTGTGGCAAGCTGTTGTTCGACAGCAAACAGGACGTACATGCAGGCGGTTCCGGCTGTGGCTGTGCCGCATCTGTACTGTGTGCACATTTGCTGCCGCAGTTGGCGGATGGACGCATGAAACGCATCATTCTCGCCGCAACGGGCGCGCTCATGAGCCCTACCAGCGTACAACAGGGCGAGAGCATCCCGGCGATATGCCATGCTGTCGTGTTGGAATCGGGTGGGAAGAGGTGATTTTGGGATATGCAATATGTCAATGCATTTATCGTAGGCGGCGTAATCTGTGCGCTCAGTCAGATTTTGATTGATAAGACCAAATTGACGCCTGCGCGTATCCTGACGGCGTATGTCGTGTTGGGCGTCATATTGACTGCGATCGGTTTGTATAAGCCGTTGGTGGATTTTGCGGGTGCAGGCGCGACCGTGCCGTTGATCGGCTTTGGCTATACCCTTGCAGAAGGAGTAAAAACTGCGGTTGCAGAGAGCGGTTTGCTCGGTGTATTTACCGGCGGTGTCAAAGCCGCCGCAGGGGGTATTTCCGCAGCGGTATTTTTTGGATTGCTGACGGCATTGCTGTTCCGCCCGGCAGATAAAAGTTGAGTTTTTCATAACAGATATTTGCAAAACAAATGCACCAATAAGCCGCAAAAAGCCGCGAAGCATGCTTGCTTCGCGGCTTTGTTGTTGGAATGATGACGATCAATACACGCGGATGACGGATGCGACGTCGCGCACCATACTCATGCTGCGCATGATGGTCAATGCATCACGGATGTGGCGTTCGCGCACGGTATCGGTGATGACAACCAGATCGGAAGAACCACCGTTTGATGCTTTTTGAATCACCTGTGAGATGCTGACATTGTTATTGCCCAATACGCCGGATACGCCGGCCAGTACGCCCGGACGGTCTTCCACACGCAGGCGGATAAAATATTTGCTCTTGATATCGTCAATCGATTTAACCGGGAGATTTTTATAACAGGTACAGCCGATACGTCCGGTACAGCCTGTGAGAAGATTGCGTGCGGTGTCGATGATATCCCCTGTGACAGCCGATGACGTCGGCATTTCTCCCGCACCGCGTCCCATAAACATCGCGTCATCCAGCGCATCGCCATGGACAAACACAGCATTGAATGCGTCGTTAACGGTAGCCAGCGGATGGGAGTCCGGAATGAGCATCGGATGTACCCGCACTTCGATCCCTTCCGGCGTGTTGCAGGCGACGCCGAGCAGTTTGATTGCTTTGCCCATTTCTTTGGCATAGCGGATATCCGTCGCCTGGATATGGGTGATGCCTTCGGTGTAAACCTGATCGAACGTCACGCGTGAATGAAATGCAATGGATGCCATGATTGCCATTTTCCGCGCAGCGTCATGCCCTTCAATGTCGGCCGTCGGATCCGCTTCGGCATAGCCCAAGTCCGTCGCCATGGCAAGGGCATCGTCAAATTCCATGCCATCGAGTGTCATGCGGGTCAGGATATAGTTGGTTGTACCGTTGACAATACCCATCACTTCGGAAATCTCATTCCCCGCGAGGCATTGTTTGAGCGGGCGGATGATTGGAATCGCGCCTGCAACCGCAGCTTCAAATTGCAGGTCGCAATAATGCTGTTCTGCGAGGTCGAGCAGTTCGCCGCCATATACGGCCATCAGATCTTTGTTGGCTGTGACAACATTTTTGCCCGCGGTGAGCGCTTCGGAGATGTACGTATGCGCCGGTTCAATCCCGCCCATCAATTCTACGACAATGGACACGTCAGGATCGGATACAATATCCTGCCAGTTGTCGGTGAGCAGTGCGGTATCTACGCCCGGGCGTTCTTTTGCCGTATTGCGGACAAGAATATAGGAAATTTCAATTGGCGCCCCGGCAATCTGCGGCATTTCCTGCGCACGTTTGGACAGTAATTTGTATACGCCGCCGCCGACTGTGCCGAGACCGAGCAGCGCGATGCGAATGGGTTTATTCATAGGTTTGTTTCCCTGCTTTCACGGTTGTGTGTGGTTCTGAATGATGCATCTTTATCATATCGTATTTTTTGTCGATTTGCAATGGATTTGCTTTGCATCCCATGCATTGCTGCGGTATCATATCTGGTATAGAAGGGAGGAGAACAATGAAAACAATTGTTTGTTATGGAGATTCCAATACCCATGGATATGACCCGGTGACCAAAGGGCGATATGCGTATGAGATCCGCTGGACAGGCAGGATGCAGGCAATGCTTGGACGAGAGGAATATCTGGTTATTGAAGAAGGGTTGAACAGCCGAACCACGGTACAGAGCGATCCCTGTTATGACGATGATAAGAGCGGCGTTGCGTTGCTGCCGACGATCATCAAAACGCATATGCCCATTGACCTGCGCATTCTTATGCTCGGTTCTAACGACATGAAACAGCGGTTTCACATGGAGGCGGCGGACATTGCGCGCGGGGTGACATTGCTCATCCAAACGGCAAAACAGGTTTCCGCTTCCAAACGTGCGGATGGAATGCCATGCGAAATCCTGCTGATTGCACCTCCGCCGATCACGGAAGCGCTGCGGGACGGCTGCTGTTACGGTGAATTTGGGGAACGTGCACTGCATATTTCTGCGGAGTTGTCCGGGTGGTATGCCCGCGTCGCACAGAGCAATGGCGTACATTTTCTCGATGCGGCAACACTCGTCCAACCATCTGACGTGGACGGCTTGCACCTGATGCCGGATGGACATGCCGCCCTTGCGCAGGCAGTTGCACAGACATGCCGTGATATTCTGTCACATTGTTAACACCGCATTTCTTGACAGTATCTGAAAAAATAGATACAATAAAAATGATAGTTTATTTTTGGAACATAAATGCGGCATGAGGTGGGCGGATGGCATATATTTCGTTTAAAAATGTAACAAAAAATTACAAAATGGGAGAGGTGACCATACCTGCGCTGGCAGGTGCAAACTTTGCTGTGGAAAAGGGACAGCTCGCCGTTATTCTCGGCGCGAGTGGCGCGGGTAAAACGACGGCGCTCAATATTTTGGGCGGTATGGAGACTGTGACAGATGGCGCCGTTTATGTGGATGGGCGCGATATCACAAAATTGCGCGGCAAACAGCTCATTCGTTACCGCAGAGAAGATATTGGGTTTGTCTTTCAGTTTTATAACCTCGTCCCCAATTTGACCGCACAGGAAAATGTCGAGCTGGCCGCACAGATCTGTCCCGACAGCCTGTCTGCATCGGATATGCTCGATCGCGTCGGTCTGTCTGATCGCAAGAACAATTTTCCGGCACAATTATCCGGCGGTGAACAGCAGCGCGTTGCCATTGCCCGTGCCATTGCAAAAAATCCCAAGCTGTTGTTGTGTGATGAGCCGACAGGCGCATTGGACTACCGCACGGGCAAACAGATTTTACAATTGTTGCAGGATACATGCCGTAAGGACGGTATGACGGTCCTGATTATTACGCACAATTCTGCACTTGCTCCGATGGCAGATATCGTGATCCGCATGGCCAGTGGACAGGTGACAGAAACCATATCCAATCCCAACCCAATACCGATTGCACAGATTGAGTGGTGAACCTGATGACAAAATCCCTGCGCAAAAATATCCTGCGTGAAATCCGCGGCACATGGAAACGGTTTGTATCCATTGCATTGATGGCATTTCTGGGCGCAGGTTTTTTCGTTGGCATCAACGCGTCCAGCCTGGATATGCAGTTGTCCTGTGATCAATATCTCGACGAGCAGAATTGTTTTGATCTCGAAGTGCTGTCTACGATGGGTTTGACAGAAGACGATGTAAAAGCTGTGCTACAGGTGCGCGGTGTTGAGGATGCAGTCGGTGTGTATTCGGAAAATGTCCTCGTGGATATCACAGATGGCGATGAAAAAGTGAAGTTGTTGTCTATCCCGCAGGACAGCCATATCAATGCTTTGTATGTGATTGACGGCGAAATGCCGGATCAGGCGGATGAGTGTGTTGTACCGCAATCGCTGTTGGAGGTCACAGGAAAACAAATCGGCGATACCCTGACCATTACAGAGACATTGGAAGAAGAGGAAACATCTTCATTTTACCACACGGAGCTGACCATCACAGGCGTGATTGAAAGCCCATTGTATCTTTACAGCAGTTCAGGGACAAATGAACGCAGTACCGGTGCGGTAGCGGATTATATGTATGTCCCGCAAGCAAACATTGCAGAAGAGTATTATACGGAATTGTATCTGACCGTGGATGGCGCAGCCGAATTGAATGCGTTTGAAGATGAATATGAATCCCATGTCGATGATATCGAGGTGCTTGTCAAGGAAATTGCAGACGAGCGTGAAGCGGCACGATATCATCAATTGGTAGATGACGCAAATGCGGAAATTGACGATGCACAGGCAGAATTGGACGAGGAAGCTGCCAATGCCCGTCAGGAAATCGCAGACGCGCAGAAAAAATTGGACGATGCACAGCGCGAACTCGATGAGGGTCGCCGTGAATTGAACAACTCGCGCGCGCAGGCAGAGCGCGAATTTGCCGCTGCACAAGACGAAATTGACAGCGCAGAACAACAATTGGCACAGGGACGCCGTGCGTTTGAAGAACAGTCCAAAGCCGCAGAAAGCCAGCGCGCTGAGCTGGTAGAAACACAACAGGAAACGTCACAACAATTGCAGGAGCTGCGCAAACAACGTGAGGAAACGGCGCAGACCATTGCGGAGTTGGAAACGCAGCGTACACAATTGACCGACGCCATGGCGCAGATACAGGCGGGTATTGAAGAATTAACAGCTCAGTTGGAGCAGGCGAAAGCGCTGCGGGAGCAGATGATTCAAGCGGGCATGGATATTACGGAATTGGACGCGCAGATTGATCAGATGGAGACAAAGCTGATTGAACTTGCGGAATCCCATGCCGGTTATGAATTGCAGCTTGAACAATTGAATATGGGCATTGCTCAGGCAAAAGAAGGTTTGGCGCAGATTGACAGTGGGATTGCGCAGGCGGAAGACGGTCTGGCACAAATTGAAAACGGTATTGAGCAGATCGATAAAGCGCTTGCGGATGGACGCGCACAGCTTTCCGCTGCACAGGCACAACTCACATCTGCCAAACGCCAGCTTGCAAATGCAAGAAATGAAGCATATGCGCAGATGAACGAAGCCGCACGCGAGCTGGTAGACGGACAGGCGGAAATTGACGATGGCAACATCGAATTGGCGGCACAACAGGCAGATTTTGACCGTGAGATTGCCGATGCACAAAAGGAAATCGATGAAGCGCGCGAAAAAGTCGGAGATATCAACAAACCGACCTGGTATGTGCTTACGCGCGACGGCAACACAGGTCTTTCCAGCTTCAATCAGGATTCCAGCAATCTCAAGCGCATTGGCTTTACGTTCCCGTTGATTTTCTTCCTCGTCGCCGTGCTCATCAGTCTCAGTTCGATGACGCGTATGGTAGAGGAACAACGCGGTTTGATCGGTACGTTGGGCGCGCTCGGTTACAGCAGTGGGCAGATCGCCGCAAAATATCTGTTGTATGCGGCGGCGGCATCCATTTCGGGTGCAATCCTCGGAGAATTGATATGTTTCCGTGCGCTGCCGACCATTGTTTGGGCAATTTATGATACATTCTATACCCTTCCGGCGTTTTATACGCCAATTGATCCGATCTATGCCGCTGCAGGTATCGTGATCTGCGCAGGCAGCATCATTGCGGCGACAGCCGCCGCCTGTTGGAAGGAAGTGCGTCGGACGCCTGCACATCTGATGCGCCCCAAAGCGCCCAATCCAGGCAAGCGGGTATTGCTCGAACGCATCACACCGCTTTGGAAACGGTTGAGCTTTTCCCATAAAGTTACGTTGCGCAATTTGTTCCGTTATAAAAAGCGCTTTATCATGACCATCTGTGGGATTGCAGGTTGTTCCATGCTCATCACAGCAGGGCTTGGATTGCGCGATTCACTGCAATTGCTGTTGCCGCTGCAATATGAACAGGTCATGCATTATGATTTGATTGCGGTAGCGGGCGACGTCACACAGGATGAATTTACAGAAATGTCGGAGGAAATGCAGGCGAATGATGCGGTCAGGGACAGCATTGCCATACATGCGGAAAGTGTCAATCTGGTCGCAGACAGTGGGAAGTCCTATGAAATCGAGCTGTTTACCCCGTCAGATGCTGAAAATTTCCGGCAGTATATCTCACTCATCGATACAGAGAGCGAACAGGAACTTTCCTGCGGCAATGAGATTATGCTCACAGAGCAGATTGCTGACATGCTGGGCGTCAAGGCGGGGGATACGGTTTCTGTACGCCGCGAGGACGGCACAAAAGCAGATGTTACCATTGGCGCTGTTGTACACAATTATCTCAATCATTATGCATTCCTGTCGGCAGAGGGGTATGAAACCGCCTATGGAGAGACGCCGGAGGATAATACCTTTCTGGTGAATACAGCGGAATTAAATGAGGCGGAAACAAATGCCTTTGTCAAAAAACTCAACAGTGATACACGGTATACCACAGTGTCTTCCACTGCGGACGCACGCAGCGCGACAGATGACCGGCTCGGATTGATTGATGGAGTTGTTGTGATACTCATTGGAGCGGCGGCCGCGCTGGCGGTTGTCGTATTGTACAACCTGTCGAATATCAACATCAGCGAGCGCATCCGTGAACTTGCCACCATTAAAGTGCTCGGCTTTTATGACCGGGAGGTTTACCAATACAACACGCGGGAGACCGTCATTCTGACCATCCTCGGCACGCTGTTGGGGCTTGCCGGCGGGCGATGGCTGACCGCCTTTGTGCTGCTGACGATGGAGATGCAGGGCATTGTGATTGTGCCCACCGTCAATGCAGGCAGTTATGTGGCTGCCGCTGTGCTCACCGTTATCTTTGCAACCGTTGTCAATCTTTCCACCTATTTCTCACTCAGGAAAATCAACATGGTGGAAGCGCTCAAGAGCGTGGAATGATGCCGGATAGAAAAAGCGCGCCTCTCATCAGGCGCGCTTTTCTGTGAAATCGTTCGACTGCCAAAAACCCATGATACCGGCTCCCGCGATGCTCCCCTCTTTCTGAAAAGCAGCGGGACATGGAAACCGGCGGACCGTCCGTCCGGCGGTTTTCCGCGCGGGAGCGCGCCGGCATTGTCGCCCTCGATGGGGCGAACGGACAGACCGGTTCGTCTGTCCTGTTCGCTGCGTTCGGGAGAACGCCGGAAGGTTTTCTTTTGCTGACTTTTCTTTTCCTGAAAAAGAAAAGTCAGTGGCACTTGGCGAGCAGTTTTTCCCACTGCTCATCGACATATTTCTGGGCTTCTTCGATCATCCATTCATTGCCCGGCTTGAAGCAATGCTTAAAACGTCCCTGCTTGACCATAAATTCTTCGACCGGGAGTTTTTTGCTCGGCATATAGGTCAGATGCCATTCGCCTTCCATGACTTCATAGAGCGGCCAGACACAGGTTTCGACAGCCAGACGGCAGATCTGTGCCAGATCCTGCGCCTGGAAGCGCCAGCCGCGCGGACAAGGCGCCATGACATTCAGGAAACATGCGCCCGGCGTATAGATTGCCTTGTGCGCTTTTTCATGCAGGTCTCGGAAATTCCCGATAAATGTCGTTTGTGCAGCATACGGAATGTTGTGCGCCGCCATGATCTCTGTCAGATTCTTTTTGTTCTGTTTTTTGCCGTAGGATGCCGTGCCGACCGGTGTAGTGGTGGCGTCGGCAAAGCGGGGCGTGGAAGAGGAACGCTGGATGCCTGTGTTCATGTATGCTTCATTGTCATAGCAGACATAAACCATATCATGGTCGCGTTCCATCGCGCCGGACAGAGACTGAAAACCGATATCATAGGTACCGCCGTCGCCGCCGAATGTAATAAATTTATAATTATCCTGAATCTTACCTTTCTTTTTCAGGACATTGTATGCAGCTTCGACGCCGCCGCAGGTTGCCGCTGCGTTTTCAAAGGCACAGTGGATGTAACTGTCCTGCCATGCCGTATAGGGATACAGGAAGGAAGAAACTTCCAGACAGCCGGTTGCATTGGTAATCACAGCTTTGTCTTCCGGTTCAAGTGCACGCAGTACACCGCGCACGGCAATGCCTGCGCCGCAGCCGGCGCACAGACGATGACCGGCAACAAAACGTTCTTCTTTTGATAACTGTTCTTTCAAACTATATGCCATGGTTTCTTACTCCCTCTGTCCGATGTGGCGATACACTTCGCCGGTTTTACCGGTCTTTACGATCTCGTCCAGTTCGTCAAAGATTTCGGTACAATCCTCGATGCGGAAGTCACGACCACCCAGACCATAGACAAAATTCACTGCTTTTGGACGGTTGTCCAAATCGTACATTGCACTGCGGGTCTCCGCGAACAGCGGACCGCCTGCGGCGGAAAAACTTTCCGCTTTGTCCAGGATAGCGACCGCTTTGCATCCGGACAATGCCTGTGCAATTTCGTCGAACGGGAAGGGACGGAATACGCGGACTTTAATCATACCCACACGGCGGCCTTGTGCACGGAGTTTGTCAATGGCTGCGCGCGCTGTGCCGGCGGACGAACCGATGAGGACAACTGCGGTATCCGCGTCATCCATCTGATACGCTTCAAAGAAACCATAATACCGTCCCGTCTGATCGCCAAATTTTTTGCCGACTTCCAGGATGACATGTTTGGCGCGTTTCATCGCTTCAGCCTGCGCCTTTTTGGCCTCCATATAATACGGAGAAATGCCATATGGACCGACGGCCAATGGATTTTCATGCTTGAGCAGGTAATTTTCCGGCTTATATTCACCGACAAAGGCTTTGACCAGCGCATCTTCTTCCAGTTCGATATTTTCAACGGCATGGGAGGTGATAAAACCGTCCTGGCACACCATGATCGGCAGGCGTACATCTGGATTTTCACTGATGGGCATAGCCTGGATATAGTTGTCATACGCTTCCTGATTGTTTTCGGCAAAAATCTGAATCCAACCTGCATCGCGCGCGCCCATTGCGTCGGAATGATCGTTGTTGATGTTGATTGGACCGGTCAGTGCACGTGTGACCAATGCCAATGTAATCGGCAGACGGTAAGACGATGCAACATACAACAGTTCCCACATCAATGCGAGACCACAGGAAGACGTTGCCGTGATCGCACGTGCGCCCGCTGCGGCTGCGCCAATGCAGGTAGACATGGAGGAATGCTCGGATTCGACGGTGACAAATTCGGTGTCAACCTCACCGTTTGCAACGTATTGTGCAAAATACTGCGGGATTTCCGTGGACGGAGTGATGGGGAATGCGCCCATGACGTCCGGGTTGATCTGTTTCATCGCATAGGCAACGGCTTCGTTGCCGGAAAGGCGTTCGCGGATAGACATGGTTTACTCCTCCTCCTTTCCAAACGAAATGGCATGGAATGGACATACTTTATAACAAATGCCGCAACCTTTACAGTGGTCAAAATCAAAATCAGACCGTTTTCCATCCTTCACTGGAATGGAGGAATCCGGACAATACGGTGCGCACAACAGACATTGCTTACACTTTGCGGGATCCCAATGCGGGGTCATGGTGCGCCATTCACCGGTTTTGGTCAGCACGGCTGTGCCTGGCTCATAGATTTCACAGCCCGGCGTCAGTTCCTGCCATGTGGACTGTTCATTGATATCTTTTGCGTGAATCATCCTACTTGTACCTCTTGCATAGACTTAGTCAGAACGGTCATATTGCCTGCGATGACCTGCGGTTTGGTTGCGAATTTGTGTTTGAACGATGCTTCCATGTTGGAAACGAACTGATCGGCATCCACAACGCCCGATACCTTGACGGCAGCGGCGAGCATCGGGGTATTCGGGAAATTTTTTCCCAAAATTTCCTCAGAAATACGCCGTGCATCAATGGTGCATACACGACCGGGATAATCGCCCAGTTCTGTGCGGATTTCAGCCGGAGATTTCGACGTATTGACAATGATTGCGCCGTTTGGATTCAAACCCTGTGTGACGTCAACGGTTTCAATCAGGCTCTCATCGACGACGACCACATAATCGGGGTCATAAATATTAGAATGTACCGTGCAGCGCTCATCACTGATGCGGTTATACGCCGTGATGGGCGCCCCCATGCGTTCCGGACCATATTCCGGGAAGCCTTGTACATATTTTCCTGAGCTGAACGCTGCATCTGCGAGCAATAGGCAGGCAGTTTTTGCGCCCTGACCACCGCGACCGTGCCAGCGGATTTCCACTGTGTTCTGCATGAAAAATCTCCTCCGTCAAATTCTATTCAATCAAAAGACAACTGTCTGTCGTTGCGTGAAAAACAAAAAAAGCTCTCATCCGTAAAAGGACGAGAGCTTGTCTGCTTCGCTTCACCACCTGTTACTGCATACCATCATATGAGTTTCCGATAACGGGGAAAACCGGCATGACCTACTTGCCCAAAAACAGGTTTCGGCCTGCGACTCAGGAGTGATTTTCGGACTGTATGTACTGCTGCCGGGCTTACACTATCTCCGGTTCGCTGATAGGTTCGATACAGACGTACTGTCTCCGTCGCTGTCTTTTCAGCGGGATGTTCAGTTGATTGTTTTTAAGTATAAGCGTATTTTGCGTCGAATGCAATGGGGATTATGCACAAAAAGCGGTTGCAAATTATGGGTAAGGTGTGGAAAACTGTTTGACATATTTGGAATCAGGGAAAATTTTTGTTAAATCATCGTTTTTTTCTCACGATCTGCGAAGAAATCTGTTACAATAGGATTCAATATAATGTAATTGATGAAAGGGGAATTTTCCCGTGAAAGACAGTATGAAAAAATATTTTGGTTGGGGGGCTACTGTTGTCGTTGTCGGCGCGTTGACGCTGCTGATATTTTTTTGCATTTATAAATTTGATGCGTTGTCCGCGAGCATTTCAACACTGGTATCTATTTTGATGCCGGTTATTCTCGGCATTGGCATTGCCTATGTGTTGTCGCCGGCGTACAACTGGCTGCGGAAGAAACTGCGCCGTCTGATTTACAAGGGCATGGGATGGCATGGGCGCCGGGCGCTGTATTGTGCGGATATTCTTGCGATGACAATTACATTTCTTGGCGCAGGCGCACTGATTGTCGGTTTGTTGGCGCTGCTCATCCCACAACTGATCGCGAGTGTCACAAGTTTTGTCTCCGCCTTGCCGACCAATCTTATGAATTTTTCCCGGACGCTGCAAACACTGTTGGCAAACAATCCGGAATTGGAACAAAACGCCATGTCGCTGTATGCACAGATGGTCAATTATACGGAGGAATGGATTCAGACATCGCTGGCGCCGTCCGTACAGGATGCGCTGAGTTATCTGTCTGTCGGTTTGATGAGCACGATTACATGGATGAAAAATGTGCTCATCGGGATCATCGTCGCCATTTATCTGCTGGCCGGCAAGGAAAAATTTCTGCGCCAGTTGACGCGCTGCCTGTATGCTGTGTTCGGTGCGCGTTGGGGCAATATTGTGATGGAATATGCGCGTTATGCCCATCAGACATTCAGCGGGTTTATCGGCGGCAAATTGATTGACTCTTTCATTATCTTTTTGATCTGTTGTGTGGCATTGCCGATTATGCAGATGCCATATGCAATGCTGGTCAGCGTCATTGTCGGCGTGACCAATATTATCCCCTTTTTTGGACCGTTCATCGGTGCAATTCCATCGTTTATCATCATTTTAATCGAAGATCCGATCAAATCCATTTATTTCCTCATTTATATACTGGCGTTGCAGCAGTTTGACGGCAACATTTTGGGACCAAAGATTTTGGGCAATTCCACTGGCATGTCCAGTTTCTGGGTGCTGTTTTCCATTTTGTTGTTCGGCGGTCTGTTTGGTTTTGTTGGTATGCTCATCGGTGTGCCGTTGTTTGCCATCCTGCGCCGCATCCTGACCGATATCATTTCTCATCTGCTGTCGTATAAACGGCTGCCGCTGCCCGTAACCGCATATGTCGGATTGGATCATATCGATGAGGAAACCAGACAGCCTGTGCAGCGTGTTTGTGTCCAGGCAGACGATACAGCGGAGGCAGCGGACGACAAAACCGATTCCGGCGACTGAAAGGAGCAAAAGGCGGTCTGTGGATCCATTCATTCAACAAAAACGCGATGCTGCATTGGATAATCTCAAAGGTCTGCTGATTATCAGCGTTGTGTATGTGCATATGTATGACATGCTGGGACAGAAAACGCCTCTGCTATATACAATCCGGCTGGTGGTATTGGCGGTACAGATGCCGCTGTTCCTGTTTTTGTGTGGCTATTTCGGTAAACATGTGGAAAAGCGCCGCCGCACGGCGCTGACGGAATATCTGATTCCATTCCTGTTGTTCAATACATTATACTATATCATACGTTCTGAGCAGGTGCCTGAGTTGGAATATGGTCTGTTCCGACCGCTCAATATGTATTGGTTTCTGTTGACGCTGCTCATCATCCGGATGCTCATGCCGGAACTGCTGCGGGTGCGGGGACTGCTGCCGCTTTCCATCGTGGTGGCACTGCTCGCCGGCGGGGATCCTTATTTGGGGCGTACCCTGTCACTTTCGCGCACGATCTGTTTTTTTCCGTTTTATCTGCTCGGCTACTGTTGTACTCCCACGCATATGAAGCGCATCCGCCGTCTGCCAGTGCCTGCCGTACTGCTGTGCGGCGGCGCTGGCGCATTTTTCGCATTGTGGCTGACCGACACGCTGCATCCGGATAAATCCAGCAGTCATCCGTTTCAACTGGTCAATTCCTATGAGGCACAGGGATTGGAACCATTCGAGGGGATTGCGTTCCGCTTGTCTATCTATCTGATTGCCCCATTGCTCGGCATGATGCTGTTGCGATTGATTCCGGCAGGCAAGGGTATCCTGACACGCATTGGACGCGGCAGCATGACCGTGTATCTGCTGCACGCATTCCCGATGTTGTGGATTGTCGAACACTGGGAGTGGCTGTGTGGGCTGTTGATCCAGGTATTTCCTGCGCTGGAGCAGTACGACTATCCGGGGCAACTGGATTATGGTATCCCGCAGCTCGCGTTGCTGCTGATCTATGCATTCGTCGTGTCGCTGGCGTTGAGCAGTCCGTTTGTTACACGAATCTATAACCGGACGCTGTCAGCCTTGCAACATATGCTGTTTTATGCCGCGCCCGGCGCGAAAAAATGAAAGAATGGTCAAAAGGTGCAGGGAATCGCATAGATTTCCTGCATTTGTGTGTGAAAATGCTTGTCAGGGGCGCATGGTTTTGCTATAATGCATTATGTATCGGTGGCAGTACGCGCCGCCGCGGTTTCCCGGCTGGATGCGGAAACCGGAGAGGAGGCCATTTCGTTTTGGATAAGCGGTTGAGCAAAATTTTAGAACCGGGCTTCGGTATGTACTTTGTTGTTTTTCTGCTGTTTGCCTGCGTCAGCGCCTTTTTTTCACTGTATCTGGCGGTATTTGAACTGATTATATGCGGCGTGCTGTACGGCTATTATAATATCACCATGCGCCGCCGCCGGCGGGAAATGATGCAATACCTGGAATCGGTATCCAGTACCATTGACGCGGAATCTCAGCAGACAATGAGTACATTTCCGTTGCCGATTACGGTATGTATGATCGCGACGAGTCAGATTGTCTGGTGTAATGACCGATTCAATGAGGTCTATGACATGACGGACAGTCTGTTTGAACAAACAGTGAGCGATATTGTTCCAGGATTTGACGCCTCATGGCTGCTGGAGAAAAAAATACGGTATCCATCTCAAGTCAAAGTCGGCGATCATTATTATACTGTGTTGGGGTCGTTGGTACAGCCGGCGGATGGCAGCGCAAGTGTATTGATGACGTTGTATTGGATTGATTCTACAGAATTGGTTTCTCTGCGCAAAGAATATGAAGAAAGCCGTCCGGTTGTATCCATCATTTCCATCGACAACTATGAAGAGCTGGTCAAAAATGTCAGCGATTCGGAAAAGGCGACATTACTCGCGGCAGTGGATAACCGGATCGGTGAATGGGCAAAAGATGTACACGGCGTATTGCGCAAATTTGACCGCGACCGGTATATTTTTATCATTGAAGAACGCAATCTTGCCGCAATTGCACAGGACAAATTTTCTGTGCTTGATTCGGTGCGCTCTATTATCTCGCGCGAGGGCATCAACGCCACCTTGTCCATTGGTATCGGCCGGGATGGGCGCACGTTGGAGGAAAAATATGAATTTGCAGCGTTGGCGTTGGAGATGGCGCTTTCGCGCGGCGGCGACCAGACGGTTATCAAAAATAGATTTGCTTTTGAATTCTTTGGCGGCGTAGCCAAGGAAGTGGAAAAACGCACCAAAGTGAAATCGCGCGTCATGGCCAATGCGCTGGGTCAGCTCATGCGCGATTCATCACAGGTGTTCGTCATGGGGCATCATAATTCAGATATTGATGCAGTGGGCGCAGCGGTCGGCGTGGTGTGCGCCGCGCGCAGCCGTGGCAAACAGGTGCATATTGTCCTGCGCCGCGGGCAGACGCTCGCGCAACCGCTGTTGGATAAATTGGATGCGAGCGGCGAATATGATGGGGTGTTCATCGAGCCGGAACTGGCGGAAGAGATGGTCGATGCAGGCAGCTTGATGGTTGTCGTGGATACCAATCGACCGGATTTTGTCGAGGCGCCGGAATTGCTGCAGCGTTGCCGCCGGGTGGCAGTGATCGACCATCATCGCCGTGCGGCGGATTATATTGAAAATTGCGCTGTGAATATGCATGAGCCATCGGCGTCATCTGCCAGCGAGCTGGTGAGTGAACTGTTGCAATATATGGTTCCCAATCAGACCATCAGCCGTCTGGAGGCAGAAGCGCTTTTGGCGGGCATCCATCTGGATACCAAAGGCTTTTCGATTAAAGCCGGTGTCCGCACGTTTGAAGCGGCCGCCTATTTGCGCCGTGCCGGCGCGGATATGACGTCGGTCAAACGCATGTTCCAAAATTCTTTCGACGAATATATGCAGCGCGAACGTGTCATTTCATGTGCGCGTTCTACTGCGGGCGGCATTGTCATTGCTGTCGCAGATTTTGAGACCTCACGCCCGATCGCGGCACAGGCTGCGGACGAGCTTTTGAATATCATCGGTGTGCGTGCGAGCATTGTCGCATTCCCTCTTGGGGACGATATTGTCGTTTCTGCACGTTCGATGGGCAGCGTCAACGTACAAGTCATTACGGAGATGCTGGGCGGCGGCGGCAGCCTGACGGCTGCGGGCGCACAGATGAAGGGAATTGACAGCCGCACGGCGACTGAACGCATTTATCGTGCGGTCGAGACCTATCTGGAATGCCGGAGTGCACAGGACGATGAGGAAATACAATCGATTTGAACCACCCAGGAGGGATTGATGATGAAGGTAATTTTACAGCAGGATGTCAAAGGTAAGGGCAAAAAAGGTCAGCTTGTCGAGGTATCCGAAGGGTATGGCAGAAATTATCTGCTTCCTAAGGGCTTGGCGGTTGCCGCAACCGCGGACAACATGAATCAAATGAAACAGGCGGAGCAGGCGCGTGCGCACCGTGAAGCGGTGGAACGCGCTGAGGCGGAAGAATATGCAAAGAAATTTGAATCCATTGTCGTGCATATGACTGCCAAGGGCGGTACCAGCGGACGTATTTTTGGCTCTGTGACGAGCAAGGAAATTGCATCGCAGCTCAAAAAGGAACATGGCGTTGAGATCAATAAACAGAAAATTGTTTTGGATGAACCCATTAAGACATTTGGTATGTTTGAACTGAAAGTCAAGCTGTATCCGGAAGTCGTCGGCAAGCTGAAGGTTCAGGTCACAGAGGCGGAGTAATCTCGCACCGTCAGGAAGGGAAGGGACAGGCATGGCAATGGACGAACTGTTGGCGCGGCAGATGCCTCAGGCGTTGGAAGCGGAACAGGCGGTTATCGGCTCCATGCTGATCGACCCATCCTGTATCCCTGAAGTCATTGAACTTCTGCGCCCAGCAGACTTTTATGCGGAGGAAAATCGTCGCATTTTTGAGACCATCTTTGAAATGTTTACCGGTTCCGTGCGTATCGATGCTGTGACCGTGCTCAATGAGCTGAAGATCAACGGCACATATGATGATGCAGGCGGTCGCGCATATCTGTCTCAATTGATGGATGTGACCCCAACGGCAGCAGGTGTGCGTGAATATGCACGCATCATCCGTGACAAAAGCATGCTGCGGGACATCGCGTCGGCAGGGGCGGACATCCAGGCGATGGCATACGAGGGCGCAGGTGAGGCGAGTGATATCGCGGAGTCGGCGGAACAGAAAATTTATGCCGTGCGCCATGGGCGCGAGGTACAGGGTCTGACGCCGATCAAGAGCGTAATCCTGGACGTTTACAACCGTTTGGATGAGCTGGCGCAAAGCGAGAACGGGTTGCCGGGTCTGCCAACCGGGTTTCATGAGTTGGATCGCAGGCTCACCGGGCTCAACAAATCCGATCTCATTCTCATTGCAGCCCGCCCGGGCATGGGCAAAACGGCGTTTGCGCTCAATGTCGCATTGTATGCCGCCAAGCATACCAAAAAGGACGTCGTGCTGTTTCAGCTTGAGATGAGTAAGGATCAACTTGCATCGCGTCTGTTGGCACAGGAGGCGGTCATCAATTCACAAAAACTCAAAACCGGTGAGCTTGACCCCGATGATTGGGCAAAAATCGCACGTGCATCCAATACATTGGCGAAAACCCATCTCTATGTGGATGACAATCCTGCCATCACGGTGGCAGAGATCAAGGCGAAATGCCGCCGTCTGGGGGATAACCTGGGTTTGATTGTCATCGACTATTTACAGCTCATGCAGTCGGGCAAACGCACGGAGAGCCGTGTCAATGAGATCAGTGAAATTTCCCGCGCCATGAAAATCATGGCAAAGGAATTGAATGTGCCGGTGATCTGTCTGTCGCAGTTGTCACGTGCGGTCGAAAAGCGTGAGGACAAAAAACCCATGCTGTCGGACCTGCGTGAATCCGGCGCGATTGAACAGGATGCGGATATTGTCCTGTTTATCTACCGCGATGAGTATTATGACAGTGACAGCGATGAGAAAAATAATGCGGAAATTATCATTGCCAAAAACCGTCACGGTGCGACCGGTTCGGTCATGCTCCAGTGGCTCGGTCAGTATACAACCTTTTATAATCAGGATCGGATGCACGAATGAAGCAACTGGTACGCCATACAATTGAACAGTACGCCATGATTCCGGACGGCGCACGTGTGCTGTGTGCGCTGTCCGGCGGCGCGGATTCGGTCAGCCTGTTGTTGTGTTTACACGAACTGGGATATGATGTGTGCGCCTGTCATTTAAATCATGGACTGCGCGGGGCACAGGCGGATGCGGACGAAGCGTTTTGCCGCGCACTGTGCGCAAAGCATGGGATTCCGTTTTATGCAGAGCACTGTGACGCCAACGCAGCTGCTGTGGAGCAAAAACAATCCGTCGAGACAGCCGCCCGTACCTTGCGGTATGCGTTTTTTGCGCGCTGTGCACAGCGTTTCGGCGCACAGCGCATTGCGACGGCGCATACGGCGGATGACAATCTGGAAACCATGTTGTTCCACCTCATCCGCGGCACGGGCAGTGCCGGACTGGCGGGAATTCCTCCGGTGCGCGGCGCGATTATCCGTCCGTTGATTGCGGTTGAGCGGCAGCAGGTGGAACGGTATCTGCTCCGGCGAGGACAGGATTGGTGTACGGATGCGACCAATCTGGACGACAATTGTACGCGCAACCGCATCCGTCATCATGTCATTCCCGCCCTGCGGGAAATTGAACCGGCGGCAGTGCGTCATGCGGTACAGACCGCAGCGCTGTTGCGGCGGGACAACGATTGTCTTGATGCGTTGGCGCAAGTCGGCGGTACAGCCATCTCTGCCGCACGTCTGCGGGATATGCCGGAGGCGCTGGCCTCGCGCGCCGTGCGCGATATGCTCACGCGGGCAGGTACGCCGATGGGCGAAGTCGGACAGCGGCACATTGCCGCTGTGCTGGCGCTCACGCGCAAAAAGACGGGGTCGGTAAACTTGCCGGGATGGCGGCGCGCATTGCGGCGCGGGGATGAAATTCGCATTGAACCCATGCCGTCGGAGCCTGAATGGATCAAACTGATACCCGAACAACCGGTACGGTTTGGTGCATATATCGTGTATGTCACGAGAAAAATACACGATATTCACAGTTCGTTCAAGTTTTATCCAATCGCATATGATACAATCAATACAGTCTGCTTATATGTGCGGCGGTGGAGATCAGGGGATCGGATGACCCTGCCAGGTGCACGGGGCGCCCGGTCACTCAAGCGGTTATATGCCGAACGTGGGATTTTGCCGGAAGAGCGCGATGAGCTGCCGGTACTCTGCTGCGGGGAGGATATCGTGGCAGCAGCCGGCATCGGTGTTGACAGCAGATATTGCGGTACAACTGGGGTGTTTGCCGCCGTGCATGATGCCGATGGCTGAGAAAAGAGAGGAGTTATGTATGAATCAGGATATCGAGAAAATACTTCTGTCCGAGGAAGAAATTGCAGCCAAGGTCGCAGAGATCGGTAAAAAAATTTCGGAGGATTATGAGGGAAAAGATCCCATCATTATCAGCGTGCTCAAGGGTTCGTTTATGTTTATGGCGGATCTGGTGCGCGCCATCACCATTCCATGTACCGTTGACTTTATGTCAGTTTCCAGCTATGGCTCCGGTACAAGCTCCTCCGGTGAAGTGAAGATCGTGAAAGACTTTGACAACAGCATTGAGAATCGTCATGTGATTATTGTTGAGGATATTCTCGACAGCGGACGTACACTCAACTATCTGATGAAGACACTAAAGGCGCGCGGTGCAGCTTCGCTTGCGCTGTGCACGTTTTTAGATAAGCCGGAGCGCCGGGTTGTACCGGTCGAAGTTGCATACAGCGGCTTCCGCGTTCCGGATTCCTTTATTGTGGGCTATGGTCTGGATTATGACCAGCGTTACCGCAATCTGCCATATGTCGGCGTGTTGAAACCGTCGGTATATGGAGAATAACACTTCCGGAAACGGAGAGGAGTGACATATACTTTTGAATCAAAATACCAACAAAATGAAGGGTCTGGGATTTTATGCCGTTATCCTTGTCCTTCTCGTCATTACAGTTTCTGTGCTTTTACAGCAGGATACAGCCCCCACAGTGACATATGCACAGGTGATTGAATCGTTTGAAGAGGAACAGGTCACGAGCTTTGTCATTGATGGCAATACACTCACGGCTACGCTCAAGGATGAAACCGTACTGGAATATCGCCTGCCAAGTGTCGAACTGTTTTTCAGTGACATGGGCGATACCATCCGTCAGCAGAAAGCAGACGGTATCCTTACCGATTATGATTGGAAAACACAGGAGATCCCATGGTGGGCAAGTATTGTACCATATATCATCCTGTTTGCAATCTTCGGGCTGTTCTGGTACTTTATGTTCAGCAAACAGGACGGCGGCGGACGTGGCGCCATGCAGTTTGGCAAGGCGCGCGCAAAATTGGCTACCGATGACAAACGGCATGTGACATTTCACGATGTGGCAGGCGCGGATGAAGAAAAGGCGGAGCTGGAAGAAATCGTAGAATTCCTCAAGAATCCGCAAAAATTTACGACCATTGGTGCACGCATCCCCAAGGGCGTATTGCTAGTCGGTCCTCCGGGCACAGGTAAGACGTTGCTCGCACGTGCAGTTGCGGGCGAAGCAGGTGTACCATTCCTGTCGATTTCCGGCTCGGATTTTGTTGAATTGTATGTCGGCGTCGGAGCATCGCGTGTCCGTGACCTGTTTGAACAGGCGAAGAAAAATTCCCCGGCAATTGTCTTTATTGACGAGATCGATGCCGTTGGTCGTCACAGAGGCGCAGGTCTCGGCGGCGGGCATGATGAACGGGAACAGACGCTCAATCAGTTGCTTGTGGAAATGGATGGCTTCGGTGCAAATGAAGGCGTCATTGTCATCGCTGCTACCAACCGACAGGATATCCTTGATCCGGCGTTGCTGCGTCCGGGACGTTTTGACCGTCAGGTTTATGTCGGTGCACCGGATAGAAAAGGTCGTGAGGACATCCTCAAGGTACACGCGCGCGGCAAACAGTTTGATCCGGATGTGCGCTTTGATTCCATTGCAAAGTCTACCGCAGGGTTTACAGGCGCTGATTTGGAAAACCTGCTCAATGAAGCTGCGTTGTTGGCGGCGCGTCGCAATAAGCGTCTCATCGGCATGGAAGATATCGAGGATTCTTTCCTCAAAGTCATCATGGGTACGGAAAAGAAGAGCCGTGTGATGACCGATAAGGAAAAACGTCTGACAGCCTATCACGAAGCGGGGCATGCAGTTGTCACGCGTTTGTTGCCGACACAGGATCCTGTGCATCAGATTTCCATTGTGCCGCGTGGACGCGCGGGCGGCTTTACCATGAGCTTGCCGCAGGAGGATAAGTTCTATGCTTCCAAAAATGAGATGCAGGAACAGATTGTGACGTTGCTCGGCGGTCGTGTCGCGGAAAAATTGACCATGGATGACATTTCTACGGGTGCATCCAATGATATTGAGCGCGCCACTCAATTGGCGCGCGGCATGGTCACCAAGTACGGCATGAGTGACCGAATCGGTCCGATCAATTATGGCGCAGGGCAGGAAGAAGTATTTCTCGGTCGGGATTTTGCCACTTCTAAAAACTACTCAGAGGAAATCGCTTCTGAAATTGATACAGAGATCCGCCGCATTATCACCGAGGCATATGAGCAATGTGAGCAAATGCTGGAAAGCCATAGGAGCGTATTGACGAATATTGCGGAATATCTCATCCGAAATGAGACCATGGATGGCGAGGCATTTGAGAAATTGTTCAACGGCGAAGAAGTGCCGGATCATCAGAGCGGTGAACAACTGTTCCATTTGGAGCGTGGGGCAGCGAATACGGCAGCGGATGATAAAAAAGCTGTGCCGCCGACAGATACTGATGCGACACAGGTCTTTGAAAAGAAAACTGCCAATGCAGATGATGAGGAAAAGACACAGAAGCTGTTGGATGACGCGGTGACGCAAGTGTTTGGCACAAATGCTGCTAAAACACCGGATGATTCTGATGATACCAAGTCGGAAAAATAAACACCTGTATCAGTAGATCGGAAAAAATAGAAAATGACGTTCTCAGGCGGTGCAATACCGGGAGAACGTCATTTTTTTGTGTAGTGGGTCCGTGATACGGGTCATTCATTCGGGTTTGTTTGGGTCGGCGCTTCACACGGTGATTGTATGTCCGGTTGACTTTCAGGCAATGCCTTGGAATGATTCTTCTCATTCGGCAAAGATGCCAGATTGAATGTGATCGCTCTCGGCACGATATTTGCCTGAGAATAACAGAAGCTGCCGCCGGATTCACCGTCCAGTGTCCACGGCAGTGGCGTTGCTGAAATCACTGTCACCGATTGGGTGCGGCGGAAATAGATGTACGGAGAATCATCGATCTTCTGAAACATCAGGCTGGAAATGATGCCATTCAATTCGATGATGTTGGAAGGCATACGGACGAGAAGCACTTCAAATAAACCGTCATCCAGACGGACGCCGGTACGGCTGATATCCATAATGCCTGCAATGGAAGTGGAATTGGAAATTTGTCCATAGATATAATCACCTTCCACCTCTTCTTCTCCATCACAGGTGATTTTTAAGTGGTAGCTTTGGATGGAAGTGAGTGATTTAACACCTTCCAGGATATATGCAGCATGACCGAGCGCATTTTTGAGCTGTTGCGGCGTTCCATAGGATACTTTCGTAAAGATGCCAAATGCTGCAACATAGGTGAAGTATTTGCCGTTGAATCGACCGATGTCACACTCAAATGCATCGCCATTGCAGAATTGTTCAGCAGACAGTTGCATTTCACTGCTGATGCCAAGTGTGGCGGCAAAGTCATTGGTGGTTCCAGCGGGAATGTAGCCCAGACGCGGACGGTCTTCTGGATCACAGAACATCAGTCCGGTAACAGCTTCATTCAATGTGCCGTCGCCCCCGACACATACCAATGCGTCATATTGCGGCGCAAACTCCGCGACATATCGACAGGCATCCCCCTTGGTCTGTGTGGGAAATACTGTGACATGATAATTATGGGTAAAAAAATAGTCGATCAACATAAAAACATTATCCCGTGCGCGGTTTTTACCGGCAGTTGGGTTGATGACCAGCATCAGGCTTTGCTTGCGTCCGCTCAGCATGTCGATGCCTCCTTCATAGCAAAATTTGACCTTTCTTTATAATAATGCTTTTGTTCACACATTGCAATGCTATATTTGTAACAGAAATGTAACGAAATAAACGCTGTATTCAGGCAGATAGAAATATGTGACGATACGTTGTCCAATATTCAGTATAGTCTTATATACAGGAACATATGTACAAGATATATCTGTGCTTGCAATTCGATCTGTAATCGGGTATACTATATTTGCTGACTGTGATATAAAAAACACAAAAAGATCTGTCTCTGTAGCTCAGTTGGATAGAGCATTCGCCTCCTAAGCGAAAGGCCGGCAGTTCGAATCTGCCCAGGGACACCAGTCCACAACGCTCGAAACCCTTGGGATTTGAGGGCACTGAAAAACTCCCCTTTTTGTGTGGGAGTTTTTCTTTTATGGCACGTTTCTCGCAAATGACTGGATGCATGGAAAAAGAACCGGTGCGATTCAAACTTGTTGAATTCTGAATCGTCCGGTTCTTTTTTGTTTATTTTCTTACAGGATAGGGAGGAGGATCTTCGCGTTTACTGCATCTCACAGAGCACGCGTACAACCTCGTCGCCCACCTGATCGGTGGTCGCGCTGCCGCCCATATCCGGGGTCAGCGCCTTTTTTTCCACCATGACGCGCTCGATCACATCGATCAGCTTTTTGCCCCAATCCTCGTGACCGAAGAAATCGAGCATCTGGCTGGCAGACCAGATAGCTGCGAGCGGGTTGGATTTTTTCTGTCCTGCGATATCCGGCGCAGAGCCGTGGATTGGTTCGAACATGGAGGGGAATTTGCGCTCAGGATTCAGGTTTGCGCCTGCGGCCAGACCCATGCCACCGGAGATCGCCGCACCCAAATCGGTAATGATGTCGCCAAACAGGTTGGAAGTGACAACGATCTGGAAGCGCTGCGGATTTTTCACAAAGAACATGCTCGCTGCATCTACCAACAACGAATGGGTTTCAACGTCCGGATATTCGCGACCGACTTCTTCAAATATCTGATCCCAGAACACCATGGAATAGTTGAGTGCATTGCCTTTGCTGATGCTGGTCAGGCTTTTTTTCTCCTTGCGCGCCAGTTCATAGGCATAGCGGATGATGCGCTCCGTACCATGGCGGGAGAATACGCCGGTCTGCAACACGACCTCGTTCGGTTGATCCTTATACAGCCAGTCGCCTGCGCCCGCATATTCCCCCTCGCTGTTTTCGCGGATGACGATCATGTCAATATCGCCTTTTTTGCAATTCGCCAGCGGGCAGGGCGCACCGTTGAGCAACTGCACGGGGCGGATGTTGACATATTGATCGAAATCGTGGCGGATGCGCAGCAGCAGATCCCACAGGGAGATGTGATCAGGCACGCCGGGCATACCGACTGCCCCCAGATAAATTGCATCGAACTTTTTAAGGGTTTCGATGCCATCGTCATCCATCATCTTTCCGGTTTTCAGATAGTATTCACAGCCCCACGGAAATTCGGTGAATTCAAAACGGAATGTACCGTCCAGCTCTGCCACCTTATTGAGCACCTTCATGCCCTCGCTGATGACCTCTGGACCGACACCGTCGCCCGCAATGACTGCAATTTGATAGGTTTCCATGTCATTTTCCTTCTTTCTGTTGTCAATCGAGTGGGAAGCTCTCCGCCGCGTGGCGAAGTGCACGCACGACAGGCAGTTCCTCGCCGCTCAAAAAGCGGATGAGGGCGCCGCCGCCTGTACAGATATAGCCCATCTGCGAACCCAGACCATATTTGTTCGTAGCAGTCACGCTGTCACCGCCGCCAACCACTGTGTAGCCTGTGGTATCCGCGAGCGCCTGCCAGACAGCTTTTGTGCCGTATTCGGTTTCTTCCTTTTCAAAAATGCCCATTGGACCGTTGACGAATACAGTCTTTGCATCCAGAATCGCTGCGCGATAGGTCTGGGCTGTAGCGTGACCGATATCGACCAACATGTTGGCATCCGGCAGGCTGTTGACGTCAACTTCGCCGCGCTTGCCGTTTTCCGTATACGCCAGATCGGACGGAAGAACAATCTTGTCCGGATATTGTTCCAGCAGAGGCTTTGCGCTTTCGATGAAGCCCTCATAGCCCTGCTTTTTGATGAAGCCCATCGAAGCTTCGCCGATCTTTGTGCCGCCCGCAGCGAGCAGAATATTGGCGACCAGCCCGCCGGTGAGCACCTTGTCTGCGATTCCGCGTTCAAGCACGGTCTGCATCATCATAAACGCATCCGCGATCTTGGCGCCGCCGAGCACAAACACGCATGGTCGCTCAGGAGCTTCCATCAGTGAGGAAATGACGCTGTATTCCTTTTCAAATAGCCGTCCCATCGCCGAAGGCAGACACTGTTCAAAGCCGCACAGCGTGGGCTGGTCACGATGGGCAGCGGCAAATGCATCGCACACATAGCAATCCCCGAGCGGCGCGAGCGTGCGCACGACGAGCGTGTTGGCCTGCTGCTCGTGCGTCAGCTTGAGATTTCGCTCGAACAGGGTCTGTTCTTCAGCCATAAAGCGCACGTTGTCGAGCAGCAAAACCTCTCCGGGCTGCAGAGCGCGGATTGCGTCCTGCGCGGCGGGACCGCATACATCGGCAATGAATTTGACTGGGCTTCCGAGCAGGCGATCGAGCTCCGCAACGTGCGGGCGCAAGGTATAGTAATTTTTGTATTCGATGTCGCTGCCCTGATGCGCCATCACAACCAACTTGGCGCCACGGTCGCGCAGTTCCTTTATGGTGGGCACGCAGCCACGGATACGGGTGTCATCGGTGACGCGGTCGTTTGCGTGGTCGATCGGCTCGTTGATATCCACGCGCAGCAATACGGTTTTACCCGCCACATCAAGCGAATCAAGTGTATAGATACCGAATTTTTTCATTTCAGCCACGTGCCTTCATGCCGAGGTATTTGTTTGTTTCAGCAGTACCGGTTTCACGGGTCATCTGCATCTGCATGGCTGCGCGGATTGCATCCATGTTTTCCGGGATGACGACAGATTCCTGCGGGATATTGATGGCAAACATGATTTGATCGCCGCTCATGACGATGGACTCATCCCACAGTGCGATCTCATAGTTGTCGCCCCGGAACTTGCCCATATCGCGCGCATAGCGGAACAGCGAAGCGTTGCCGAGGAAGCCATCCGCGATCTTGACCGTGCGGATACGGGGATGCTGCGCTGCCATTTGAAGCAGATCGTCCTTATTGATTTTTTTCTTGGGTGTAACAACGACAGTTATGATGTGACCGTGAGTGACCGGAGCGTGCACGAGGATACCAGTCGCATCTACATGCGGCATGATATTCATCAGGTCAAGCGCCTGATGGCTGGGTGCGTATTCCATCTGTAGCGCGTTGGTCAGACCGCGGTGGTAATCACCCGGGTCAGCGACACGGCGGATGATGGTGATGGCAGCCCGCTCTACACCTGCTTCGCGGTCGATCATATCCACCGCGCGAATCAAACCGGTCGTGTTGCAGCTCGTCAGCTTGAGGAACTGTTGACCGAGACCCTTCTCATAGTTGGCATACCCATGGAAAAATACATCTGCAACGTTGTTCTTCTCGCCGCCCTGGAAGATTGCCTTCTTACCCATGCGCGCGTAGAGTTCCTTGTTCTTTGCGCCAATGCCTGCTGAGGTCGCATCCAGCATGATATCGCACTGCTCAACCAGATCCTCGAGCGTACCTGAAACCGGCACGCCTGCCGCCGCAAGCTTGTCCGCATTCTCGGGAAGGGCGTTGTAAAAATCATATGGCATACCGGACTCTACCAACCCGCGCACTGCCAGGGTGGGGGCGACGTCCGAAACACCGACCAGTTCCATGTCCTCCTGTAATGCAACACCCGTCGCCAAGCGCAGACCGATGACACCATAGCCAGCTACGCCAACCTTTACCTTACTCATTCTGCTCCTCCTAACACAGTCATATTTTGGTTAATTTTCTGTCAACTTTTGGTTAGTTGTTTTCTATACTATATCATGCTGTGCCAGATATTGCAAGCATTGTGAGAAGATTTTTTCACGGAAACTTGCCGTGTTGCAATGATGGGTGACAGATAGAAAGGAAGTTGTCCGAGTACAAGAGGGTTCCTGACGAACTGGAACAAGATAGAGACCTCAGTTCGTTGTTGAAATATTGATTGTTGCACCGGGATATGATACAATAAAATATCTGCAATATAATATAGGTATCTACATGCATGTCAGCGATTGCTGCAGAGTTGATAGAGGGAACAGACGTGCGCAAATGTTTCTGCAAACAGGATGGTAAACAATTGCCCTGAATCAGGTCGAGCATATTTGTTTTGTTATGGAACATACACCGGACCACATTTTTCCATTTATCCCACCAGATGGTGCGGGAAGTAAACGGCGTTATCAAATGTATGATACACCATTGGATGCCTTTGTTTATCATGACACATGTAGATATTCTGAAAGGAGTATAACCTATGCAAACGCTTGACTCTCGCCGGGAATTGTTGTTCAATTTCTATGGCAGACCGCCGCTTGCTACCACGATTTCACTGGCTTTACAGCATTTGGTTGTAATGATTGTGGGCTGCATTACCCCATCGATTATTATCGCTTCTGCCGCAGGTCTCAGCCAGGGGGAACAGGTGCTGCTGATCCAGTCCTCGCTGGCGTTGTCCGCTGTCTGTACCGTGATGCAGTTATTTCCCATTGGCAGACGATTCGGTTCCGGGTTGCCTGTGCTTTTTGGTGTCAGCTTTGCCTATGTGCCCAGTATGCAGGCTATGGCAACGTCCGGCGTCGGTATTTCATCCATTGCTGGAGCGATGTTGGTGGGCGGCGTGATCGCTGTGATTGTCGGTATTTTTGTCCGCAAAATCCGCTTGTTGTTCCCGCCGGTCATCACCGGTACCGTTGTTTTTACCATCGGTCTTTCTTTGTATCCGACAGCCATCAATTACATGGCAGGCGGCTCTTCCAATACCCTTGAATCAGTGACAGCTCAAGGGCTCAATGAGGCGTTGGTCTATGGTTCTTGGCAAAATTGGTTGGTATCCGTGTTGACGCTGGCAGCGGTAATGCTACTCAATCACAAGGGGCGCGGCATCTGCAAACTGGCTTCCATTCTTTTGGGTATGCTCTTGGGTTACATAGTGGCGATGGCATTGGGCATGGTCAGCTTTTCCGATATTGGGGATGTCGCCTGGTTTTCATTGCCGCAATTTATGCCGTTTGGTATTTCATTCGATATCTCCGGTTGTATCGCCCTGGGATTGTTGTTTGCAATCAATTCCATTCAGGCCATCGGCGATTTTACTGCCACCACAGTAGGCGGTATGAATCGGAATCCCACAGACTATGAGTTGCAGGGAGGTATTATCGCCTATGGCGTGAGCAATATGGTGGCGGCGCTCTTTGGCGGTCTGCCCACTGCGACATACTCCCAAAACGTGGGTATTGTCACAACCAACAAAGTAATCAATCGGACCGTTTTTACCTTTACCGCCGGATTCCTGCTGTTGGCGGGATTTTCACCCAAGTTTGCAGCGCTGCTGACCACCATTCCGCAGTGTGTATTGGGTGGCGCTACGGTTACTGTATTTTCTACCATCGCCATGACTGGCATGAAGCTCATTGCTTCGCAGGATCTGAACAGTCGAAATACGACCATTGTCGGGCTGTCTGCAGCGTTGGGTGTCGGTATCTCCCAGGCAAGCTCTGCATTGAGCCAGTTCCCGGAAGCGGTTACCGTGATTTTTGGCCAGTCCCCGGTAGTCATTGCGACACTCATGGCAATTCTGTTGAACCTGATTCTGCCCAGGGAGAAGGCATAATACAACGCTTGTTTACAAGCTGAGAGTCCGGACAAATCTTGTCCGGACTCTGCTTGTTTCACTCCAATTTTTGTCCACAATATGGGCAATATACCATTTGAAACCCTCGCAGATCGAGCAAATGTTTGCAAAATGGACAGCGAATGGTGAGCAGCCCAAAAATAAGTCCACCCAGTGATACCACTATGCCAAGGATAAAAAGCGGTGAAACCGGTTCCAAGCCAAAGTACGCACCGGATATCCCAGCAACAATTAAGCCAAGCATAATGATTGCATCCATAATCCATCGACAAACATTGGCGTTCATATGGGTTCCTCCATCATAGAGCGCTACATTTACGGGTTCAAATCTTCCCAAACATTCATTTCACCTGTATAAATCTGCTTGAGCGCATCGACGGAAATATTCTGCAAGGGATTGTCCGCATTGACGATGACAACAATTTGATCCTGGGCAATCTCCTGATAGTCCAACAATTCCTGTTCATAATCTTTCAGGTCACGCGAAGACATACCCAAATCATATTGTCCCGACATCGCCTGCGACAGACCATCTGTCGAATCTGTTTCTGTAATGGTGATGTCTGCATGCGTGTTAATCTGTTCATAAGCTTCTGCCAACTCACGCATCAATGGCGCAACGGAAGTGGAACCGATAATGGAAATGCTGCCTTCCGCCTGATTGGACAGGAAACGAGTGGTCTCGGCAATTTGTATATACGATTTTCCTACAATTTCCTGTCCTGCACTGCGGATATAGGAGAGAAAATCGTCCTCCAGTTCATTGAGTTCGCCGCAATACGCCAAATAAAACGAACGGCTGAGCGGATAATTTTTCTCATCCACAGAAGCCCCATCAACGGTCAGTGTTTTTGTATGGGATTGTGTCGCGATTGCACCGCGAGATACATATCCAATTGCCGCCTCATCTTCTTCGACAGCTTGGATGACTTGTTCTGATGTATTGACAATCTGTGCATCTGTTCGCGTCTGATCGGATTGGTTGGCATCTGAGGTGGTGTTTTCAAAATCCACAAGCTGGGCAAATGCAGCCCGCGTACCGGAACCATCCTCTCTCGCAATCACCTGAAATTCTCCCAATTGATCCAAACCTTCTACCGATTCGCTGTTCTGTGCCGTATTGCTGCTGCATGCCGCAAGTCCAAGCATGATGCAAACCGTTGCCGCCGCAATCAATATTCTCGTTTTTTTCAAGTCCATTCCTCCCACGGTTTTATTTTGATTCATACGCTTATATACTGTTAGTTTATCGCGCCGTTTGTCTGCTCTCTACCATGTTTTAGTAAAGCTCATGTTAATTCTTTGTATGATGCGATGGGCGTGTTTCCGTTGTGAGGGGCACAAAAAGACAATCCCGCAGTGTTTGAAACGGCAAGATTTTTTACAGCATGTTGCTTTTTTCCTGTACGTTCCCGTGGTATACTAAGGGCAGACTGAATTGATACACAGGAGGATACAAATGGAAAAGAAAATCCCTGTCCGCAGTGAAGCGGATCCGAAATACACCTGGTCCATTCACGACGTGTATGCCACCGATGCACAGTGGACTGCCGATCTGGAAAAAGCACGCATGTTTCCCCAGCAGCTCACCGCCTACAAGGGCAAGCTGGGCGAACGTGCACAGACATTATATGAGTTTCTCAAACTTGGTGATGACATAAATATACTGTTTGACGCCTTGTATGGCTATGCCCAGCGCAAAAGTGATGAAGATACCACCAATCCCACCTATCAGGGCATGGCGTCACAGGCAATGAATGTCATGGTTGCTGTGGACGCCGCCAGTTCCTTTGAGACCCCGGAATTGCTTGCCATTCCGGATGAAACATTGGAACAATTTTATCACGATGTGCCTGAACTGGAAACGTATCGATTGTATCTCACCCGCATACGTGCCAAACGTGCGCATATCCTGTCCGATGCTGAGGAAAAATTACTCGCCGCAGCAGGTGAAATCAGCCAGTCGCCCGATACCATTTATTCGATGTTCAGCGATGCGGATTTAAAATTCCCATCCGCAGCGGATCGAGAAGGCAAATTGCATCCAGTCACGCATGGCACCTATATCCCGCTGATGCACAGTCAGGACCGCGTTTTGCGCAAATCTGCATTTGAATCGCTCTATGGCGTATACCATTCCTTCCGGAATACAGCGGCTGCCATTTTGACCGCACAGGTAAAACAGTTAAAATTTCATGCAGATGCCCGTCATTATGATTCGACGCTGCACGCGTCGCTGGATGGCAATCATGTCCCTGTAGAAGTGTATCACAATCTCATTGATGCCGTGCATCAAAATATGCAGCCCATGTACCGATATATTGCACTGCGCAAAAAATTGCTCGACGTCAATGAACTGCATATGTATGACCTGTATACGCCGATTGTTGCGGACGTCGATGTAAGCATCCCCTATGAAGAAGCACAGCAGACGGTATATGACGCGCTTGCCCCCATGGGGGAGTCTTACCGCGCCATTCTCAAAGAAGGCTATGCCAACGGTTGGATTGATGTATATGAAAACGTCGGCAAATGCTCTGGCGCGTATTCCGCCGGGCTGCGTGTGCATCCGTATGTGTTGCTCAATTATTCGGGTACACTGGACAGCATGTTTACCCTTGCACATGAGATGGGTCATGCGATTCATTCGTACCTGTCCAATCGCACGCAGCCTGTCATTTATTCCAACTATTCCATTTTTGTGGCGGAAGTTGCTTCCACCTGCAATGAAGCCCTGCTCATGCAGCATCTGCTCAAGACAACAACAGATCCACGCCGCCGCGCATATCTCATCAATTATTTCCTCGAACAGTTCCGCACGACAGTATATCGTCAGACCATGTTTGCAGAATTTGAGTTGGAAATCAACCGCCGGAATGAGCGCGGTGAAAGCCTGACAGCTGTTTCACTGAGCCAATTATACCATGAATTAAATTGCCGCTATTTTGGCGAAGAGATTGTGATTGACAATGAAATCGATGTAGAATGGGCACGCATCCCACATTTTTATTACAACTATTATGTGTATCAATATGCAACCGGTTATTCAGCGGCCATTGCACTGTCGCGCCGCATCCTCAAAGAAGGCGAACCGGCGGTGAAAGCATATCTCAATTTCCTGTCAGGCGGTTGTTCGGATGATCCCATCCCATTGCTGCGCGGTGCAGGCGTAGATATGGCAACCACACAGCCCATTCATGAAGCGCTTCAGCTGTTCAATGAACTGATCGACGAAATGGAACAGCTCATGCAGCAAGCCTGACACCATATCCGCTTGATCCAGCCAGAAAAAATCCCCCAAAGCAGATTTGGCTCATCGCCGGGTCTGCTTCAGGGGGAATTTTTTTAAGCTTCTGTCAGTACTGCGAGATTCAAGCGATCTTGGAGATCATAACCGAAGTCTCTGTGCGGGTGGCTTTGCCAGCCGGAACCAGTTCATTCGCAGTGGTACCTTTCATGACACCATTCTGGACCGCCCAATTCATTGCAGTGAGCGCCCAATCCGAGATCGTATCGGCGTCGGCAAACGAATCGACCGTACTGCCGGAAACCTCCGGTGCACCCTTATATTTGTACAGCATCAGTGCGAGCTGTTCACGGGTGATGGGATCATTCACACCGAAGCGGGTCGCAGAAACGCCGTTGGCAATGCCCTGGCTGTTTGCCCACAGTACAGCGTCGGTGTACCATTGTCCCGCAGGTACATCACTGAAACGGTCGGTATATGTTACACTCGGTTTTCCTGCAATGCTGTACAGGATCTGTGCGAACTGTGCGCGTGTGAGCGACGTTTGGATGCCAAATTCCACGCACGTCATACCGGACATATAATTGCGCTCATAAACGTACTGGATGTACTGTGTACCCCAGAAATCCGAGCTGGAAGAACCTGCGTCTGCAACATCATAGAACGGGAGGATTTTCCAGTCCGAAATCTCTGACAGAATCGGATACGGCATCCATTGCACAAAATTACTGTCATCCATGGCATGACCGCTCATGTTGTTGACCTGTTTAAAGAAATAATCATAATTATGGGTGTCGCCGGAACCGTCATCCCATGTGACGTCAACGCCCGTCCAGTATTTGCCATACCGGAGGTTGTTCCACATGTGGTTGCCGCTTTCGCTGGTTACAACGGTTGCAGTAATCCCTGCCCGCTGACATAGCAGCTGGAACGCACGGGAATACCCTTCACAGACCGGTCCTTCTACACTGCTGTTCGAGCTGCTGAGCAATGCGCCGACACACGACCACGGCGCGCCGGAAACGCTTGTCGAATAGTCTCCGCTGGAGACCGCGGCATCGTTATAGCTGTTGTTCTGGCACAGCCAATCATGGAAGAACTTCATCTTGTCATATGCACGCGGATAGGCTGCCGATGCATTGACCAGTTCCGCCACCTTGTTTTCCATCTGTGTATGGAGCGCAAGGCGCTGCGACAGGTTGTCGAAGCCCGCCGTATACATCGGACGGAAAAACAATGTGATCGATGTGCTGGTATAACCGCCGCCCATCGAACAGTACCCGTTGGAATAGAACATTTCCGGCGTATCATAATCCAGGCACAGATAGGTGATCCACGCCAGCTCAAAGATCAGGTCGCTATAATTGGAAGAGTCGATGCCGTTCAGATTGAGCGTGACTGCAAATTGCTTCATATTGTCGACGCTGTTATCTTTCAGGCACTGGCTGTTTGCCCCTTGGTACACATCTGCCCTGTATGCGTCGTACATCCGTTTCAACCCTGTGCCAATGTCATAATTGACGTCGCCGGCCACAAGGATGAGTTGAGACAGTTGCGTGCCATACGACGAAAAATTATTTGTCGTATACTCGGATTTTTCTGTGCGTCGTGATTGCTCTTCTGCATCGTCGGAATACGTCTTTTTCCGTTCGGTTGGTTCAACTTCCTGGATCGGTTCGGACATCCTGTTCACGGACATCTCCGTTTCAACGATTTCCGCATCTTCCGGGAGCTGATCCCGTGTGGTAATCGTATACCCCTTTGCAGAAATGTCGTCCAACAGTGTCTGGATATTCGCGCCCCCCACGGTTGCGGTGTCATCCGGTCCACTGGTGGCAAACGCCATCGGCATCATCGGACACACCATTGCCACAGTCAGCAGAAAGACTATAAGTTTTTTCTTCATGAAATCCCTCTTTTCATAAATAAGATGTTATTATTATAACATATAAACAAATATGCGTCCATAGATATGGCTGATTTGGAAAATTTTGTCCAAAAAATTCCCGAAACAGATGACATGCTGTCCCGGGAATCATGAAGATGAACTTGGATTGATTTATTTTGATGTATCTCCCATCAATGTGACCATGACGGCTTTCTGTGCATGCAGACGGTTTTCCGATTCCTCAAAGATTTCATCCGCGTGTTCTTCCAGCACAGCATCTGTAATCTCTTCACCGCGGTGCGCCGGCATACAATGTTGTACCATAACGCCTTCTTTGCAGCAGGAGAGCAGTTCATGATTGACCTGGAAGCCGGCAAAATCAATGCGGCGCTGCGCTGCCTGCCCTTCCTGACCCATCGACGCCCAGACGTCAGTGAACAGGACATCCGCATTTTCAGCAGCCTGATGCACATCGTGTGTCAACAGGAATTTTGCACCCCTTGCTTTTTCTGCCTCAGCAAATGCCAATACATCCGGATGCGGCTCATATCCCTCCGGTGTTGCAACACAAACTTCCATACCAGCTTTCAGACAGCCGACAATCAATGAATTGGCCATATTGAACCCATCGCCGACAAAGCCCATTTTCAAACCTTCCAACTGTGCGAAATGTTCACGCACTGTCATCAGATCCGCCAGCACCTGGCACGGATGGGAAAAATCCGTCATGCCGTTGATGACCGGGATGGAACTGTATTCTGCAAGCGTTTCCGCTTCCTTCTGTGCAAACGTGCGGATCATGATGCCATCCAGATACCGCGACAGCACCCGTGCCGTATCCTGTACCGGCTCACCGCGTCCAATCTGCAAATCACGGTTGGACAGGAACATGGCCTGTCCACCCAACTGATACATACCGGCTTCAAAGGAAACCCGTGTCCGTGTTGAGGATTTCTGGAATATCATGCCGAGGCTTTTGCCTTCGAGATGGCGATGAGGGATGTTATGTTTTTTTTCATATTTTAGCTGATCGGCAAGATCAAGGATGGATACAATATCCTCTTTTGAACAGTCGAGCAGCTTGAGAAGATGATTCATCTGCGTTCACTCCTAATCTGTTTGTAAAAGCGGGAAACTCTCAAAAGAGGGAGCGTCCCGTCATAGAAGCAACCGCGCCCCTCTCCTATATGTTTATAGTTTATTTGCAGAAAACCTTCTGCATAACAGCCAATGCCTCATCCATCTCCTCGTAAGAAATGGACAGCGGCGGCAACAGACGGATGACATTGGTTCCTGCGGTCAAGACCAATACGCCTGCATCCATGATTTCTTTGACCAGTGCTGCACGCTCCTTTGCATCGACAGCAATTCCGATCATCAATCCCATGCCGCGCACACCCTTGACCTTGTCCGAACCAAAGCCCAGAATTTTTTCCTTCAGATATTCACCCTTCTGTGTGACAGAAGCGAGGAATTCAGGGTTTGTAACCTCAGCCAGCACCGCATTGGCTGCGGCGCAGATCAACGGTGTGCCGCCAAAGGTTGTGGCATGTGTGCCCGGACCAAGGACTGTGTCACAGGTATCTGCCGCCATAATCGCGCCAATCGGGACGCCGCCGCCGAGACCTTTTGCCATGGAAACGGCATCCGGCTTGATCCCATACTGTTGGAAGCAGAACAGGGAACCCGTGCGGCCGATGCCGGTCTGTACTTCATCGATCAGCAACAACAGATCCTTTTCCCGGCACAGCGCTTCCACCTGCCGGACAAAATCCGGATCAAGCGGCAAAACGCCGCCTTCGCCCTGGATCAGCTCCATCATGATGGCACAGGTATGCTCATTGACCGCTGCCTTTACGGATGCGATGTCATTGGCATTGGCATAGGCGAAGCCCTCCGTAAACGGGAAAAAATACTGATGGAATTTTTCCTGACCTGTGGCTTTCAGTGTTGTAACGGTGCGACCATGGAATGAATTGTACAGCGTGACAATCTGCGCACGACCTTCGCCGTACTTGTCGAAGGAATATTTGCGCGCCAATTTAATCATGCCTTCATTGGACTCCGCGCCGGAGTTGGAGAAGAACACTTTGCTCATACCGGTTTGTGTGCACAATGTTTTTGCAACCTGAATCATCGGTTCCGTGGTAAACAAATTGGACACATGGATCAGCTTATGTGCCTGTTGGGTCATCGCATCAATCATTTTATCATTGTCATAGCCCAAACAGCACACACCGATGCCGCTGGTCAAATCAATATAACGCTTGCCTTCGACATCCCACAGTTGTGCGCCCCTGCCATGGTCAAGTGCAATGTCAAACCGACCGTACGTATTCATTACATACCGGTTTTCCTGCTCTTTCATCTCGTGATATGTCATTGGATTTTTCCCCTTTATTTTGATATCAATAGAACATTGTGCCGACGCCCTGATTGCTGAACAATTCGATCAGGATGGAATGTTCCACACGACCATCCTGAATATTTGCCTGTTTGACACCCTCACGAACTGCTTCAACACAACAATCGACTTTCGGAATCATACCGCCTGCAATCACGCCGTCTTTGATCAGCTTCGGCACTGCGGAAACCTTGACCTCAGGCAACAACGTGTTTTCATCGTGGCGATCCATCAACAAACCGCGCACATCTGTCAATAAAATAAGTTTTTCCGCCTGTAATGCAACGGCCAACTTGGCTGCCGCCAAATCGGCATTGATATTATAATTGGTGTCATCATCCACACCGAGCGCAACGGTAGACACAACAGGGATATACCCGTGTTCAAGCATATCGATAACCGGCTCCGGGTTCACCTTGACAATGTTACCGACATAACCGTAATCTGTGCCGTCTGCATCTACCTTGCGCACAGCCTGGAACAATCCGCCATCCATGCCGCTCAATCCAACACCTGTACCGCCTGCATTGCCGAGCAGTGACACCAGATCTTTATTCACCTTTCCGCACAGCACCATCTGGACGATATCCATGGTCTCGCGGTCGGTATAACGCAACCCATTGACAAATTCTGACTTCTTGCCGATTTTCTTGAGCATACCGCTGATTTCCGGACCACCGCCGTGCACCACAACCACACGCACACCAACCAGGCTGAGCAGAACGATGTCGTGAATGACAGCATCCTTGAGTGTTCCATTGATCATGGCATTGCCGCCATACTTAATGACAACCGTCTTGCCATAGTATTTTTGGATGTGCGGCAGGGCTTCAATCAGCACTTGCGCACGATCCTTCTGCTTCTCTTCTGACATAACTTCCTCCGAACTCAGGTGCGATAATCGCCATTGATTTTGACATAATCATATGTCAAATCGCAGCCATATGCCGTTGCCTGGTCATCGCCCTCATGAATATCGACATCAATAGAGATTTCTTTTTCCGACAAAATTTTCTTTGCCAATGTTTCATCGAAATCAAGACCTTCGCCATTTTCACAAACCGTGATGGCGCCTGCCGCACTGGAAAAGCCAATGGTGACATATTCCGGACGGAACGGCGCTTTGGAATACCCCATGGCACACAGCACACGTCCCCAGTTTGCGTCTTCGCCAAACATGGCAGCTTTGACCAGGCTGGAGGCAATGACGGCTTTTGCCAGTCGCTCTGCATATTCCTCCGCACGGGAGTTTGTGACCGTGCAGCAAATGAGCTTGCTTGCGCCTTCGCCGTCAGCGGCCATCTTCTTCGCCAGCGTCAGGCAAACCTCTTCGAGCGCCGCATAAAACGTATGGTACGCTTCGTTCTTCCAATCGATGAGCTTGTTGCCTGCCATACCGTTCGCCATGACGACACAGGTATCATTGGTGGACGTGTCTCCATCCACTGAAATGCGGTTGAACGTGCGGTCTACCGCATGCTGTAACGCCGTGCGCAGCAGCGACGGGTCAATGGCACAGTCCGTCGTGATGAAAGCCAGCATGGTTCCCATATTCGGATGGATCATACCGGAACCCTTGGCAATGCCGCCTATATGGCAGGTTTTACCGCCGCAGTCGAACTCAACAGCCGCCGTCTTTTCGACAAGATCGGTGGTCATGATCGCCCGGTTTGCTTCGACAGAAGCCTGTGCAGTGTCCGACAATTTCGCCGCAAGCGCATCCATGCTGCCTTCAATGGCTTCGATGTTGAGGCGCTGACCGATGACGCCAGTCGAACCCACCAATACAAATTCTTCCGCAATGCCGGTGGCAGCCGCAGCCGCAGCCGCCATGCGGCGCGCATTCTCCATGCCATGCGGCGCACATGCGTTTGCATTGCCGGAATTGGCTACAATCACCTGTGCTACGCCGTTTTCCAAATGCTCCATGCACACATAAATCGGCGCCGCCTTGACGCGGTTATTGGTAAATGTCGCCGCGGTTGCCGCAGGACACGCGCTGACAATGAGCGCAAGATCCTGTTTGTCCTGTGGGCTGTCTGCCTTGACGCCGCAATGCAATGCAGCCGCCTGGAAACCCATTGCGGCGCAAATGCCGCCATCTATCTTTTTCATGATATCGTTCCTTTCAAAGCAATCGAAAAAAGCCTGATTTTTACTTTGTCAGCCCGGTGGTTTCGTCAAACCCAAGCATGAGGTTCATATTTTGAACTGCCGCACCGGAGGCGCCTTTGCCAAGGTTGTCGAACAAAGCAGTGACCATGGTCTGTTGCTCATGACCACACACAATCAATTCCAGGCTGTCGCGTCCCGCCATGGTGTCGGCATAAATCACCGGTTCCTCCCCGCCAAACGGCATGACATGGACCATCCTTTGACCTTCATAGTATTCCGCCAGCTTTGCATGAATGTCCTGTGCCGTCGGCGCGCCGGGCAGCAATGGATTGTGCAGCATAATGGTCGTCGCCATACCTTTGTAAAAGTCACCCAGGATCGGCACAAACACCGGCGCTGCCGCCAGCCCGCACACATGCGTCATCTCGGGCAGATGCTTGTGCTTGAGCGTCAGACCATAGATGCGATGCGATTCATGCCGGGGATCACGGTTTCTGTCTTCATATTCCGCAATCAGTTTTTTTCCGCCTCCGGAATATCCGGTCAATGATGAACAGGTCAACGGATACTCTGCGGGGACGATGCCCAGCTTCACCAGCGGATACACCGAGGAAATAAATCCAGATGCATGACAGCCGGGATTTGCAACACGTTTGGCGTTTACAATGGCTGCACGGTGCGCATGTGACAGCTCAGGGAACCCGTAATCCCAATCAGGATGGGTGCGATGCGCCGTTGATGCATCAATGAAGCGCGTGTTTGGATTGTCGCACAACGCCACCGCCTCACGCGCCGCCGCATCCGGCAGGCAAAGAAACACAATATCCGCCGCATTGATAAATTTTTTGCGCTCCTGTATATCCTTGCGCTTCTCCTCATCAATGAGGATCAATTCAATGTCCTGACGCGAACCCAACCGCTCAAAAATTTGCAGACCTGTTGTTCCTTCTTTGCCGTCAATATATACGACAGGTTTCATCTTGCAGCCCCCCGATTATGTGCGCAGACGGGTGCGCATCTCCGCCAACTGTTCCTCGGAATCTGCGAGGAAATTCTCAATCTTGTCGATTTGACGGGTGACTTCCTTCGGCGCGGGACCGCCGATGACAGAACGTCCCTCGACACAGGTTTTCAGGTCAAGCGCATCATAGATATCCGGACCGAACTTGTTGGAAATCGAAGCAAAATCTTTGAGCGTCATGGTTTCCAATGTCTCATCTGCACGGATACAGGTGTTGACCAGCCGTCCGACGATCATATAGGCATCGCGGAACGGGACACCTTTTTTGACCAGATAATCGGCGCAGTCCGTGGCATTGATAAAGCCCTGGCTTGCCGCCTTGCGCATATTTTTCTTGCGCAGGGTCATTGTGCGGAACATGGGCGCAAAGACTTCCAGACACTGCTTCACCGTATCAATTGCGTCGAATACACATTCCTTATCCTCCTGCATATCCTTGTTGTACGCGAGCGGCAGCGCCTTCATGGTCGTCATCAGCGTCATCAGATCACCATAGACACGACCGGTCTTGCCACGGATCAATTCGCAGACGTCCGGATTCTTCTTTTGCGGCATGATGGACGAGCCGGTAGAATATGCGTCGTCCAGCTCGGCAAAACGCCATTCCCAAGAGCACCATGAAATGACTTCTTCAGACAGTCTTGACATATGCATCATCATGATGGACAAGCAGCTCATCAATTCAATGCAGTAATCGCGGTCGGAAACACCATCCAGAGAGTTTTCTGTCACACGTGCAAATCCCAACTGTTCCCGGACAAATTCACGGTCAATCGGATACGTGGTGGAAGCCAGTGCACCGGAACCGAGCGGCAGTTCATCCATGCGCTCAAAGCAATCTTCCAGGCGCAAAATATCACGGCGCAGCATCTGCGCATACGCCATCATATAATGACCAAAGGTCGTCGGCTGTGCGCGCTGCAAGTGGGTATAGCCCGGCATGACCGTATCCAGATTTGCTTTTGCCTTTTCGACGAGCACCTGTTCAAACGCAATCGCCAACTGCATGATCTCACAGATTTCTTTCTTGACATACAAGCGCATATCAAGCGCAACCTGATCGTTTCTCGAACGCGCCGTATGCAGGCGCTTGCCGGTGTCGCCGATGCGCTGCGTGAGTGCGACCTCGATGTTCATATGAATGTCTTCATATTCCGGATTGAACACGTCGAGATCGTTATTTTCAATGTCATACAGGATCTCTTTCAATCCTGCAACGATTTTTTCCGCTTCATGCTCCTCAATAATGCCCTGTCTGCCCAACATTGTGGCATGCGCAATGGAACCTGTGATATCTTCACGATACAGGCGTCCATCGAACTGAATGGAGGAGTTAAAATCATTTACTACGTTATCGGTTTCCTTTTGGAAACGTCCGGCCCACAGTTTCATAAGGCGATCTCCTTTTTTCCGGGAACAGATACATGCCCGGTCATTTGCTTGCATATCGAAAAAAATGGGCAATGCCCGAAAAATACACAATGGACGGACGCACACGCCCGCCCATTGTAACAATCATTTCGATTTGATCCTACTTCTTTTGGGGATTATTCCACGGTTGGGAATTCACGACCCGTGGTCTTCTTCAGATTGGCGTCGTTGAGTGCACGCACTTTGAGCGGCAAACCGAACAGATTGATGAAGCCCTCAGAATCCGCCTGATTGTATGCATCATCCGCAGCGAAAGTGGCCATCGCCTCAGAATGCAGGCTGTACGGAGAGGTGACAGAAGCCGGGATAATATTGCCCTTATACAGCTTCAGCTTGACATCACCGGTCACTGTTTTCTGCGTCTCATCGACAAATGCGCTCAGTGCCTTGCGCAATGGGGTATACCACTGACCATTGTACACCAGTTCACCGAACTTCATTGCCAATTGTGCCTTGTAATGTGCAGTTTCCTTGTCGAGGGTGATCTCTTCCAGCTTCTTGTGGGCAGCATACATAATTGCGCCGCCCGGCGTCTCATAAACGCCGCGGCTCTTCATGCCGACGAGACGGTTTTCTACCAGATCGAGCAGACCGATGCCATTTGCACCGCCGAGTTCATTGAGCTTTTTGAGCAGCGCGACAGAATCCATTTCCTGTCCATCCACTGCGGTGGGAACGCCCTGTTCAAAGTGAATGGTGACATATGTCGGCTTGTCCGGAGCAGCTTCCGGAGAGACGCCCATTTCGAGGATTTCATCATACTTCGGCTCATTTGCCGGATCTTCAAGGTCAAGACCCTCATGGGACAGATGCCAGATGTTCTTGTCTTTGGAGTAATTGGTTTCACGGTTGATCTTGAGCGGGATGTTGTGTGCTTCCGCATAATCAATTTCCTTATCGCGGCTATCCAGTTCCCAGAAACGCCACGGAGCGAGTACCTGCATCTGCGGAGCAAAGGCCTTGATTGCCAGCTCAAAACGCACCTGATCATTGCCTTTGCCTGTGCAGCCATGTACGATGGTATCCGCACCTTCTGCCTTTGCGATCTCAACGAGACGACGTGCGATGATCGGACGCGCAAACGAAGTGCCCAGCAGATAGCCTTCGTAATCTGCGCCTGCCTTCATGGTCGGGATAATATAATCATCGACAAATTCTTTGGTGAGATCCATGATATACAGCTTGGACGCACCGGTTTGGATCGCCTTTTCCTCCAGACCGTCCAATTCTGTACCTTGTCCGACGTCGCCGGAAACTGCGATGACTTCACAGCCATAGTTTTCCTTCAGCCACGGGATGAGGACAGAAGTGTCCAGACCGCCAGAGTATGCCAAAACGGCTTTTTTAATTTTCATATCTTTGGTTGCCATGTTGTATAATCCTCCATTAAAGCGGGCAGTTTGTTTTGTGAAATACTCAAAAACTGTATTTTCACGACTCAATTGCCCCTGTTTTGTCATGTCCCTATTATAATCCCGCTATACATGGAATGCAAGAAAAATTTGTAATTATTTCTCAAATTGTATGTTTATTCACACCATCTATGACTCTTGCGAAAACCTGTGCTCTTTTTTGTTGATATACAAGTTCATTTTATATGCAAAGTTGTTCAAATGTTGTGTCTGTTCCATATTTTCCGCAATCTCTCTTGCAAATTTGACAATTTTGCCGTATGATAACTGTGATACGCGGAGTGATAATTTATTTAGCAATCCCACATCATTTTCACAAAATCTCCGTGTATACGCATGCATATTTCATCGCTGTGCAGCAGTTCCCGCACGGCAAAGGAGGCTTGTCATGAAACGATTTCTGTGTATCCTGTTATCCCTATCGCTGCTGTGCACAGGTTTGGCTGGTTGCGGCGATAAAGACAAACAGGGCGGCGCATCGGATGGGATAGAAACCCTCACCCCACAAGACAACGATACCATGCATTTGAACATGCTGTTTACATTGATCGGTACACCTGACGTAGGCATCACCGAACTGTTGGGTGACGGCATCGATCAAAAATACCGTGCAGACGGTTCGATCCAAATGCGTACATTTACCGGCACTGCCTGCGGCGTAGATATTACTTTTTCTATCTACTATGATGATCTGCATGACGTTTCCTCTGTCGATGTAGATTTTCCATCCTCCGTTTCCCAAGAACAGCTCTCTGCGACAATTACTCAATTGATTGAACGAGAGCCATCCGGTGACGGCAAATGGCAGGCGGAAACTGCCATCATCTCACTCGCAGAAGTTGATGGACACATGCGTATAACATTGGAACCGTTCGTCATGGAAGTAGAGTGACGGCATCTGAACAAGCGTACATGTACAAATACATACAATCAAATCTGCCGCGGAAATATTTCCGCGGCACATTCAGCCTGTTGAAAAGAGTCCGGACAAATCTTGTCCGGACTCTTACAGTTATATGAAAATAAACAAGTTCAAAATTCACATTTTTTGGCGATATAATCCTTTACCTCAGCAACAGGGATGCGAACTTGTTCCATGGTATCGCGATCCCGGATGGTGACGCATCCATCGGTTTCCGTCTCAAAATCAACGGTGATACACATCGGCGTGCCAATCTCATCTTCGCGGCGATAGCGTTTGCCGATCGAACCTGCTTCATCATAGTCCATATTGAAATATTTTGACAATTGCTGATAAATGGGCATTGCCTGATCATGCAGCTTCTTAGAGAGCGGCAGGACGGCAGCCTTATAGGGAGCCAGAGCGGGATGCAGACGCAGCACAACGCGGACATCATCGTTGCCCTTTTTATCCTGACCGACAACCTCTTCATCATATGCATCGCACAGGAATGCCAGGGCAACACGATCTGCGCCAAGGGATGGCTCAATGACATAGGGGATGTATTTGGTATTGTCTTCCTGGTCGAAATATTCCATGGAAACACCAGACGTTTTCTGATGCTGTGTCAGGTCAAAATCTGTGCGGTCAGCAATGCCCCACAGCTCGCCCCAGCCGAATGGGAACAGGAATTCAATATCTGTGGTCGCATTGGAATAATGGGACAGCTCTTCCGGTTCATGATCGCGCAGGCGCATATTTTCTTCTTTCATGCCGAGCGACAACAGGAAGTTTTTGCACGCATCTTTCCAGTAGGCAAACCATTCCAGATCTGTGCCCGGTTTGCAGAAGAATTCCAATTCCATCTGCTCAAATTCACGGGTACGGAATGTGAAGTTGCCCGGTGTGATCTCATTGCGGAAGGATTTTCCGACCTGACCTACACCGAAAGGAATCTTACGACGGGTTGTGCGCTGAATGTTCTGGAAATTGACAAAAATACCCTGCGCAGTTTCCGGACGCAGGAACAGTTCGCTCTTTGCATTCTCTGTGACGCCCTGGAAGGTCTTGAACATCAGGTTAAACTGACGGATATCTGTAAAGTTATGACCGCCACAATCCGGACAGGCAATTTCGTGCTCTTTGATGAAATCCATCATCTGCTCATTGCTCCAACCTGCGGGATTGACTCCGGCAACATCTTCAATCAATTGATCCGCACGGTGACGCGTATGGCAATCCTTACAGTCCATGAGTGGATCAGAAAATCCGCCCACATGACCCGAAGCGACCCAGGTCATAGGATTCATCAGGATTGCAGAGTCCAGACCGACATTCCAGGGGGATTCCTGAATGAATTTTTTTCTCCAGGCATTTTTGACGTTATTTTTGAATTCTACACCAAGCGGACCGTAATCCCAGGTGTTGGCAAGACCTCCGTAGATTTCGGAGCCGCTGTAGACAAAACCGCGTCCTTTGCACAGGGCGACAATTTTCTCCATCGTTTTTTCGGTGTTTTTCATTATAAATTCTCCTTTTGGCGCATATGGCTTATGCACACGAAATTTAGTCAAAAAAATACTTGACTATGTTCCTATTATAACGTATACTAAATAAATGTCAAGACATTTGAGCCTGTCTGAAAATTGGCGGTATGCCATCAGAAAATCATGGAATATATCCGGGTGTAGCGCAGATGGTAGCGCGCCTGCTTTGGGAGCAGGATGCCGCAGGTTCAAATCCTGTCACTCGGACCAAAATCGGAGCAAGCGGTGTATCGTTTGCTCCGATTTTTTTGTAAAATCAGAGCGTGCGCATACCACTGCTTTTGCTTTGTAAGCCGAATCGGCTGCGTGGCACGTTTGACAGCCCGGAGTTATTTAAGTATAATGAAATATAACATGTGATTCATTTTTATATCTGAAACAATTCCTATGAAGGAGGAGGTTACAGTATGAAGTGCAAAATAATCAATTGCCTGCTTGTCCTTTCTCTGATTTTCGCATTGAGCGGATGCGGGACGACCGAGCAGACAACGGACGGGCAAACGAACCAAACGACGACCGAACAGACAACCGATTATGCTCAGGCGGAAAATTGGGCGTATCTGGAAACGGAGGAGAGGAAGTCGGCGGATGTATTTTTCATCTGCCCCACTGTGTATGGTGGTGAAGAGGATGTTTTTAATATGCCTCTGGACGACGAGGAGATAAAGAGTGACTTTGTGGGAGCTACCAACATGGAGAAGGGAATTTATGATGAGGATTGCCGTTTCTTTGCTCCCTATTATCGACAGGCAGGGCTGAATGCATATGAGCTGTCCGCAGAGGAACGGGAGCCATATCTCACGCTGGCCTATGAAGATATTAAAGAAGCCTTTACTTACTATTTGGAAAACTATAACGATGGACAACCGATTATTCTGGCAGGCTTTTCTCAGGGCGCAGATCTGAGCATCCGCCTGTTGAAGGACTGCTTTGTTGATGAAGAGGTAAATGACTTGCTGGTGGCTTGTTATGCCATCGGTTGGAGCATCACTGAAGAGGAGTTGGAGGAATATCCTCATTTGCGTTTTGCTTCAGAGGAAGATGATACGGGCGTAATCATTTCATTCAACAGTGAAGCGGAAGATGTGACAGATTCGTTGATGATCCCTGCCGGTACGCGAACCCTGGCGATCAATCCGCTCAACTGGAAAACGGACAGCACGCCGGCTGAAAAAGAGGAAAATCTGGGCGCTTGTTTCACCGATTACAGTGGAGAGATTACAACAGAGATTCCCAATCTGACCGGTGCATATATTGATCAGGAACGTGGTGCATTGAAAGTCGTTGATGTATCACCGGAGGACTATCCGCCGGTGTTGTCTATTTTCACTGACGGTATATACCATCTTTATGATTATCAGTTTTTTTACCGGAACCTACAGGAAAATGTAGGTGTGCGCCTGGATGCCTATCTGGCGGAAAACGGCAGTTCTGAAACCGCTGCGTAAAATAGACAGAGCAAAAGACCGCTGAAAGGATGAACAGATGCCTGTCAGGAGGGTCATAAAAATTTTTCGGACAGCAAGCTACACTGCTGTCCGATTTTTTTATGGTGTTTGGGGTTGCATCGATTGCAATTCCTCCAACAATAGAGACGCCGCTTTGGGAAATACCTGTGTGTGATTCCAGATCAAATACATGGGTGATTCGATCCTTGGTGTCAGCGGGCGGAAACAAAAGATGCTGTCTGCGCTGGTATCAATTAGTTTGTCAAATCCCAATGCATAGCCAATGTTCTCTTTGACTAAAACCGAAGCGTTATAAATCAAATCGTATGTCGCCACAATCGTTAGGCGTTCATAGTTTCTTTTGAACCATTCCGGCATTTCAGCGGTAGCTCCTTGCCGTGAAACGATTAACGGAAGTCCGATCAGCTTTTCCATAGGGATCTCATGCAGGACGACAAGGGGACTGTCTTTTCGCATGATAAGCCCCCACACATCTTTGGATGGAAGCAGGATGGAGGAGTAGCGGGAAATATCTATATTCTGAACGACAACCGCAAAGTCCAATAATCCTTTATCCAACCGCTCGGTTACCCGCTGTGCATTCCCACTGTATAGATGGATATGTGTATTTGGATAACGCGTCAGTAAACGTCGGTATGCTTTGGCAATATGAGAGATCCCTTCAGATTCTGCACACCCGATATGAATATCACCGCCATTAAAATCCTGCATCGCATCAAATTCCGCTAAAGTTTTATCTGCCATATCGAGAATATCCAACGCCCGTTTATAAAGGATTTTTCCCTCTGGGGTCAGATGGATGCTGTAGTTGCTTCGAGTAAACAGTTTTTGTCCCAATTCCCGTTCCAATTCTTTCAATTGTCGTGATAAGGTTGGCTGTGTGACATGGAGACGCTCTGCCGCACGGGTCATATTTTCTTCTTTTGCCGATTCTACAAAATACCGCAGCACTCGAAGTTCCATCCATCGTTCCTCCCGGTTCGTTTTATATATCATATCAATTTCAGATATGTATTTCAAGAATATCCTGCTATGATTATTAGGTATTCGACATTTCTGAAGGACTTGCGTATACTGAATATAAAGGGAGGGGAACACAAAATGGACTTGACAGAATTTATAGATTCTCTGAATAGAGGTCAGGAAGTTGTTGTAAGATCGGAAGTGCACCGGTTTATGTGTGAACTGTCGCAGGAGGCGTTGAAGCTCACGGATCAGTTGAACAATGCCTATCGCACGCCCGAGGAAATCCGCCAGATTATGGAGCAACTCACCGGTCAAGAGATCGATGACGGGTTTTCTATGTTTCCACCGTTTTACACAGATTGTGGCAAGAACCTGAAGATTGGCAAAAATGTATTCATAAACTCTGGCTGCCGTTTTCAGGATCACGGAGGCATTGCGATTGGGGATAATGTTCTGATTGGGCACAATGTGGTGTTGGCCACGATGAACCATGAAGAAGACCCGGCGCATCGAGGAAATCTGCATCCTGCCCCGATTCACATTGGGACAAGTGTGTGGATTGGAGCAAATGCAACCATTTGTCCAGGTGTGAACATTGGAAATGGGGCAATTGTTGCAGCCGGTGCTGTCGTTACACATGATGTACCCGAAAATACCGTTGTGGGTGGTGTCCCCGCAAGAAGTATCAGAACGATTGAGGTAACAGCATAAGCAGGAAACATTTTATCCGCTAAATCAGTCCATGAGAAACAGCAAATTTGAGGTGTTAGCAATCCAACTTGGCAAAGATATGATTTCAGCCGGAAATACTGCTGGACAGAGATGTTCAACGGCACTCAGCGCTCAAAAAGGCAGTTGATATGGGTATAACAATCAAAAAAAGGAGAGTTTGACATGAAACGATTGAAAAAAATCACGGCGTTGACAGGGGCTGTTATACTGACCATGTCTATGGCGGCATGTGGCTCACAGCCTGCAACACAGGAAGACGGATCGGGCAATGCAAGTATGGAAGCGGTCAATTATGGAGCAATGCAGGACACATCCATTCAGATCGAGCCAATTGAGCTTACGGATGAGTGGGATAAAGTCTTTCCTCTTAGTGATGAAGTAAACCACAGAAAGGTAACTTTTGTCAATCATTTTGGAGTTACGTTGGCGGCAGATCTGTATGAACCAAAAGATTATACTGGTTCATTGCCGGCAATTGCCGTTTGCGGACCATTTGGTGCAGTAAAAGAGCAAAGCTCTGGTCTGTATGCGCAGGAGATGGCGAAAAGAGGATTTTTGACCATTGCATTTGATCCATCTTATACAGGGGAAAGCGGTGGATATCCAAGGTCATTCAATTCGCCGGATATCAATGTAGAAGATTATCAGGCGGCGATTGATTTTCTTTCTACACAGGAAAATGTAGATCCGGAACGCATAGGGATTATCGGCATTTGCGGCTGGGGCGGCATGGCGCTTCAGACGGCAGCGCTTGATACACGAGTGAAAGCAACAGCCGCTATAACCATGTATGATATGAGCCGGAATACGGCATTGGGATATTCGGATTCCATCGATGAAGAGGGAAGATACGAAGCCCGTGTCAATTACAACAATCAGAGAACGGAAGATTATCAAAACGGAACCTATACACTGGCGGGAGGACTTCCGGAAGAAGCGCCGGAGGATGCAGCACAGTATGTCAAAGATTATGTCGCATATTATAAGACCGAGCGCGGCTATCATCCCCGTTCCGTCAATTCGAACAATGGATGGGCAGCGACTGCCAGCGGTTCATTGATGAATATGCGGCTGTTTGAATATGTTCCGGAGATCCGGAGCGCTGTTCTTCTGGTACATGGAGAAAATGCACATTCCCTGGTATATAGTCAGGATGCATATGAACTTCTCGAAGGAGACAACAAGGAATTGATGATTGTTCCTGGCGCGTCCCATACGGATTTGTATGACCAGATGGATATCATTCCGTTTGACAGATTGGAATCATTTTTTGAGGAGGAACTTTCCAATGGATGAATTGATGCTGACGCAAACATGGGACAAAGTATTTCCCAAGAGTGATCTTGTAGAGCACAGCAAGGTCACGTTCCACAATCGATATGGTATCACGCTGGCAGCCGACCTGTATATTCCCAAGGGAGTGACGGGAAAACTCCCTGCGATTGCGGTGAGCGGACCGTTTGGTGCAGTCAAAGAACAAAGCTCCGGTCTGTATGCGCAGGAGATGGTAGAGCGCGGTTTCCTGACCCTTGCGTTTGACCCGTCTTATACCGGCGAGAGCGGTGGCGAACCGCGTTATGTCGCTTCGCCTGATATCAATACCGAAGATTTTTGTGCTGCTGTGGATTTTCTCTCTGTGCATGAGATGGTTGATCCGGAGAAGATTGGAATCATTGGTATTTGTGGTTGGGGCGGTATGGCCATCAATGCCGCTGCGATGGATACACGTATTAAGGCGACGGTGGCATCCACCATGTATGATATGACTCGTGTCAATGCGAAGGGGTATTTTGACAGTGAAGACAGCGAGGAACTCCGCTATCAGAAACGCAAGATGCTCAGTGCACAGCGCACAGTGGATTATAAAAATGGCTCATATGCGCTGGCTGGCGGTGTGGTCGATCCATTGCCGGAAGATGCACCGGATTTTGTAAAAGATTATTATGCTTATTATAAGACTCCGCGCGGCTATCATCCCCGTTCGCTGAATTCGAACAGCGGTTGGAATGTCACTTCATCTCTGCCGTTTTTGAATATGCCGATCTTACAGTATAGCCATGAAATCCGCAGTGCGGTTCTGGTGATACACGGTGAACATGCACACTCTTGTTATTTTGGCAGGGATGCATTTGCCAAGCTGACCGGTGACAATAAAGAATTGTTCATCATTCCAAATGCAAACCATGTGGATCTATATGATCGCAAGGATATCATTCCGTTTGAGAAAATGACCGCATTTTTCCAGGAAAATTTTGAATGATTGTATGAGCGAGCTCACAATTGCGGCAATGGTATGCAGCAGTATGTTGTTGCTGACAGCATGCGCTGCGGACACAAGCCGGTAAACAGGTAGTTTCGTTTAAACCGTTTCTCCATCGTCGGAGACAGATGCAATGACATCTGAAACGGAGGGAACCCTGGTATTGTCTGTGGATGGAATCGAATTGGATATCGCATGGGAGGACAATGAATCCGTCCAGGCACTGCTTGCGTTGGCGGAAGAAGGAGAGGTTGTTGTCAGCGCACAGCCGCATGGCGGATTTGAACAGGTAGGAGATCTGTTTTGGGAAATACCTCGGCAAGCATTGAGATATCCACAGAACCATAACCGTTTATCTGCAAAATCAAATCATATAGGCATACCCCCTGATGCAATCTGCGTCAGGGGGTATGTATCACTGCCTGTTTTGTTGGATTATATCATGGAGAGTGATGAAATCAAAGGTTATAGTCACAAGGCATGGCTTGTTTGAGCACATCGGTGGATTTCTTGACGCCGGTCAAGGCGGGCATGGTCAAATCTTCCATTTCCTGGCTGATCGGACCGTCATAGCCTTCCATGCTCAGCACGGACAGGAATTCCTTCCACCAGCGCACATCATGACCATGTCCCAGTGCCACATAGTTCCATGTGCGCTTGGCAAACTGATCGATGGTTTTGGTATCAAGCACGCCATCTGCACCGACATAGTTGCGCTCATGACGCACATCTTTGGCATGTACGTGGTAGATGCGATCCGCGCCAAGCTTATGGATTGCTGCAATCGGATCGCCGCCCATCCACATCAGGTGAGATGGATCCAGATTCATACCAACCATCGGACCGACGGCGTCGCGCAGACGGATCAATGTCTCTGGATTATATACCATCTGGCAGCCATGGTTTTCCAGTGCAATCTTTTCAATGCCATTTGCTTTGGCGAGTTCTACTGTCTTTTTCCAATATGGGATGAGAACCTCTTCCCACTGCCAATTCAGAATTTTTGTGGTGATTGGCGGCCAGCTTGTGACGATCCAGTTCGGCGTGCAATCTGTGGGAGAACCACCTGGGCAGCCAGACATCATCACAATGGTTTTTACACCCAACAATCCGGCAAGACGGAATGTCTTTTCAACAACCTCCTGATGTTGTTTTCCTTCTTCGTTGGGGGCAAGCTGATTGCCTGAGCAGTTGAGAGCTTCCAGCTTCAGTCCGCGGCGTTCAATGGCATTCATAAATGCTGTGCGCGTCTGTTCACTCTCCAACATTTGATCGAGATTGATGTGAGGCGCCTTCGACCAGTTGCCGCAGGCGATTTCAATGGATTCATAACCCAGTGTTGCGAGGGTATCCAGCATTTCTTCAAAGGGCATGTAACCCAATCCGTCGGTATTAAAACAAAGTCTCATCGTAAGTATACGCTCCTTGCTCAAATTTTATAGAAATCCGGGGTTTCTGGCATATGAATGTCAACAGGATGCTGTTCATCACGTGCCTTGGAAGCTGCTGCGGCAGTGATCTGCCCCATGTATCCGTCCCATGCGGTCGGACCGTCTACGCGACCTTCCTTTGTGGCGTTGATCCACTGCTGGAACTCAATGTTGTATGCTTCCGGGAAGCGTTCAGACCAGTCATGGCAGATGGGGGTCACGCGGGAATCATTCGTGCGGATCATTGCATTTGCAGGTTCAGGCAGGTTGAGTGTGCCTTCTTCGCAGACAACTTCGCATTTGATATCATAACCATAATGGGAGAAGATAAAGGATTCTACGTCGATCCGGATACCGGATTCCGTGGTGAGATACATGATCTGTGGATCCTTCAGCCCTTCGCAGGCATTGCGTGAAGTACGCGGGAAAACCACTTCTGCTTTCACATAATTTTCTCCGAGCAGCCAACGCAGCACATCGATCTCATGGATCATAGAGTTCTCTACCGGCATGTTGGTGGTAAAGCCGACGCCGCCGTCGTCATAGTTGCGATGTGCGCAGTGCAGCATGAGCGGGCTGCCAAACTTTCCGCTGTCGATCAGTTTTTTCAACTGCTGATAGCCGGGATCAAACCGACGCATAAAGCCAACCTGTACCAAATGTTTGCCCGATGCCATTTCCGCCTCTACGATGCGCTGGCAAGCTTCCGGGGTGGGGGCGAGCGGTTTTTCACAAAATACCGGCTTGCCGGCACGGATTGCCGCCATGACATACTGCTCGTGGAACGGATCTGCGGTGGTGCAGATCACAGCCTCCACCTCAGGGGAAGCGATCATCTCTTCGCCGCTTTCAAATGCGTGCAGACCGTATTTTGCGGCAACGGATTTGCAAAAATCTACATTTGCATCTGCGCAGGCAACAACACGACCGCCCTGCAAGGTGTTGTTGATTCGTTCGATGTGTGTGCGCCCAATCGCGCCTGTACCTACCAGTCCGATTTTAAGTTCTGCCATTTTGAATAAACTCCTTTCTATTTGTCGTGGGGAGAACATCCCCTTATTTGAATCAATCAAACAATACAAAGTTACATTTCGCCGCGAGCTTCTCGATCTGCCAGATCTTTCATAATCTGGGGATACATTTTATCCAGCTTATAAAGCAGCAGCACAACTGCTGCGATAACCCAGATCAAAAGCGTGCCATATTGGTAGATATGCATGATCATTGCTTTGGCGCTGTCCGGTTGTACTGCGCCGCCCGTTGCTGAACTGATATATCCGCTCGCCTCGAGCAGCATGCTTATCAAGGCGCTGGTCAGACCGACGCCCAATTTGAAGCCCAGAGAACCACCGCCGAATACCAGGCTTTCTTGACGGATATGGCTTCTCCACTGACCATATTCGATGACATCACCCATCATACCGAATACAATTGCGGTAATCGGAGCTTGTCCCAGCGCACGGATGATGGTTGTTCCAAGCATCCAAGCGTAATTGTAAGGATTGAGGAAAAATGCAGCTTGTGCAACAACGGCAATGATACAGCCGATCAGGGAAATATCGCGCTTTCCAAACCGCCGCAGCAGTATGGGGCACAGCATAGCGCCTAAGATCAGGGTAACACTTTCTCCGAAATACAGTGCGCTGTACATCCAACTGTCATTTCCAAAAATATATTTACAATAATATGGCGTGACTGTTCCGACCAAGGTCTGATGAATGCAGGTAATTGTCCACAGGATCAGCGTCGCCCAGAAGTATTTGTTGCCCAACAAAGCCTTCAGATTTGCCATGACGCCAACCTTTTGCACGGTTTTCGCCGCTTCGATCTGTACACGCTCCTTGCAGTTGACAAAGCAGATAATCAACATAATAAAAGCGATGACACACCACATTGCCATTGCCTTTACCCAGGCCATCTGCGTGTCGCCAAACAGTTTGACAACTGGCATGGTCAATGTGACAGCGATCAGACGACCGACCGGCGCCATCGCCATGCGGACAACGGACAACAGATCCCGTTCATGGGAGGAGCGGGTCATCATGGTTGACAGCGTGCCATAGGGTACATTGATGGCTGTGTAGCATACCGTTGTGCACAGATTATATGTTACAAAAATATACCAGAACTGTAAGCTTTCTGAGGTCTGGGGTACAGTGAACATGGCAACGGCGCAAATGACGTAGGGGACTGCCATCCACAACAGCCATGGGCGCGCTTTACCCCATTTGGATTTGGTTTTTCCGACAATAACACCCATAATTACATCGGATGTACCGTCGAATATACGGGATACCAGCATAACAATACCGACAGTTGCAATAGGGATACCTGCATAATCCGTATAAAACAATGTCAGCAGTGCATTGATCATACCGCATACAATATTGCATGCAGTGTCGCCGCAACCATAAGCCAATCGATTCCACCAGCTCAATCTGATTTCACCAACGGCAGATGGATTTGAAGTTGCTGCATTTTGATTCATTTACAGAGTCACCTTCCTCTTTTGATAGAGCTTATTGTGTGGTTTTTCTCTCAAACCGGCAAATATTGCCGGATCAATCCCTCTCTTTCGTTCAAAACTCTATGATCCGGATTGATGATTCAGTTCATGAACTATGCCTTAATTATATATACTATTGGCGCAAAGTGTTAGTTAAATTCTGCCGTATTTCCTTGCCAATTTTTATTTTACATGCTGGAAATTATAAAATCTTGCACAAAAAAGAAAGAGGGACGATGCCGTTAGGCATTGTCCCTCTGATCATCCTGATTTGAAAAATGTTTGCGGTATTCGCGGGGAGATATACCAACATATTTTTTAAACATTGAGGTTAAATGGCAACTGCTTCCAAATCCCAACCGCTCCTCAATTTCATGAATGGGTAGCTGTGTTTCCATCAGCAAGCTCTGGGCTTCACCGATGCGGCGATGAATCACATACTGCATCGGTGACAGACCGGTTTCCCGTTTGAACAGATGTGAAAGGTGTGATGGACTGATGTGCATCCATCGTGCGACTTGTTCCAGAGAGAGCGCTTCCGTATAGTGCTGATCCAAATAGTCGGTGATCTTTCGTACCAATGCCTCATATTTTTGCTCATGTATACTGCGCTCCTGCCGGTCATAATGATACAGTGTATGCTCTACCATCAATAATACGCTGATCGCCAGTTCCCGGCAGATCATTGCATGTTTGGGTGAAGCGATGCACAGTTCATAAATGTTTGGCATGATTTGGCTAATTGCCTTTTTGAATGTATCCAGCCTCAGTACAGGGCGGTGTTGTGCTTTAATTAAACAGCCGGGTGGCAATCCCTGTTTCTGAACATGGGACAGCGCACAACAATATGTCTGCATGGTGTGTTCTTGAAAGGGAGCTTCGCCATGGATGGTTTCTGCGTTGCATATAATAAGATCCCCGGCGTTGACCGCATATTCTCGGCTGCCCACAATGTATCGACCCATTCCTTCCGCCACATACAGCAATTCGAGTACGCCGTTGTGCTTGTGCAGCATATGTGCATGCTTTTGCGTGTACGCTGCATCCACATAGAATACGCCTGTCAATGTAATGCGGTTGGTGTCGATCATTTGATTCGACAATGTATTCATGTACTGTCTCCTTATTGATTCGAATAGATTGTGTCGTTGCATGTCATTGATTATAACATGCCTTGGATGAATCATGCATGGAAAACGACAAAAATCCGTTTCCACAAGGAAACGGATTTTTGATACCTTTGATGGTGGAGATAAGCGGGATCGAACCGCTGACCTCTTGAATGCCATTCAAGCGCTCTCCCAGCTGAGCTATACCCCCGGATGTAACAATGTACATGCATTCACTAAAAATTCGGATATGCATACTGTAACAGTAGATCAACGACACTAATTTACCATATGTACCCGATACATGTCAACTGTTTTTTACAAATGAGGTATAAATTTTTATTTTTTGTATGTCTGTCATTGTTTTCTTACTGATGGATTACATGGCAATACTATGTTTTTCAATGGATTACATCGTAGTACTGTGTTTTTTTATTTTATGGGGAATTATCTTTATAGAAAAACAAGAAAATTTATGTAAAAGATACATAATATTCAAAAAGGCGTCTGCAAAAAAGTTCATATATTTGTATATTCATATAAGAGCAAGCTGGAATGCAACAACCTTTAGGTTAAAAAGAGGGGATTATGCAGAGATTTTACTTGAAAAGTATTGAAAAATTATGTTGCTTGTTATAAAATAATCAATAGATTTTGAAATTGGGATGAATCATGGCAAAAACTACCATTGAAGAAGCACTTTGCGCCGTAACTGGTTGACTCTCGTAAGGCATTGGCGGGAGAGATGAAACGATATGCAAATTATCAAAGTTTCATTTTTCAATCATACGGGATAGAAGTTGTTTGTAGGGAATATAGAAGAATCGACACTCTTTGTTTTTTATGAATAAATATGTTCTTGTTTCAACAATAAGTGACAAATGTGTGAGTTCTTTTTTATATAAAACTACTTTCATAACAGTGCGAAGATTTTCCGCTTTATGGGGGAGATGATTGTCTGATTGAATGAAAAGGAGTTAGAAGGAGTTAAAAATGAACACATGGATTGAATTTATAGACGGAAAGAGCGTGATCAATTTAGTAGAATTGGTCAAGCTTTTGCTGCGGAAAATTTGGATCATTATTTTGGTAACAGTACTCTGCGCAGGTGCATTTTTCGCGTATTACACCTATTATGTTACGCCGATGTATCAATCGTCTGCCAGACTGTATGTCAACAACCGCGCCAGCGGGCTGAGTTCAACGATTACATCCGCAGATATTTCAGCGTCCCAAAGTCTGGCTTCAACATATATGGTTATCCTCACAAGTAAACCGACGTTAACTGCAGTGATTGAACAGACAGGTGTTGAGTATACATACGATCAGATGAAAGAACTGGTTTCTGTTGCCAGGGCTAACGGTACTGAGGTACTTGAAATTACGGTTACAACTGACGATCCAGACAAATCTGCGCTGATTGCCAATGCAATTACAGATGTTGCTTCTGAAAATATTATGGAGACAATTTCCGGCAGTTCTGTAAAGGTTGTTGAATCTGCAGAGCCTGCAACACAGAAAAGCTCGCCGATTATTCCGAGACAAACTTGTAAAGGCGCGCTGCTTGGATTTTTCGTTAGCTGTTGTGGAATTCTTCTTGTTTCTGCGCTCAAAAATACGTTGAGCGTTGAAGACAAGATCAGAAGGGATTTTTCAAACCGTGCGGTTCTCTCTGCAATTCCGGATCTGATCGGAGGGAAACAAAGTAAAAAAGAAGATGACAGACAAGCTTTGTGTGAACACATGGGTTTTGCGGAGGCGGAATCATATAAATTGCTGCGGACCAATATTTCGTTCTTCTTTTCGGATAACAAGCCGTGCCATGTAATTGGCATTACCTCTTCTATTCGAAACGAAGGAAAATCTGCCACTTCAATCAATCTGGCATATACGTTGGCGCAGGCGGGTCATCGCGTTTGTTTGATAGACTGTGATCTGCGGTTGCCCTCTGTAGCAAAAAAAATGGAATTGCAGAAAAAACCCGGATTGGTCAATGTTTTGGTCGGTCAGTCCAGAGAACAGGATGTTTTACAGCAATATAGCGCCAAAGGAACAACTGTTTATGTACTAACCTGCGGCGACATCCCGCCCAACCCTTCCGAATTGTTGGGTTCTCCGCGGATGAAAGAGGTTGTCGATTCGCTCAGCAAATCGTTTGATTACATCGTTTTCGATTTGCCGCCTGTTGGTATTGTTTCGGATGCGCTTGCTGTCACCAATTTGGTTGATGGAATGTTGCTTGCAGTTCGTGAGGATTTCTATAATCGAAAGCTGCTCAACGAATCGATTCGTATGCTGGATGGAGTGGATGCCAAGCTGCTGGGTATTGTTGTCACGAATTCTTCCACACAGCAAAAAGAATACAAAAAATATGGAACCAAGTACGGATATGGTGGATATGGCTACGGATACAGCCATGAAAAAGAAGAAAAGCAAAAACAGCTCACGTAAACGAGGCATGTGATGATAGATTTCCATTCTCATATTCTTCCTGGAATCGATGATGGGAGTTGTTCAGTTGAAGAAAGCATTGAAATGCTGAAGTGCTCCTATCAACAAGGTGTGCGCCAGATAGTAGCCACCCCTCACTTTTATGCGGCAAAAGATTTTCCCGTAGAGTTTTTGAACCGTCGAAATCATTCATGGGAGCAGCTACAGCCGTATTTGACGCAAGATATGCCCAAAATACATCTTGGCGCAGAGGTTTATTATTTCGATGGAATTGGATATGCAGATGATCTGCCCAAATTTTGTATATCGGGAACGAATGTATTGCTGTTGGAAATGCCTTTCAGGCGATGGACCGGCAGGATGGTAAACGATGTCATATCGCTTTCGCGCGATACCGATATGACCATCCTTTTGGCCCATATAGATCGGTATTTATCCAAGCAACCGAAGGATATATGGGATATGCTTGAAAAAAACGGCATTTTGTTTCAGGTCAATGCTTCGTTCTTTCTGGAAGGATGGATTTCCAGGCGCAAAGCGTTGAAATTACTTCGTGACGATACGATCACTGCCGTTGGTTCGGATTGCCATAACATGAAAGATCGAAGACCCAATATGCAGGACGCATTTGCGGTTATTGAAAAAAAAGAAGGTCGCCATGCAGTTGACAGGTTAAATAAGCGAGCCAATGCTTTGCTGTCTGGAGCTGTGGCGAAAAGATAAATTGTGCAAGCGGATGCACCATGAGACAAGCGTCGACGGTTGTGTATTCGCAAGGCAATCAGGGTCTGTCGTAGAAACATCTCTGCGACAGACCAATTTTTTTGCATAAAAAGGGCAACGGTACAAACACGCAGTTGCTTTTATCATCGTTGTAATACAAAAAATCGGCTCACCGAAAATTTCGGTGAGCCGTTCTGTTTTTTGTATGGAAAAACGGTTTAGCCGTTCATTCTGGCTTCGAGGATCTTCTTTTCCTCTTCAAAACCAGGCTTGCCAAGCAGGGCGAACATGTTCTTCTTGTAGCTCTCAACGCCAGGCTGATTGAATGGATTGACACCCAGCAAATAGCCGCTCAGACCGCAGGCCTTCTCGAAGAAGTAGCACAGATAACCGAAATGATAGGCATCTGCCTTATCGACTTCAATCAGGACATTGGGCGCGCCGCCGTCTACATGTGCGAGCAGCGTACCTGCATATGCCTTAGAGTTGACGAACTGCATGGTTTTACCTTCCAGATAGTTCAAACCGTCCAGGTCGCCGTCCATATAGCCGATTGTAACGTCAGAACGCTGCTCCTTGACCCAAACAACAGTCTCGAACAGATTGCGCGTGCCGTCCTGGATAAACTGACCGATGGAGTGCAGATCTGTAGAGAACGCAGCGGATACCGGGAAAATGCCCTTCAGATCCTTGCCTTCGGACTCTGCAAACAATTGCTTATACCATTCGCCGAACATAACGAGCGCCGGATCATAGTTGACCAGAATTTCTGTCCCCTTGCCCTTGCGATACAGGATGTTGCGAATTGCTGCATAACGGAAGCAATCATTGTCCAGTGTTGTGCCATCGGTGAACGCCTCGCGCGCCTCAGCAGCGCCGCGCATCATTTCAGCGATGTCGATGCCGGCAGCGGCGATCGGCAGCAGACCAACTGCGGACAGAACAGAGAAACGACCGCCTACATCATCCGGCACAACGAAGGTCTCATATCCCTCCGCATTTGCCAGTTCCTTGAGTGCGCAGCGCGCCTTGTCTGTCGTGGCGAAGATGCGATCTTTTGCGCCGTCTTTGCCATATTTCTTTTCGCACAGATCTTTAAAGATACGGAATGCAATGGCAGGTTCCGTTGTTCTGCCGGACTTGGAAATGACATTGACACAGAAATCCCGATCGCCGATGATCTTGATGACGTCATTGAGGGCGCCTGAGCTAATGTTATTGCCGAGGAAGTATACTTCTGGAATGCCTTCCGGACGGATGCTGTTATACATCTGACCGAGACAGAACTCGATTGCCGCGCGTGCGCCCAGATATGAGCCGCCGATGCCGATGACAACCAGTACATCGCAGCTATTCTGGATCTTTTTTGCAGCCGCTTGGATGCGGGCAAATTCTTCCTTGTCATACTCTACCGGAAGGTTTACCCAACCAAGGAAGTCATTTCCCTGTGCAGACTTGTCCAGCAACATCTGGTTGCAAGTCTGTACCAATGGGTTCATATACTTCAGCTCATCGTCATTCATGAACGAAGTTAAACCGGTCATTTTCAGTTCCATTGCCATTGTAAATTCCACCTTTTGCATAAATTTTCTCATATTCTCTTATATGCCGAACCCATGTATTTCCAAATGCATACAGGGATCAACTATAGTATACCATGCATTCCTTCAAGTTTCCAGTAAAAATTGTATATAATTATAATTTTATCCAGTATAACTTATGTGTTTTTTGTCATCTTTCCCAATGACTGTGGGCATTTGCTTGAAAACTGTCGATATTTTCTCTTGCGTTGTGTATGTGTTGATGATATGCCAAATTTACAGCATCGCAAAACCGGAGAGACATTTATAGGAGGGTTAAAATGGAAAAAACCATAATATCTTATGTAATAGTAATAATTGTATAAAATGTATTGAAATATATGGGGTAGAGTGGTATAATATTACAACAAGATTCCCGAAAAAATCTGCGGGACATTACTGCAATACGCAGAAAGGAATGAAAAATATGAAATGGCAAAAAAGATTGATGAGTCTTGTGCTCGCGGGTTGTATGGCAGTTTCTTTGCTGGCAACCACTGCAATGGCGACGGATGTTGCGACCGATGATGAAAAATCGACAACAACTGCATGTCCGATTGACGCGCATAAGTGGGATGACGGTAAGATAACGGTCAAACCGACTGCCACAACGACTGGTCTGAAAGTTTATACCTGCAAGATTTGCGGTGAGACAAAGGTTTTGAGACTGCCGAAGCAGCCGATCCAGCCAGTCAATAAGATCTTTGCCGACGTTCCAGCCAATTCTTGGTATATTGGGTTTGTACAGTATGTTTATTCGTATGGTTTGATGGATGGTACTGGCGCGACGACATTCTCTCCAAACTCTCCGCTTACCCGAGCGATGGTAGCACAGATCCTTTATGCACAGGCATATAAGCCGCAAACTTCCGGCGCTTCGCTGTTCAGCGATGTTGCGGATGCTGATGCCTGGTATTATGATGCCATTGTGTGGGCTGGCGAGAATCAGGTTGTTGCCGGTTATCCGGACGGTACGTTCAAGCCGATGCAGAGTGTTACCCGCGAAGAGCTTGCGATGATCCTGTATGCACGTGAAGGCAAACCGAAAATTATTGGCGGTTGGTCTCTGAAGGCATTTGCTGATGCAGATGATGTCCAGAGCTGGGCAAAGGATGCGGTAATCTGGGCGTACCAGAATGGTATTGTTAACGGTTCGCTTGAAAATGGCAAACTGTACCTCGATCCGCAGGGCAATGCAACGCGTGCAGAGGCTGCAACGATGTTGACCAAGTATCTCGCGCTGAAAGACTGGGCAGATTGAGACATACACAAGAGTAGATATCGAATTGCGATACATGAAAGATAGGCGCATTGCAGATTAGCGCCCGAAAAGACAGCGAGGTGAGGAGCCGGAAAGGGTTTCTCACCTCGCTGTTTATTTTTTATGATATGTGTGTGACAATAATAGGTGTTAAAAATCGGAAATCGTTGTTGACAACAGTCGAAAAAAATGCTATTCTATATAGGCACTCAACGAGAGCGGCACGAAAAAACGAAAGATTTGGCAGGAAAACTGGTCGGGAGACAAAAAAGTGCTTGACAAATTGGTTTGGACGTGTTATTCTATACGAGTTGCCGCCGAGAGATCGGCGAAGACCATCGAATCAAGTTTGAAAAAAGAGATGAAAAAAGTTCTTGACAAACCGCTGATTGGATGATATACTAAATAAGCTACTACGCCGAAAGGCGAG
>CALWUF010000035.1 GCA_944384655.1 uncultured Butyricicoccus sp. | reverse complement strand
TGCTCGATTTAACATCGTATCTTCATCCTTTCCTGTCTCTGAGTACAACAACTGTGATGCCGTTGTTATGTCGATCAATATCTCGATCCCTGCGGAATACGGGGCATATCTGCAATAGCTTGCGTGTATCTTCTTCAAATATCGTCAGCTTTTCACCGGGAATAAAAAATTGAATCTGTCCCCTGCGCTGTAAGACCGGCAACTCCCGGCGCACGGCAATGCGGATTTTTCCACCATTTCCAGTCGAACCAAAGCCGTGGATGATTTTGAGCGCCCATATCCCCTGCCGACGCGCAAGCCGGACTTCCAATTGCAGCCGTGCAATTGCCTGAGGTACCGTTGGCATGCCGTCTTCGAGATTGATCTGCCGAATTTGCTGTTCCATGTTGTTTTATGTTCCTTTCATCCTGTGCCATCTTTCGGAATTCTCGCCAGAAAGTCTGCAAACAATGGTCCCATCTCCGCATCGGTATCGCGGCACAGACCATCCACCATGCGTTCCGGATGCCACTGTACAGCCCGTACCGGCAGCGTATCGTGCTCAACCGCTTCAATGACGCCATCTGCATTGCTGATTGCTGTGACACGCAGTCCCGCCCCCAGTGTACGGATGGCCTGGTGATGATAGCTGTTGACCGGGACACTTTCCCCCAGCAATGGACGCAACCAGCCATCTTCCGACGTAATGATGGTATGGATTGTATTTTCATGCATGTAGGCTGTGGCGAGATGTTGAAACAGTGTGCCGCCAAAAAAGACATCGATGACCTGAATCCCGCGGCAGATGCCAAACACCGGCTTTTTCCGCGCACAGAACTGCCGCAGCAGCTCCCATTCGCGCTCATCGCGTTTTTGATCTACACTCGCATCTTTGGCTGTCATATGCCGCCCATAATACGACGGATGGATATCCCCGCCGCCGGACAACAGCAATGCATCTGTACGGTCTGCCAGGGTCTCCACACTGCCAAAGCCACCGTCGAGCAGCATAATACCGCCAAAACGTGCCAGTGACCGCGCATACAGTTCGCTTTGTGCCACCTGTCGGCTTCGCCTGCCGGAGATCGTACCGGATGATACCAGTATAACAGTATTTGCCGTATTTTTCACCTCCTGCATCATAAATATTTGAAAGATGCGGAAGGCAACACTGTTCCTCATGGAACAGCGCTGCCTTTCCTTCCCTTTCAAGCATGCCATGGATTGTCCGCGAGCACGCGCGAATCCGGTTGAAAACATCAAATTTTTCCAGGAGGTACCCAATATGGAATGGTATGATCTGCTGGCGCTCACCGGTGCAGTTGCTGTATTTCTGTTCGGCATGGAACTGCTGTGTGCCGGTTTGCACACCCTGTCTCATGACCGTCTACAGCAGCGGCTGATGCAATCCGTTCCCTCAGTCTGGCATGCCGCAGCGCTCGGCGCAATGATCACCGCGTTGGTACAAAGCTCTTCTGTTGTGACCGTTGTGCTAGTCGGGCTTGTCGCAGGCGGGGCGCTCACACTGGAACAGGCGACCGGTCTGATTGCAGGCGCCAATATCGGCACTTGCAGCACCGCATTTTTCATCCATATTGGTCTGCACGCCGAAGGACTAGAGGTATTTCACAGCATATATCCATTGTTGGCTCTGGCTGCACTGTTTCCGATTTTACTGCACAGACGGTGCCCTCCGGCGCTGTCCATCGTCGCCGGATTGGTTGCACTGATCACCGGCATGACACAGATGCAGGATGCACTCGCACCGCTGTCCTCGTCCCCATTTTTTATGCGTTTGCTCACACAATGTGCCACACCGCTGTCCGGATTGCTCGCGGGTACACTGATCACAGCCATACTGCAAAGCTCGTCCGCTTGTATCGCACTGTTGCAGGCCGTCTCTGCCTCCGGTATGCTATCGCTCGGCACAGTCGTGCCGATTATCCTGGGTCAAAACATTGGCACCTGTGTCACTGCTCTGCTCGCCAGCCTGCGCGCCGGGCGCGCCGCCCACCAAACTGCCCTGCTTCATCTGTTTTTCAACGTCATCGGCGCAGCAGTCCTCATCCCGGTGCTATTGGCTGTCAAACAATTTTGTCCCATATGGCTCACCATACCTGCCGACAGCGCAGCCATTGCATGGGTACATCTGGCATGTAATATTTCAGCTGCCGCCGTCTTTCTCCCGCTCCGCCGCGTCATCCTCACACGTATGACGAAAAACAGCCCCCCGCAAACACAGGAGGCTGTCACACAGTAACATTTCTGTTCAATTGGCATCTACAATCCATGCATTCGGGATATGCCGCCCTTCCTCCGGCGTAACGGCAGATGAGCGCGTGATATTGCGCCCTCGGTAATACATGACAGACGACGATCCACCGTCCAGATTGCACGCCTGATATGCGCCATACCGGTGCAAAATATCGGTCAAATCGCCCAGCGTAATGCCGATGGAATACCCTGGTTGACGTCCGTCAATGACTGTCAGCAATATCTGTCCATCCTGTGTCTGTCCGATGACTGAGCGCGGTTGTAAGCCCCAACCGGAAGAACCGCTGATGAGCTGTTCACCATTGACAATCAACGCCGGGCTGAACTGCATCGCATCGCGCATGCCGGTCGTCAGCGTATTGGAAATGTTCAACCGATTGCTGCTGTCCATGCCGATGACCTTCATCTTTGTATCAAGCGCATCCATTACCATGCGCCCATTGGAAATGACTGTGCCAAACACATCGCCGCCATTTCCTGTCCCCTCCGGATCGGAAAATCCGCTTGCATTGATACCCAGTACAGCGTTGTTGCTGCGGCAGATTTGCTTGAGATAGCTCCCTGAACTGCCGAGTGTATCCGACACGGCAAGCCGCACCTGGGCAGGGTTTTTGACGATTGCCATGCGTCCGGAATAACCGTCACCTTCCAGCTCGACAATCACAATGCCGTTGCGTGTGTCAATCGCGCAAACCGGATCGCCATATATCGTTTCAATCCCGGTCTCCTCATCGTCATAATCCGCCTGATCGATCATTAGATAACCATCTTCATCCAACACATCGCTCTCTTTTTGTGCCGCCATATAGGTCCAAAATGACTTCTGATCGATTTCTGCATAGGCGTCAGAAAACTGCTCGCGGACGCCCTCCCACGTATCAACCGCCATTTCACTGGTACTGTCAAACGAGGTATCGGCGCCGGTATTCCAATTGCTGTTATAGTCATCCTGTTCCAGTTCAATTGTCATACGTCCGCTCATCACGTCGTCAATGACAGACTGCGGCAGGAACAGTGTCGCCAGCCACTGATGGTTCATTGTCCCCATCGCGGTTTCAATATAAATGGTGCGCCATTTCTCGATAAATGGGATGTGTGAGAACACAAGCACACAATACAACGCGGCAAGCCCTGCAAATGTAATGCTTACCCGCCGCAGGATATGTCGTTTTTTCCGCGTTTTTGATCTACTCCTGCGCGGATTTTTCCGTTTTTTCAATACGAAGGCGGATCTTTTTTTTCGTTCGGGTGTGCCTGCTGTCCGTTCCTCCAGACACACCCAATTGGAATCCGTTTGGTTCTGCTCTCCGTTCACAGGTTCACCTTCTTTATGTCAATCATCCGCAAGTATCTACCTTCCTCTCCGGCATTTTACTCTCTCCATGGGCGTCTTATTATAGCACAATTTGCCATCATAATCCTACGGCAAAGTCTACAAACCCATGTGTTTTTCTTGTGTACGCATGCAAATGTATGCTATACTTGGCACAAAACAATACGACATTTCAACCGGAGGTCCATCCATGCAGATCATCCAATATAAAAACCATGTCAAAATTCACAGTGAAAACCCGTTTTCCGCACGGCAGACATTTACCTGCGGGCAGTGCTTCCGCTGGCAGGAACAGGAAGACGGACGTTGGCGCGGTGTGGTTTGCGGGAAGGCTGCGTATGTCTGGGATGACCATGGTGCACTGTGTATCACCGGCACGCATGCACAGTTCGATGCACTTTGGCGCAGCTATTTTGACTGTGATACGGATTATGCATCCATCTGCCGTTCATTTGCCGTGGATGAATTCACAGCAAATGCCGCAGCATTTGGCGCCGGCATCCGTATCCTGAATCAAGAACCATGGGAAACATTGTGTACATTCCTCATTTCACAGTGCAACAACATCCCGCGCATCACGGCAATCGTACAACGGCTGTGTGAAGGCTGGGGGGAACCCATTCTGTCTGAGGGACAAACCCTATATGCCTTTCCGACACCGCAAACGCTGGCTCAACTGTCTCCATCAGATCTTGCGCCGCTGCGCGCAGGGTATCGCACGCCTTATTTGATCTCTGCCGCACAGGCAATTGTATCTGGCGAATTGTCCTTCGACAAACTTCGTACAATGTCCACGGCAGATGCGCGCCGACACGTGATGCAGCTGCGCGGAGTTGGCCGCAAGGTTGCCGATTGTTTTCTGCTGTTCGGTCTGCACAAAATGGATGCATTCCCGGTGGATACCTGGATGAAAAAAGCCGCCGCATATTACAACGGCGACATGAAACAATTTGTGGACAGCCCATTTGCAGGTGTATACCAGCAATATTTTTTCTATTACGTGCGGGAGCACCAGATCGGGAAATAACGCACCCGTCTCTCACTCATACTGAAAAACCTGTTCAAACGCAATGTCTGCCCGGTCAAATGGAAATTTTTCCTTATCTACAGGGACTTCAACAAATCCATATTTTTTGTACAGCCGAATCGCATGTGTACATTTCCGGTTGGAAACGATAACGATTGTCTCCACCTTCTTTTCCCGGGCATATTCAATACAGGCTTGCAGGCAGGCGCTGCCCGCACCGGTTCCTGTATACATCCCCCTCGCACAGAACTTTTCGATTTCCCATTCTCCATTGGGCAACGGCGCAATCATACAACAAGCCAACACTTCATCGTTGTCATCGACAGCAAAAAAAATCTGTCCACCCTGTTCAAGCGACTGTTCAAAATGATTCAGAACGGCGATGTCCTCCTCTTCCATCACAAACATTTCGGAAATCCACTGTTTGTTCATCTCTATGAACACATTTTTATATCTTTTGTCATATGGTACGATTTTCACAAACACTCACTCCAATAAAAATTTTTACTTTTTCTGCCATCTTTCAAAAGCTCCGTTACCGTGTCAAGCGCATGTGTCAGCCGTCTGCATGCTTCACTGTCCAATGATTGTATCATTTCACCGATTTGCGCATCGGATCGACGAATAAACTCTTTTGTCTGTTCCAACCCCAACTCTGTCAAATGAAGATCCAGGGATCGGGAATCCGTCTTTGACACGGTTCGAATGAGATAGCCTTTCTTTTCATAATTTTTGATAATACGGCTCAGATAGCTCTTATCGATATTCATCGCATTGGCGATATACGCCGCATTGCACCCATCGTTCTCATAGATCTCAAATAACACCCGAGCTTCTGTCGCGGAATATTTCGATCCCAAATAATGGTTCCCCAGCAAATCCAGCATCGGCATATAAAACCGGGTAAATGCCCGGATTGTATGTATGGTTTTTTCTTTTTCGTCCATGCACGTCTCCTCACCAAAACAGTTGACTTTATCCACTTTTATGATACGCCATTTGGTGTACTTTGTCAACTATCTCAAACTGACACTTCCCCTGTTTCCACACAAAAAAACAGCAGCAAAACTGCTGCTGTTTTTCTTGTGATCATCCTTCAATGACCTTTACGTAATAATTTCGGGTGCGCGGTCCGTCAAATTCGCAGAAATAGATGCCCTGCCAAATGCCGAGCAGCATATTCCCATCCTCAATTGGGATCGTCCTGGACACGCCCATTGCCGAACATTTGAGGTGTGCCGAAGAATTCCCCTCCGCATGGCGGAATTCCCTGCGATCCGGATAGGCTCTATCCAATCCCAACAGCATATCGCGCACAACATCCGGATCGGAGTTTTCATTGATTGTAATACCCGCCGTCGTATGTGCGCACCAGACAACAACAATGCCATCTTTTACGCCGCTCTCACGGATGGTATCACGCACACTCTGCGTGATGTTTAAAAAAGCCTCACGCGAAGTCCTCAGGGTAAATTTTTTTGCTTTCATCATTCTTCCTCCTCCACATTGCGACTCTCGCACAGATACGTTGCCTCGAGATCGGACAGATGCAGCTTCACTGCGAGCGGATAATTTTCATATGCATGTGCGATGGCAAATGAACCGGATTTTGCTGCATCATCAAACCCGCCCATATGCCAACGGATGGCAACCGCTTCTTCATTTTTGAGGCGCATAAAACGCTCGATCAGAAATACAGATTTTTCGCCATGTCCATATGGGAACTTGTCGTTAATCGTATAGTACGGCACTTTTTCCCACACGCCTGCGTCATTTTTCCGATTGCGGAATGCAACCTCATAAAAGCCTGCTTTACAGATATCATGCAGCAGTGTACAAATAGCGGCGCTCTCCGGGTCGTCTTCACCTTCAACAAAATGTTTTTTCATCATAATGCGGTAAACATTCAGGCTGTGTTCCACCAACCCGCCTTCATATGCGGCATGAAAGCGTGTAGATGCCGGCGCAGTAAAAAAATCTGTATTCAACAACCACTCAAGCAAACGGTCTGCACCGCGCCGCGTGATTTTCGCCTTGTATTGATCGATAAATATCTGCCTGTAATCCAAATTCATATTGCCACCTCATATCCGGCCGCTGTTAAAACCTCACGGATCTGATCCAGCGGCAAATGCTGACCGTATACAACAATACGTCCGCTGTCCAGCGTGATATCCGCCCTTGTAATGTCGGAAATGCCCGCTAATAATTGTCTCACCTGCTTTACACAGCACCGTGCGCTCATACCGTTTACTGTCAATTCAACACAATTCTCCTGTGCGCACAGATCATCATAAATCGCACGCAGTCGGTCACGTGTATTGCATGACGGGTCATCCAACACGCGGTTGAGCAGAGCGGACAAATAATATCCCACCGCACGCCCATGCGCGCCCCATGCAATCAAATCATTTCCATTGACCGCAAGGTCGCGGCGCGTGAGACAGTTGTCTTCAATGAGTACCTGCTGCAACAACCGTTCGAGCTCCAGCAGTTCAGTCAGATTTTTCGGCGTTGTTCCCTGCCCGATGCCATCTGCTTTTTTGATCGCGAGCAGTGCACGAAACATTTCTTCCCCATGTACTGCCAATTTGCGCCGCACATGGCGCGTGTTGCTTCCCAACGGTGTGTCATGATGCCGCACCAGATATACCAATTGCCGTTCCATCTGTACCGGCAGACGCAGACGCTGTACAAGCTGTTCGGTCAGTTCACGCGAGCGCACAGGGTGACCATAAAAATGTCCGACGCCGCGATCATCCATGCTGAACGTATCCGGTTTGCCGACATCATGCAACAATGCCGCCAAACGCAGCAGCGGATCAGGACGAATCCCTTCCACTGTACGCACAGAATGTTCCCATACGGTATATTTATGATATGCATTGTGTTGGTCAAAGCCAATCATCGGCTGGATTTCCGGCAAAATCTGTGCAAAAATATCGGAAAATTCCATCAATACCACACCTACATGTGCGCCGCACAGGATATGCAGCACTTCATCTGTGATGCGCTCTGCGGACACCTGCGCCAGATGTTGGCGATTGCGGTGCAATGCCGCAGCCGTATTGGGTTCCACGGCAAACCCGCGCTGAGAGACAAACCGCAACGCGCGCAGGATACGCAATGCGTCCTCTTGCAGACGCATGTCCGGATCTCCGACACAGCGGATGCATCGGTGCTGTACATCGATCTGCCCATCAAAAGGGTCACACAGACCACGCGCTGGACTCCATGCCATTGCATTCATGGTAAAATCCCGGCGCGCCAAATCCAATTCAATGTCATCCACAAATGATACCGCATCCGGTCGCCTGCCATCGGAATATACACCTTCGGTGCGGAAGGTTGTGACTTCAACCGGTTCGGCGTCTATGAGAATGGTCACTGTGCCGTGTTTGATCCCGGTTTCAACGACTGTCCGGTCGGCAAACAATCGTCTTACCTGCTCCGGCAGCGCTGCTGTACACACATCATAATCATGCGGCTGTTTTCCCATCAGGCAGTCACGCACAGCGCCACCTACTACATAAGCCGGATAACCTGCGGTCTCCAGCCTGTCCAGCGTCGTGCGGATTGCCGCAGGCAAGTCAAATTCTATCTCCTGCATCATCAGCGCCGCAGCCCATTGTACGGCTTTTTCTGCTTCAGTTTCCGTTTGTTCCCGTTTTCATCTACAATCACCGTATTGTCCAACTGTGCCTTGAGGTTGGCACGATATTCTGCAATATATTCATCCCGCAATTGCTTTTGCTCCGCTTTTTCCTCCAACGTCAGACCTTCTGCCTTGGATTTTTTTGCGAGCGCATTGATACGGCTGATCTTCTGCTGATCCATACGTGGATTTCCTCCGATTTTTGATTTCTATTCCGGTTTTATTATATCGTTTTCCACCATCTATGGCAAGTACAGATGTATGACCGCTTGACACCGTTTGCATCATATGTTACCGTTATAAAAGAAAAATAACGTACAGACGTTTTCCAATATCAAGAAAGGATGGGGGTTTTCTCCATGAGACCAGAAACTGCTTGTATTCATGCCGGTTATGAACCGAGCAATGGCGGTGCACGTGCACTGCCAATTTATCAATCCACTACATTTACCTTTGATTCCACCGAGCATGTCGGTGCACTGTTTGATCTAACCGCAGGCGACGCCTTTTATACCCGTTTGGGCAACCCGACAGTGAGTGCCGTAGAAAATAAAATCGCTGCGCTTGAAGGCGGTGTCGGTGCACTGTGCACTTCATCCGGACAGGCAGCTTCCATGCTCTCTATCTTGAACATCGCACATGCCGGCGATCATATCCTCTGCTCTTCTGCCATCTATGGCGGCACGTTCAACCTGTTTGGCGTGACGCTGAAAAAGCTGGGCATTGACGTCACGTTTATCAATGAAGACGCTTCCCTCGAGGAACTTCAAGCGCTCATCCAACCAAATACCAAAGCCGTTTTCGGTGAAACCATCGCAAATCCAGCGCTGACGGTACTCGATATCGAAAAAATGGCACAGTTGGCACACAGCAATGGTATCCCGCTGATCGTAGACAATACATTTGCAACACCGATTCTGTGCCGTCCGTTCGATTTTGGTGCGGATATCATTGTACATTCTACCACAAAATATATGGATGGTCATGCTGTACAGGTTGGCGGCGTCATTGTTGACAGCGGCAAGTTTGACTGGGGCGCATCCGGTAAATTCCCGGAACTGACAGAGCCGGATGCGTCCTATCACGGTCTGCGTTATACGGAAGCCTTCGGCGATGCAGCGTATATCACCAAAGCGCGCGTTCAACTCATGCGCGATATGGGCACCTGCCAGACCCCAATGGGCGCATTCCTGCTCGATCTGGGTTTGCAGACGCTGCCGCTGCGCATCCGCCAGCACAGCAAAAATGCACTGGCTGTCGCAACCTATCTGGAACAGCAGCCGGATGTTGAATTCATCAATTATCCCGGTCTTGCATCGGATAAATATTATACACTGGCACAAAAATATTTGCCCGAAGGTACAGCAGGTGTCATTTCATTTTCCATCAAAGGCGGACGTGAACGGGCTGCCAAATTCATCGACAGCCTGAAACTGGTATCTCTCGAAGTTCATGTTGCAGATATCCACAGTTGTATCCTGCATCCGGCCACGGCTACACATCGCCAATTGACAGACGAACAGTTGGTTGCCTGTGGCATTACGCCGGGTCTTGTCCGCCTGTCTGTCGGTCTGGAAAATGTCGAAGACATTCTGGACGACATCAAGCAGGCTTTTGAAGCCATTGCACAATAAGTTTTCCCAATTGATGCGAAAAACTGCCATCCGAAATTTTTATTCGGGTGGCAGTTTTCTTTTGTACAGGATTGTCATCCGTTCAGTCAATGGAAAAGAACCGTTTGCCATTGTCCATCGTGATGCGTTCCACTTCTTCCACTGTCATATTCTTCCATTCTGCGATGCGCTCTGCGACGCGATGGACAAACAGTGAACTGTTGCGCACACGCTTTTTCTGTAACCGCTCCGGCTCCGGCGTGAGGTAGGGACTGTCTGTCTCAATCATGATGCGATCCATCGGCAGATTTTCAATGATGTGCCGCGCTTTTTTTGCCCTGCCATATGTGATAACGCCGGTAAATGAAATATACCAGCCAAGTTTTATAATTTCTCTTGCCATCTCCAGACTGCCGGAATAACAGTGATATACGCCGCATATATCGGTATATTCTTTTACAATATTAAAACAATCTTCATGTGCATCGCGGTCATGAATGATGACAGGAAGCCCGACCTCTCGCGCCAATTCCAACTGTATGCGCAGCAGCTCCTTCTGTTTTTCACGCGGCGGCGTGGTCTCCGGCGAACGTTTTTCCCAATAATAATCCAGTCCGATCTCCCCAATGGCTTTCACCTTGGGATGTTCAGACAGGCTGCGGATTTGATCGATCTCCGCCTGCGTCACACCCATGCTGTATTCCGGATGGATACCCACAGCGGCGTACATAAACTCGTACTGTTCCGCCAGATGGATTGCCGTTTCTGAGGTCTTTACCGTACAGCCCGGATTCAAAATCAATCCCACATTGTGTTCCGGCATGGATGAAAGCAGTTGGTCTCGATCCGCATCAAACCAATCGTCGTCATAATGTGCATGTGTATCAAACAACATGGTATTCCTCCCTGTAGGAAAACAGCGGCTCCGAGCCAGAGCCGCTGTGTGAATGATATTTGTTATCGGATCGTGCAGCCAGACGGAATCCCATCGACAAAAATCACTTTCACGCCTTCCGGCGCATCAGCCGCCAGGATCATACCCTGACTTTCTACACCGCGCAGCTTCGCCGGCTTCAGATTGGCAACCAACACAACGGTCTTGCCAATCATATCTTCCGGTTTATAATACTGTGCAATGCCGGAGACAACCTGACGCGTCTCATCGCCGACCTCCAACTGCAAGCACAACAGCTTGTCCGACTTTTTCACCGGCTCACAAGCGACAACCGTTGCGGTCTTGAGTGAAACCTTCGCAAAATCGTCAATGCCAATGGCAACACCCTCTGGTTGCTTTTCCGCTTTCTTTTCTGCCTTTTCCGCCTTCTTGGCATTCTTCTGTGCTTCTTTGATCTGCTTTGCCTGACGCTTCTCCAGGAATTCCAATTCCTTGGTCATATCGATACGCGGGAACAGCGCCGAACCCTTGCAGACAGTGGTATCCGCCGGCAGCATGCCAAACGTACCAACCGTATCCCAGGTGTATACATCCTCAGCAGCGCCAATCTGTGCACGGATCTTTTCCGCCGATTCCGGCATAAACGGGGTGAGCAGTACACCGCAAATGCGGATGGTCTCCAACAGATTGTACATCACGCGTGCCAGGCGTGGACGATTGGCTTCATCCTTTGCCAGGATCCAGGGAGCGGTCTCGTCGATATATTTATTGGCACGGGAAATGACTTTAAAGATTTCAATCAAACCGTCCTGGAATGCATAGGCTTCCATTTTTTCTTCATAGCGCGCACGCAAAGCGGATGCCATTGCAACAATCTCACTGTCGAGGTCATCGGCTGCCTGCTCCGCCGGAAGCGTGCCGTCAAAATATTTTTCAACCATGGAAACGGTGCGCGATACCAAATTGCCCAAGTCATTTGCCAGGTCGGAATTGATGCGGTTGATCAGCGCTTCGTTGGAGAATACGCCATCCGAACCGAACGGGAATTCACGCATCAGGAAGTAACGCAAGGTATCTACACCATACCGCTCACACAGGAATATCGGATCGACAACATTTCCCTTGGACTTGGACATCTTGCCGCCATCGAGCAGCAGCCAGCCATGACCAAATACTTTTTTCGGGAGCGGCAAGTCGAGCGCCATCAACATCGCCGGCCACAGGATGGAATGGAATCGTACAATTTCCTTGCCGATGAAATGGACATCTGCCGGCCAGAATTTTTCAAAATCATGATAGGTGTTATTTTCATAGCCCAACGCAGTGATATAGTTGGTCAGCGCATCAATCCAAACGTAAACGACATGTTTGGGGTCAGATGTCACCGGCACACCCCAACTGAACGAAGTACGCGAAACACAAGTATCTTCCAGACCCGGTTTAATGAAGTTGTTCAACATCTCATTGGCACGGGACGCCGGTTCCAGCCAGCCCGGATTTTCTTCATACAGCTTGATAATTCGATCTGCATACTTGGTCAGACGGAAGAAATATGCTTCTTCTTCTGCATCGACAACGTCACGACCGCAATCCGGACATTTGCCGTCAACCAACTGCGCCTCTGTCCAGAACGACTCACACGGCTTACAATATTTGCCCTTATACACCGACTTGTAGATATCACCCTGATCCTTCAGGCGCTCAAAAATCTTCTGTACGGCCTCTACATGATAGTCATCCGTGGTACGAATAAAACGATCGTTCGAGATATTCATCAGCTTCCACAGTTCCTTGATACCGCTGACGATATGGTCAACAAACTGCTGTGGTGTGACGCCGGCTTCTTTCGCCTTGTCTTCAATCTTCTGACCATGCTCATCCGTACCGGTCAGGAACATGACGTCATAGCCCTGTAGACGCTTATACCGCGCCATCGTATCGGTTGCCACGGTACAGTAACAATGTCCGATGTGCAGATTATCCGATGGATAATAAATCGGGGTTGTTATATAAAACGGTTTCTTGTCCAATGGAATCTCTCCTTGCATTCAAATTCTTTCTTTTTCATGATATACCAAAACAGGGCGCAACATCAAGTTTTTTTGAAAATTTTCCCCTTTTTGCCGAAAAAAAATAAAAGGCGCAGCAGAAATTTTGTCCGCTGCGCCCGAAGCATCCAGATTTTTTTATTGATTGCCCATCTCTGACGATACCACGCGAATCTGTACCCCACGGATACGGTCAAACAAATGATAGACAGACAGTATAAAATAGGGATAGACATAAATCATTGGGATACCGCCCAACAGCAATGTCAGCAAGAACCAGAAGCTGAAGCTAATGAGCAAGTGGAATACCTCACGCGTATGCCCTCGGAAGATTTTTGCTGACATACGCACTGCACGCCAACATCCGATCTCTTTACGCTCCGCCAGCAAGGTATACGCGCATTGATACCGCACGACTATGCAGCCGTACACAAGCGCCGCAACAATCATAATCTCCCAACTCAAAAGCAGCCCAAAATAATTCGGCAGCAACAGGGACAGCCCATATACAGCGCCTGCGGCTACGGCAGTCAGCGGCAACGCCCACAACATGGAAAACAGTGTGAGCACCAATGCAAGGCGGATGGATTTTGCATACAACTTCCCCGAGCTGAAACACATCGTCACCATGCTCGCTGCGGGGTATGCCCCGGCGCGTCGCAGCACGTAAAACTGCGTCAAGCCAAAATACAACGGCTTATCAACCAGCAGCGTGGCGAGCAAATACGCGCCCACATAAGCCAGAAGCCGCATATTCGACAGCTCGCGCAAAGCGCCGTCCGCATCAAAACACGCCATTCGAAACGCCAGCGAAAGCAACACGCCGGGAATCAGATACATCAGTGTCGCGCCCAGAGTCGGCCACAGCGATGCTGCAATGTCCTGTTTAGCGGCGAGCTTGCTGCCAAATACATCGTCCGCATGTTGTCTTTCCATGTGCTTCCTCCTGAGCGCGACACCACGCCGATTACTTCAGCAGATACGCGCTGCTGTTCTCCTTGTTTGTCGTAGATTCACCGTTGACGGTAACTGTCTTATACAGTGTTGCGTACTTATAGCTGCCACTCGCAGAGGTCGTTGCATACAGTGAAACCTCTTTGTCGTCCGTCTTGGTGCCAATAATACGAACCGTCAACGCACCGCCGCCTACACTGATATCCAGCTTGATCGGGTAATCCGTATTGTTGACAAATTTGTAATCTTTGCTGCCCCAGGCAACTGCGGCATCCTGAGAAACCGGCGTATAGGTGACTTGGAATTGATGGTTATACCGTTCTGTTACCTCCAGATCGGCACGCAAGGTCGCCATATAAATCGTCGAAGACGGCTGGCAGACGCCGCCGCCAAGACCCTCGACCTCCTCGCCATCCTGGAAGATGATCGCAGACCGATAGCCACGCGCTGCTGTGCGTTCGCCAACGACTTCGTTATACGAGAACTCTTCCCCTGGATTTAGAATGACGCCATCACATGCATATGAAGCCAAACGAACGTTGGTGGTACGCGATGTCTGTCCGCTGTTGTAATAGGTTGTTGCAGACGCCAGTGTGTCGCGGAACAGCACCTGCTCAAGGTCAGCCTTTTTAATTGTTGCCTCGGTCAGCTCGACCGGAACAGTATAGGACTGTTCACTCGCATCGCCAAGCGCAGAAGAGATCGCACTCTCCTCCACCTTGATTCCGGTCTCTGCTTCGATAACAGTCTCTCCGTCCGATTTGTCAACGGTCGCATTCTTCGGATCACAATTGACATCCTCGGCAATCACTTTCGCGTCTGGCTTCTCCTGGTCTATGGCATAGGTCTCAATGGTGTAGTCCTCCAGATCAATGACCTGTACTTTGCTTGTCAGATCGTTGACCATCTTGTCCTTGTCAAAGCCAAGACCCTGTTTACCGGTATCAATTTGAAGCTCTGACTTTTCCTTATCGACCTGCCAGCTGGGTTGTACCGGATCATAGGCAAGATCTGCGGCAATTTCATCCACCTTCGCAGTGATCGTACCGTCCTTGACGGTAGCATTGAGCGAGACGTCCCAACCGGTGAATATACTATTCAACACAGTACCAACGCGCTGGAAATAATTTCCTTCTCGACCAATCAAATACGCCTGCTGCGCAGAGGTCTGGCTGTCCACGGTCTCCGCGACATCCGATACCTTAATGGTGTATTCCTTGTCAGAATCCGCGCCCAGATCTTTACCTGTCAGCTTGATTTCCTTATCAAATATACTGTTCTGTACATCAGCAGCTATGTATGCCTGCGCCTCTTCCTGGGTCATGCCGCTGAGTTTATACTCGTCCGCGACACGGACACCCGGAAAAATACCGCCATAGCCATACACATATGCGCTGAAGCCAATGACAACAACGGCAGCCACGCCTGCCACTGCCGCTGCGATACGCTTGCCCTTCGATCTCTTGCGTCCAGAAATTTCCGTTGGTTCCTCTTCCTGCTCATCCGTCTGCGGCTGGGCAGTTTGTGCCTCAGATGTTTCCGGTACAGCCGTCTCCGGCTCAGCCAGTTTGGGTTCTTCTGCTGAATCCTTGTGTGTAGCATCTGCCGACTTCTCATCTGCCGCAGCGGTTTCCGCCTCACCCACCTGTACCGAAGGCTCCTTCTCTGTCTGGGATTCTGCACCGCCGTCAGTCACATGCACCGGCGTCGCTGCGACCCAGCTGCCATCCGGGCTTCTTTTCTTCATTTCAAACGACGCGGCATTTACCTCGTCCTGTTCGGTCACAACCCGAAAGCCCTTGGTAGATTCCTCCACGCTGTTCTGCTCTGGGGTTGCTCCCGACTGTTTATTTTCTTTCATGCAATCTTAGCCCTCCTGCTCAGCAAATGGAATATGGTTTTCAATATACCGGTTTTACGGTATTGCATACAAGTCATATATAAATATCATAGTGTATTACAAGGAAAAATACAATTACAAAATCGAAACAATTTGGCAATTATTTGATGTATTTTTCTACACTTCAGCAAATTTCTCCAACTATATTTTTAAACATTAAAACGGAATACAACAATATCACCATCGCGCATGACATATTCCTTGCCTTCCAGACGGACCAAACCCTTTTCCTTGGCAGCGACCATGGAGCCGCATGCCATCAGATCGTCATAGGAAATGATCTCTGCGCGGATGAATCCCCGTTCAAAATCGGTATGAATTTTGCCTGCTGCCTGCGGCGCACGCGTACCTTTTTTGATCGTCCAGGCACGCACTTCCTTCGGTCCCGCAGTCAGAAAACTCATCAAACCGAGCAGATCATAACACACACGGATCAGACGATCAAGACCGGATTCCTCCAGACCCAGCTCGGACAGGAACAGCTCTTTCTCATCGTCCTCCAGGCTGGCAATATCCTGTTCCATCTGTGCACAAATCGGAAGAACCATCGAACCCTCTGCCTCTGCGATGCGGCGAACGGCTTCCAGGCGCTGATTCTCCGCCTCATCGCCCGTAAATCCGTTTTCATCGACGTTCGCCGCATAGATAACCGGCTTGGATGACAGCAGGTCAACGGTGGAAATCAGTTCCTGATATTTGTCAAATTCCGGAAAGGTACGGGCAGTCTTTCCCTGCTCCAAATGCGCGCGCAGGCGTTGGAACACCTCGATTTCCTCGTTATACTTCTTATCACCTTTCGCCAGCTTTTTTGAGCGCTCTATGCGGCGCTCCAGCAATTCCATATCCGATAAGATCAGCTCCAGATTGATGGTTTCAATGTCGCGCTCCGGATCGATGCTTCCCTCGACGTGGACAATATTTTCATTCTCAAAGCAGCGGACGACATGTACAATCGCATCGACCTCACGGATATGGGATAAGAATTTATTGCCCAGACCTTCCCCCTTGGATGCACCGCGCACCAGACCGGCGATGTCTACAAATTCGACAACTGCCGGAATTGTCTTCGGCGGATGATACATCTCTGTCAGCTTATCCAAGCGTTCATCCGGGACACTGACCATACCGACATTGGGATCAATGGTACAAAACGGATAGTTTGCCGATTCCGCACCAGCATTTGTAATGGCATTGAACAGTGTGCTCTTGCCGACGTTCGGCAGTCCGACAATACCAAGTTTCATTGCAGTCTTTCCTTTCTATATCAGCCGGGAGGCAATTGCCTGCCCGATGGATTTTTTTACATACTTTTATAGTATACACCGGTTATTCTCTGCTGGCAAGTGTCGAAATGTATGCAGTGTAACCGAATTGTAACGTTTTTTACCCCATATTTTTGGAATCTGCGATTGTATACATTTTGTGTAAAAAATCCTATAATAAAACCAAGACCCAAAGCACGATCCGGATTTTGGGGTTGATTTCATTTGCAAGCTGGAGTTTGGAGGTATTGTTCATCATGCCTGCACTTGTTTCTCATCACCGGTTTGCCATCGCTGCCCTGTCTCAGGCGCAACCATATGTGGCAAACGCCGCCGCTGCTGCACCAATGGCATTCCGCTGGGGCGCACAGGGGCCTGATATCCTATATTATTACCAGCCTCTATATCATAAAAATCATATCCTGTGCACCGGGCATCGCGTACACAGTGAACGAACCGCGCGTGTTTTTTCTGCACTGACCGCAGAATATACGCATCAACATACGCCGGAAGCGATGGCTTATCTGCTCGGTTTTTGTTGTCATTATATTCTCGACCGCTCTGTGCATCCATTCGTCACATACATGGCAAATTACCGGCTTGATCCGCTGTTCCCATGGATGTCCCACACCGCACTGCACAATCTGTGTGAAGCGGAATTGGATCGTGCGCTCATTGAGCGCATCCATTCCGGCGGGAGTGCGGATTTCCGTTCCTATGTCCTGCTGTCCTGTGACAACAGCAACATAAACGCCATCGCACCGCTGTTGTCACATGCGATCTGGACCGTTTATGGCACACGCATTACGCCCAGAACGATCAAAACCTGTATGCGTTCCATGCTGCGCACACAACGCATCCTGCACGACAAAAATGGACGGCGCACATCCGCGATCCGTTGGCTGGAAGCGCGGCTCCGTTCACCTGGCGCAGTCTCCAGTCTCGTCCGCCCAACACATCCGTTGGATGTGGACTGTCTGAATCTCGACCATCAGGCATGGATTGATGCCGCCACACCGCACATGCGCCGCTATACGGATTATTTCCAGATTTTCGACTACGCACAGCGCTTTGCCGCACAGTTGATGGACGTGTGTTATCACGCTGCACAAACCGGCGCGCCGCTGCCCGGAGATCTGTTCCAGCTCAATTTCATGGGTCTGCCTGAACAATAATAGATAAAACAGCCTTCTGACGGTGTAAAGCATCGCCGGAGGGCTGTTTTTTTGTCATTTTGTCTGGGGCTGCCCCATATCCGGTACACGGCGCAGCGCATGTACCAGATATGCAAATAGATACACCGCTGCACAGCCATATACCGCAAGCCGCATCGTATCGGTGATACCAAGCTCACTGTAAAATCCACTGTCCGCTGATCGCAGGCAGGCTATCCCTGTACCGCCGACATGGGTACATGCCAAATACAGCATCACACCGCTCGAGGCGAAAAACCGCGCCGTCGAACCCTTCGGCGAAAACAGAAACCCACCGATACTGTAAAACACCGTCATGACTGCAATGATCAGGAGCAGGGCATAACTGTATTCCGATGTAATCGGATTGCCGCTGTTTTCATGATACATCATAATGAGATCGAGACAACACCAGAACATCGGAATCGTGAAACAAATGCCAATCCAACGGTTCACCGCAACGCCTTGAAACTGTGCCACTGCAACCATCAACAGGGAAATCCCGGAGCACAGCGCCAGTACCCACAGCACAGCGACCGCCGCGACAATCAACAGACTCGGATATATGACACTTCCATTCAGATTTACCGTCTGTTCAAGCAGATGATCGGGCATCTGTGCGATGCTAAACCCACTGAATCCAATCATCCCAATGGCAGCCACTGCACACAGTATGCTTGCCATCTTTCCCATACCGCTGAATACCTGCTCAAATTGACAGCCGTCCGCGCTGCGAAAGCACATGCGCCCAAGTATGGCGAACAGGACAATGACAACAACGGTCCATACAGCCAGCACCGACGCTGGCATATACCTGGCAACCGGCAGCCCGGTGTCCGGTTCATAGCCGTACAGCAAACTCATGCCCCGCAGCACCGCGCCCACCGCGCCCGCCAGAACAATCAATATCAGATACATCCAGTTGCGTTTCATGATGAAATTCCTCCGGAACGGAAAACCCGACATGTTTCCCCTAATTTTTACTCAATATAACACAGATCATCTGTGAATGATTGTTTCACAAAATCGGGCGGCTGTACTTGCGTACTGCCGCCCTGCCTGTGTCAGGACTTTTTATATATCATGCATTGCGCCCGCAGCATTTTTTATATTTTTTGCCGCTGCCACAAGGGCATGGATCGTTGCGTCCCGGCTTTTTCACGGCCCTCTGCGGCGTCTTTTTCACGGTCTGATCGCCCGATGTCGCAGTTTCTTCCGCAACTTTCTCCCGCTTTGGCTCCTCATGGACGCGCACACGTGCCGTATACATCATGCGAACCGTATCCTCACGGATCATCGCAATCATCTCATCGTACATCTCCGAACCTTCGCGCTTGTACTCCACAACCGGATCGCGCTGTGCATATGCGCGCAGACGGATCCCATTTCGAAGTTCCGTCATGGCATCGATGTGCTCCATCCACTTTTCATCTACATTGCGGAGCAGCACAACACGCTCCAGCTCACGCATGATGTTCGGCGTCAGTTCTTCCTCCTTCGCCGCATACACCTGATGCGCAATATCCCGGATTTCATTGACCAGAGCATCCTGTGTCAAATCATTGATCTCCGCGTCTGTATAGATCAAATCTTCCGGTTTCAGGAACTGTCCGATGAAATGCCGCTTGATATTCTCCACATCCTGTGGCTCAACATAGGGTTTTTCACCCAGCACCCCATGTACAACCGTTGCAATCACGCTGTCCACCATATTGAGGATAGAGGCGCTCAAGTCGCGGCCATCCAGTACATCCTGACGCTGTTTATAGATCACTTCACGCTGTGTATTGAGCACATCATCATATTGCAGGACATTTTTACGGATGCCAAAATTGCGCGACTCAACCTTTTTCTGTGCGCTCTCAATCGCACCGGACAACATTTTCTGGTCAATCGGCGTCTCGTCATCCATGCCCATCTTGTCCAACATACCCATCACACGCTCTGAACCAAACAGACGCATCAGGTCATCTTCCATGGAAATGTAGAAATTGGATTCGCCCGGATCACCCTGACGTCCGGCACGACCGCGCAACTGGTTATCAATGCAACGCGATTCATGGCGTTCCGTACCCAGGATACAAAGACCGCCCGCCGCGCGCACGCGCTCAGCATCTGCATCCGTCTGTTTTTTAAACGTGTCATAATGGCGCTGGAATTCCTCCCGCGCATGCAGGATCTGTGGATCTTCGGTATCCGCATGACCGTTTGCCTCCGCAATGATGGTCTCTTCAAAGCCCGCTTTGCGCAATGCATCGATTGCCATGAATTCCGGATTGCCGCCCAGCACGATATCCGTACCTCGACCAGCCATATTGGTTGCAATGGTGACCGCACCCAAACGACCCGCCTGTGCGACAATTTCCGCTTCTTTTTCATGGAATTTGGCGTTCAATACGTTATGTGAAATGCCTTCGCGCTTGAGCAGCTTGGACAACAGTTCGCTCTTATCGATGGAAACTGTACCAACCAGAATGGGCTGTCCCACTTCATGACACGCCTTAATCTTGCGGATTGCCGCATGGAATTTACCCTGTTCCGTGCGATATACACAGTCCGGATTGTCAATACGTGCAATCGGACGGTTTGTCGGGATTTCAATGACATCCAGCTTGTAAATCTCACGGAATTCATCTTCCTCGGTCAACGCCGTGCCCGTCATACCGGACAGCTTGCCATATAAGCGGAAATAATTCTGGAACGTGATCGTCGCAAGCGTCTTGCTCTCGCGCTGTACCTGTACATGCTCTTTTGCCTCAATGGCCTGATGCAAACCCTCGTTGTACCGCCGTCCAAACATCAACCGACCGGTAAATTCATCGACAATAATGATCTCGTTGTCGCGCACGACATAATCCACATCCCGCTGCATGATGCCATGCGCACGGATCGCCTGATTGATGTGATGCGCAAGCGTCGAATTTTCCGGATCCGCAAGATTTTCAATATGAAAATACTGCTCTGCTTTTTTCTGTCCGACGGCAGTCAGAACAGCAGTCTTTGCCTTTTCATCGACGACATAATCCGCATTTAACTGCGCAACGATCTGCCGATCTTCCTCTGTCATCGGCTTCGCCTTATCCGGATTGGCGCGGCGTTCCTCTTCCTCGCGGCGCAGGCGTTCGCCTTCCGCTTCGAGATCGAGCTTATCATCCGTTTCCTTGATACGGTAACTCTTCAAACGGCAGACAAAATTTTCCGCCTGCTGATACAAATCCGTAGACTTGTCACCGCGGCCGGAAATAATGAGCGGCGTGCGCGCTTCATCGATTAAAATCGAGTCCACCTCATCGACAATGGCAAACGCATGCCCGCGCTGCACCATGTTCTGCTTATAAATCGCCATGTTATCGCGCAGATAATCGAAACCAAATTCGTTATTTGTGCCATAGGTAATATCCGCCTGATACATCGACTTGCGCTGATCTGGCGGGACGTCATGAATGACAAGTCCAACCGTCATGCCCAGAAACCGATAGACTTTTCCCATCCATTCGCTGTCTCGTTTTGCCAGGTAATCATTGACCGTGACAATGTGTACACCGTTGCCTGCAATGGCATTCAGATACGCCGGCAACGTTGCGACGAGTGTCTTACCTTCACCGGTTTTCATCTCGGCAATACGACCCTGATGCAGGACAATACCGCCGATAATCTGTACACGGTAATGACGCATGCCAAGCACACGCCCAGCCGCTTCACGCATGGTTGCAAACGCCTCCGGCAGCAAATCATCCAGCGTTTCGCCATTTTGATACCGCTGTCTGAATTCATCTGTCTTTTCGCGCAACTGTGCATTGGTCAGCCCACGATATTGTTCTTCGAGTGCGTCCACCTTGTCCGCAATCGGATTGATTCGTTTCAGCTCATGGTCGCTGTGCGTGCCAAAAAGTTTTTCTAAAAAACGAGCCATTCGTAAAAATTCCTCTCTAAAAGTCCGCTGCGAAATGCCATTTTTAACACTCCGCTAGTCATTCACCTTGCATTATAACACAAAATCATTTGAAGAAAAATCAATTTTTTGTTAATTGGGGGCTTTTTCCCTCCATCCGCAAAAAAAACTTTACTTCTTTTCCCGGTTTTACTATAATATCTAGTTAAGAACACGAACCATTTGTACTTGGTTATGGACAGGGGAGTTTATTTTGGCACTCATTGAATTTGAAGAATATAAGCAGAAACTGTTGGCACTTGAACCTGCCATCCAGGAACTTGGACAGGCGTATGACCTCGAACGCACGGCTGAGGAAATTGAAGAGTTGGAAAACCGCGCCAGCGAGCCGGGCTTCTGGGATGACACGGAAAAGTCTCAGAAGATTTTACAGCGCACCAAGGCGCTCAAGGACAAGCTCGAAGGATATCAGAACCTGTGCACACAACAAGAGGATTTACTCACGCTGTGTGAACTGGCAATTGAAGCCGAAGACGAGTCCATGCTGGATGAATTGCGCGAAGGCTTCGACGCCTTGACAGATGATCTTGACCGCCGCAAGCTGGCTACACTGCTGCTCGGGGAATATGATGCAAACAATGCCATCCTGTCGTTCCATGCAGGCGCAGGCGGCACGGAGGCGCAAGATTGGTGTGAGATGCTGTACCGTATGTACACCCGTTGGACGGAACGCCACGGCTTCACATACAAAATTATGGACTATCTCGAAGGCGACGACGCAGGTTTGAAATCGGCTTCTATCCTCATCGAGGGCGAAAACGCCTATGGTTTTCTCAAGAGTGAATCCGGCGTACACCGTCTGGTTCGCATCTCACCGTTTGATTCCTCCGGCCGCCGTCACACATCGTTCTCCGCAGTCGAAGTCATGCCGGAAATCGATGACGACATGGAAGTGGATATCCATCCAGACGACGTTGATATGCAGGTATTCCGTTCATCCGGCGCAGGCGGTCAGCACATCAACAAAACTTCCTCCGCCGTCCGCCTGATTCACAAGCCCACCGGCATTGTCGTCAGTTGCCAGACGGAACGGAGCCAATTCCAAAACCGTGAAAACTGTATGAAAATGCTGCGCGCCAAGCTGGTTGAAATCAAAGAGCGTGAACACCTCGACAAGATCTCCGACATCAAAGGCGATCAAAAAAAGATCGAATGGGGCAGCCAGATCCGTTCGTATGTCTTCATGCCGTATACACTCGCAAAAGACACACGCACAGGTTTTGAAAACAGCAACATCGATGCTGTTATGGACGGCGACATCGACGGATTCATCAATGCCTATCTGACTGCACAGGCCACAGGCGAACTGCAAACCAAATAACCACCACAATCGAACCAAACTGGCTCAGATCAGGCACAGCCGGAAGGCGGGAAATCCTCCCCCTTTCGGCTTTTGTTTTGCCCGTATGCACTCGACAAGTTTCCTTCTTCGGAGTTGTGCGATTTTTACAAATTTATATGGATGTTTTTGTGTGTATCTTATAAATTACAGACCAATTTTGTAACAAAATTGCATTTTAGTCAAATCATACAGCACAATTGTAAATTTCTACTGTTCGTTGTATAACTTGCCTATTGAAAAAAATGTAAAATTATGAGACACTTTCTTTACAAAAAGCAAAGACGCAACATACGTCCACAAATATCTCAATATTTCTTCACGAGGAGAAGATGCGTATGAATACCTATGAGTTTGTTTCCCCGGCTACCGGCAAATGTGTTCCGATTGAAGCAGTCTATGACCGAACGCTGAGCAGCAAGATCCTTGGCGACGGCATCTCCATTTTCCCGACCAGCGGAGAAGGCACAGTTTCCGCTCCCTGCGACTGCATGGTAAGCCGTGTTTCCCAAGCAAAAAATGCTGTTACCATTCTGGATACCGTCCGTAATATCGAGATGTTGTTGTGTGCCGAGGTTAGCAGTGAAATGAGCAATGCAAAGGTTTCCTTTTGTGTTGAGCCGGGGCAGACTGTCAAAACTGGCGAAACGCTGTTCACCTGTGATGTCGATGACATCCGCGCACACGGTTATCAGGTAGAATTCCCATGTATTATCACCAATGCACCGCTTTCCCATGTCCGCACAACCAGCGGTGATGTGGTCCGCGGTCAGTCCAATGTGTTATCCTGCGAATCTGTCGGTTAATTTTTCTCACTCATTTATCTGCTGAACTTCTACATTTTACCTGTCAACTGAATAATCTCTCTCTTTTCTGTTTACGATAAAAGCACGCCGTTTGTTCCGGCGTGCTTTTTCCATTCTGTAAAACGGAGGGCAATCCCCATGACTGACCGTGTCAAATATCTTGTCACTGGCGCTTGTGCGGGCGCAGCCAATGGTTTTTTCGGTTCAGGCGGTGGTCTGTTCCTGGTGCCACTGTTTACCGGTTGGCTCGGTATGCAACAGAAAACTGCCTTTGCCACTTCAGTCGCTGTCATTTTTCCACTTTCCGCAGTGAGCGCCGCCATTTATTTCTGGAAAGGTGATATCTCCCTGTCCTATGCCATGCCATATCTGCTCGGTGGTGTGGTCGGCGGTGTGATTTCCGGTCTCCTGTTTTCCAAAATATCTGTTCCACTTTTGCGCAAGGCGTTTGCCCTGCTGCTGCTCTGGGGCGGCGTTCGCGCCGTACTGTTGCTGTGAGCGGTTTTTTTGTCGGTGCGGTGACTGGAATTTTATCCGGTTTCGGCATCGGCGGCGGTTCATTGCTCATCCTGTGGCTGACCATTTTCGAGGGAATCGCACAATATACTGCCGCAGGCATCAATCTGCTGTATTTCCTGTGCTGCGCACCTGCCGCATTGATATCCCATTTCCGCAATCACTTGATACACAAACGCGCGGCGCTGTGGTGCGCACTGGCAGGCTGTATCACCTCTCCTCTCGCCTCGCTTGCCGCCAATGCCATACCAATCGATTGGCTGCGGCGATTATTCGGTGTATTGCTGCTGATTTTGGGGTTCAAAGAACTGTTTGCAAAAACCGGTTCGCCGGATCAATCCTCTCACAAATAATTTCCTCACCGCATCCACACAAGAAAAGCGCCTGGTTATTGATCCACAGGCGCTTTTTCATGTCAATCCATTCAGATTGCTGTCAAATTTTTAAGCGAAATATCCATCGCCGGCGAAGCATACGTCAATGCGCCGGAAGATACAAAGTCCACACCGATATCAGCAATTTCCAACAGACGTTCTGCGGTGACATTGCCGGAGCATTCGGTCTTTGCACGACCGTCAATGATCTCAACCGCTCTGCGCATGGTTTCATTGTCCATGTTATCCAGCATAATGACATCTGCACCGCATGCAGCCGCTTCTGTTACCTGCTCCAATGTCTCGCATTCTACCTCAATTTGCGTGACAAACGAAACATACTCGCGTGCCATCTGTACCGCCTTGGTGATGGAACCTGCCGCACAGATATGATTGTCCTTCATCATGACACAATCGGACAAATTATACCGATGGTTGGTACCGCCGCCACAACGGACCGCATATTTTTCAAAAATACGCAGTCCCGGCGTAGTCTTGCGCGTGTCCAACAGCCTGGTATGCTTGCCTTCCAGAATTTTTACCATTTTATTGGTATTGGTCGCAATGCCGCTCATGCGTTGGAGATAGTTGAGCGCCGTGCGTTCACCTGTCAACAGCGTGCGGATGTCGGCATAAATCACACCGATCAATTGACCTTTCTTTACCTCATCGCCATCCTTACACGAGGTCTCAAAATGTGAACCGCTCTCCAGCAATTCAAAGACACGGGCAAAAACATCCAACCCACAGATAATACCATCCTGCTTACAAATCAGCTCCGCCTTACCCTGCTGCGGCTCACGCATGATGGCATTGGTGCTGACATCCTCGCTCGTGACATCCTCCCGGAGTGCATGGAGGATGGACGGGTCCATATTAAGAATCATAGTGGAGCCACTGCTCATAAAATGCTTCGTCCTTTCGCTTGATTTCATCTAATACCGCTTTGCGGTTTTTCTCGTCGATATCAGCATAATCAGCCGAGTCAAATGCAATCGTTTCAACGGGCATGGGCTGCTCTGTTGAAATATGTACTGCGGCATGATCGGCCGCACGCTCTGCAAAAACCAGGCTTTCAAGCAGCGAATTGCTCGCCAGACGGTTGCGTCCGTGCACGCCGTTACAACTGGTCTCGCCTACCGCATACAAGCCGTCCATCGATGTCTTGCTGTCCAGATCTACCTTGATGCCGCCCATAAAATAATGCTGCCCCGGCGTGACCGGGATCGGCTCCTTCGTCATGTCATAGCCTTCCTCGAGACATTGCTTATAGATGTTCGGAAAACGCTTTTTGATAAAATTCGGATCAAGATGCGTAACCGAAAGCTCAACATATGGTCGATTGTCAATCTTCATCTGTTTGCCGATTTCCTTCGCAAGCAAATCCCGCGGCAACAACTCATTGACAAAACGCTCACCCTTTGCATTGAGCAAGTATGCGCCTTCACCCCGCACCGATTCAGAAATCAGAAATCGACGTCCCGGCTTTGTGGTATACAGGGTTGTCGGATGAATTTGGATGTAATTGATGTGCTCAATCTCAATGCCATGGCGCATGGCGATCGCCAATGCGTCGCCGGAAATGTGCGGAAAATTGGTGGAAAAGCGGAACAATCCGCCCAATCCGCCGGTTGCCAACACAACTGCACGCGAACGGATCGCATGGATCGCACCATCGGCGTCGCGTACCACTGCGCCGTAACAGCGATTTTTCTTTTCATCGCACAACAAATCGACCAGTGTGGTATGTTCTTCAATGCGGATATTTTTGCGTTCTCTTGCACGTTCCAACAGTTTACCGGTGATTTCACGACCAGTCAGATCTTCATGGAAAAGGATACGGTTTTCCGAATGCGCGCCTTCACGGGTAAAGACAAAACAACCGTCCTCATCACGTTGAAAATCGACGCCATAATCCACCAGTTCCTGTGCAATATGCTGTGAGGAACGAATCATAACATCAACCGATGCTTTATTGTTTTCATAATGACCGGCCTTCATGGTATCTTCAAAATAGCTGTCATAATCGTCTTCATCGAGCAGCACGCACATACCGCCCTGCGCAAGAAAAGAATCGCTGTGATCAGCTTGTTGTTTTGTGACAATAAGGACGTCCATACTCTGCGGAAGCTGCAAAGCATTGAACAATCCGGCTGCACCGGTGCCAACAACCAAAATGTCAGCAGTTTCCATTGCGGCTCCCCCTTACTGCGCCAGCTCGCGCATGCGGATCAATGCACTCTTTGCGTCCTCCCGCAGTTGCTCTGGCATTTCGACCTGATTGTCAAATGTCTCCAGCACATGCAGAACCTTTTCCAGTGTGACCTTCTTCATGTCTTCACAGACACCCATTTGTTCAAATGGATAGAAAATCTTATCCGGATTCTGTGTGCGCAGACGATACATAACGCCTGGTTCGGTGACAATGATGAATTCCTTTGCATCGGATTCCGTTGCATATTTGATAATGCCCGATGTGCTGCCTGCATAATCGCACATGGCGACTGCTTCCGGCACACATTCCGGATGAATCAGAACCTTCGCTTCCGGATGCTCCGCCTTTGCCGCCGCAATTCCCTCCGGCGTCACACGGGTATGAATCGGACAACATCCATTGTGGAAATGGAAGTTTTTCCCTGGCATATCTTTCTGTAAAAATCGACCGAGATTGCAGTCCGGAATGAAGCAGATGTCCGTATTGGGCAACGCTTCAACAATTTTCTTTGCGTTTGCGGAAGTGACAATGACATCGGAGACTGCCTTGGTTTCGCTGGTTGAATTGATATAACAGACAACCGCACAGTCGGGATACTGCTCACGCATTTTTGCCACATCTTCAGGCGTAATCATATGCGCCATGGGACAGTCTGCCGTGAGATCCGGCATCAAAACGGTTTTTTCCGGACTGAGGATTTTCGCGCTTTCGCCCATAAAACGCACACCACAAAACAGGATTGTTTTTTGTGGAGCGTCTGCCGCAATCTTGCTCAGATAATAAGAATCCCCGATATAATCGGCGATGTCCTGCACATCATCTTCCACATAAAAGTGCGCAAGCACTACGACATTCTTTTCTTTTTTGAGCTGCTCAATGCGCTCTGTCAATTGTTTCATTTCCTAATAATCTCCCTATAATCAATATGCAGCCGGTCCGCTGCATGGTCTATCTATATCAGTATATCACACCATCCTGCATCCCGCAAGACGATTCCCGGCTCAACGGTCTGTTTTTGCAGTTTTTCAGCCGCCATCATGCATTTTCCCGTTTTACACGGCAGAGGTTTTCTTAAAATTTTTCATGAACGCCATTACCTCATCCGCTGTCGGTGCAGAGAAATATGCCGCGCCCGGATGGGAAATGGCGAGACCCGCCGCATATGTCGCATACCGCAATGCTTCCGTCGGACTTTCCCCGCGCAGATGCGCTGCAAGGAAATAGCCTTCAAACACATCGCCTGCCGCCGTCGTATCCACAACCGGAACAGAAAGCGCCGGATGATAGCACTGGTTCGCACCCTTTTTGTAAAATGCGCCCTGTGAGCCGAGCGTGAGTACAAACTCACTGTCCGGATACAGTTCTTCCAGATGGATCAGGATATCACCCGGCTGCACATAACTGGTTATCGCACGACCTTCCACTTCATTGAGGAAAAACATGGAAACCTTTGTCAAATCCTGCTGTAGCAGCTCCTGCGTACATGGCGATGGATTGAGCACAATATACATGCCCTTTTCATATGCACGGTCAATCGCATAGCTCAGACTGGAAATCTCATTCTGAGAGATCAGGATATCCCCTTCGCCATAATTTTCGAGCACCTCATCAATATATGCTTCATCGATCTTTCGATTTGCACCACCGTACAGTAGAATGGCGTTCTGCCCGACCTCATCCACCTGAATGATGGCATGTCCGGTCTGTTCACCTTCTATCGTGCGCACCAGCGAAGTATCTACACCAGCTTCTTCAACCATATGCAGCATCTGTACACCGTCTTCGCCAATCATACCGGCAAGCTGCACGTCCAAACCCGCACGCGCAAGTGTCAGTGCATGATTGAGTCCCTTGCCGCCCGGAAACATTTCCAGACCGGTTGAAGCCTGCGTCTCTTTCGGCGTTGTAATATGTGCAACAGAATAGTTAAAGTCGATATTGATGGATCCCAGTGTGAGTATTTTCATAAGAATCAGCCTCCATTTTCAATCCATTGGCCAATGTTTTGCGCAGCCTCCGCCCCGGCTGCATAGGTGGTGGAGTATACTGACATTATAGGATGTTTGCGCGATAAGTACAAGAGTTTCCAAATAAATCTATGTAAATTATCCATCTCTTCTTCCTCATTTCGCCTGTTTTTGCGGAACTGTGTAAAATGTTTCCATATACACCGCATTGCTCCTGAAAAGTACATCTTTTTTGCTTGACTTTCTGTTCTATTCCCGTTATGATATAAGATACTGAAATGAAAGGATGGTCGCTGTCATGGCTGCTGACAAAAAAGGTACAAAGCAGATTACTGCCAACAAAAAGGCCAGACATGACTATTTTGTCGAGCAGACTTATGAGTGCGGCATTGAACTTTCCGGCACGGAAGTCAAGTCCATCCGGCAGGGTACGGTCAGCTTAAAGGATTGTTACTGCATCTTCCGCGACGGGGAAATTTTTGTGAAAGGTATGCATATCAGCCCCTATGAAAAGGGTAATATCTTTAATAAAGATCCCCTGCGCGAACGCAAACTGCTGATGCACAAAAAAGAAATCATGCTGCTATACGGCAAATCCAAACAGGATGGCTATTCCCTCATCCCGCTTTCACTCTATTTCAAACATGCGCGCGTCAAAGTCGAACTCGGTCTGTGCAAGGGCAAAAAACTGTACGACAAACGCGCCGACGCCGCCAAGCGCGACGCCAGGCGGGAGATCGATCGCGCGCTCAAATCGCGCCGGTAATTTCAGTATCTTTCTTCTATCTATCCGGGGACGTACCGGTTTCGACGGGGGTGCGGAATCCGGGATAGCGGGCCGCAGTGAGGACGCTGCGTAAAAAGCCTCAACTGTTTATAAATTAAACAACAAGAATTATTCTTTACAGGCTGCCTGATTCGGCGAGCCCGTTCTGCCTGAGAGTATCGCGGCTCGGGACAGAACGTCATTGAGCGATGAACGTGCGGCGGGTAAGCTTTGCCCCGCCCATGAATGATGAAGCTACTGACCCCGTAAGCCTGTCATTTGGCGTGCGGCAGAGGGAATGTCAATCAAATGACTGCGCCCGGAGAAGTCCTTGAGGAAGCGCTTTCGGACAGGGGTTCGACTCCCCTCGTCTCCACCAGATTATGACGTCGTCTATGGATATCGCATAGCGGCGCAAAGTTATGGGTCACCCCTGTTAATAACAGGGGTGACCCGCTTTTTTGTGTCTTTTTTCAATTGTTTCAGACTTCTGTCAAGAAACCGGATGCAACAGTTTTTAAGCTAATTAAAAAGCGCGATTTTTGCTGATCTGTCTGATGCACCACTTTTGATACGGATAAATCTTACGATAGAAAAATGCCTATGAGAACGCTCTTAGCCAAACTATATTATACTTTTGTCCATGCGATTAGGATGCATTTAATGGGAGTGCTAATCTCCAGTCATTGGGGGCTGGGGAGAGAAACCGCTGAAATGCGGTAATCCTCTTTTCCCATAAAACGCGCATTCCCCGGTGGTTTGGGGCTTTTGGGGTGCCTTTCGTCGCTGCGACCGGTATAGCGGTCGGTGCTCTCAGTTCAGGCTGTAACCCTTATGTCGTAACATTCCGGTCGAAGGGGCACGATCATTTCCGAACGCTGCGAAACGACAATAAACTGTATGAGCAGTATATGGATAAGGTTGAGGAATATTTGGCAAAGTATATGGAGAATTAAGAAAACATGAAAGTGATGAAAATACTTTTACTTGTAGTTGCGGCAATCGTTGTTTTCATCGTATTGGGCTTTTTCGCTCTTGGAGCATACTTTAATTATCAAAACGCAAATTATTATAAAAATGCTACTCCTGCCGGTGAAATCGAAAAGAAGTACACCGCTATGGGCGAACTTGATGTATCGTACAAGGAGTTTGAAGCAAAGACAGATGCATACGGAAAATACGAGGTATGGTATCCAACCGAATTGACACAGCCATATCCCCCCAATCTATCGCATTGCTTTAAAAGAGTTATTTTTGTACATAACAAGATATTCATATTTTATCATGAGTTGTAAAAATTTTCCATACACTCCTGTTACAAATGCACGATACTTTACCTGTTGTTTTGTGCTGATATGTTTGAAAACCACTATATTTATACATATAGCACAATTTCCACACAACAAAATTGTAAAGCATAACGAGATATCGCACGAGAAAATGATAGTACCCGCAATCTATTGCAATTTCCCGTGCAAATGTGCGATACTATCTTTGCCAAATGAAACGTACGTTACGGCGAAAAAAGAAATATATGTGTAGACATCGGGGAAGGAGAAATTGTATGGACTTTTTTAGCTCCATGGTATGGATTGCAATCACATTTTTATTTTTCACCGCTCTGGTTGCTGTAATCGCCAGTTGGAAAACCCGTGGGGATAATTTAAGCTCTGCGGAAGGATATTTTTTAGCCGGACGTGGTCTTCCAGGTATTGTTATCGCAGGTTCACTTTTGTTAACCAATCTGTCAGCCGAACAGCTCGTCGGTACAAATGGACAGGCTTGGGCTTCTGATATGAGTCCAATTGGCTGGGAAGTCGGTGCATTGTTTACCTTGTTTGCATTGGCACTCTGGTTTTTACCTACATATTTAAAAATGGGTACAACCACAATTCCGCAGTTGATGGAAATCCGCTTCGGTCGTGGGACGAAATTGATGTTTTCATTGGTTATCGTTATCATGTATTCCATTTTGAACCTGCCGGTTATCCTCTATTCCGGCGCAGTTGTATTTGAAAACATCTTTGATGTTTCTGCTATTTTTGGAATCAGTAAGTTTCAATCTGTAGCATTTCTTTGCGTAATAATTGGTATTATCGGCGGTTGTTACGCTATTTTCGGCGGCTTGAAAGCAGTTGCCGTATCGGATACAATCAATGGCATTGGTTTAATTATCGGCGGTCTGATGGTGCCATTCCTGGGTCTTGCACTGCTTGGTCAGGAAACTTCAGGCGGTGGTATTCTGGAAGGTATACAGTATATCATTGATACCGAACCGGAAAAATTAAACGCATGGGCATCCTGGGATGCAGGTGAACCCTCTCTGCCATGGCCGCTCATTTTTACTGGTATGTTGTTCAATAACCTGTATTGGTGGTGCTGCAATCAGTCGTTTGTCCAGCGTGCGTTGGCTGCAAAGAGCCTGGAAGAAGGTCAAAAGGGTGCAATTTATTGCGGTTTCCTCAAGACTATTGGATTCTTTTATCTTGTACTTCCGGGTATCATCGCATACCACCTGCCTTCCATCCAGGACAAAATTCAGGCAGCCGGAAGCAGCGCCATCGATTTTGCTTATCCGGCATTGGTATCTGCGGTAATCCCCAAACCGCTTATGGGCTTTTTTGCGGCAGTATTGTTTGGCGCCATTCTTTCTTCCTTCAATTCTGTACTCAATTCCGCATCTACAATGTTTACGTTGGATATCTATCGATCTATCATCAATCCGGAGGCGTCCGATGTCAAATGCGTAAAAGTTGGCAAAATTTACGGCACAATTGCCGGTGTCATTGCTATTTGTGTCGCACCGTTTGTCATGTATGCACAGGGTATTACAACTTTCCTCAATTCGATGAGCCAGTTTGTTTCGCTGCCGATTCTCTTCACAGTACTCGGCGCACTGGTGTTCCGTAAAGTCCCTAAATATGCGCCTAAACTGATTACTGTGGTACATGTTGTTGCATATGGTCTGTTTATGGTCATAGAACCATGTTATCCAACTTCTGGCGAGCCAGTCCATTATCTTTATGCCATTGCAGCGCTCTTTGTGATAGAGTTCGCTATTATGTGGTATTTAAATAAATATCGCGGTGTCGAAGAATTCGTTCCCGAGGATATCGGCGCAGTCGATCTGACACCATGGAAGTATCGTCATGTCGTATGCATCATTGGTGTGTTGCTGGCAATCGGCATTTACATTCTGTTCTCTCCCCTTGGCATTGCCGCTTAATTCGCAATTGCCATAACTATGCCTGACCGGTATCGGTCGGATTCAATTTTTCATCAGCGTATAAGACATTGCTCACTCTCTCAGCAAACGGTATCTGTGTCACAATGCATAGATACCGTTTGCTTATTTTATAAAGTATTCTCTTGGATAATGATGCAAAATAAAAACCCAGACACTCTATTTTTAAGAGTATCTGGATTTTAAGTGTATTCATTCAGCAGTGCCCGCCGCAGGTTCCATGACTGCCGCATGTGCCGCAGGCATGCCCTTCGCCGTGGTCATGGTGGTCACAGGTTACATCCGGATTGGGCGCAAGCATACCCGCCAACAGTGCGCCAACCTGAAGATCGGCCTCGCCGCTTGCCCCGGCAAATACCGCAATGCCTGCATCCATCAACGCCGTGCGTGCGCCGCCGCCAATGCCGCCGCAGATCAGAATCCCAACGCCCTGCTGCTTCAAGAATTCTGCCAACGCGCCGTGACCACTGCCATTTGTATCAACGACTTCCATATTGGTGATATGATCATTCTCTACGGTGTAAATTTTAAACTGTTCGGTATGCCCAAAGTGCTGAAAAATGTTCCCATTCTCATACGTTGCTGCAATCTTCATACTATGATCTCCTTTGTTCGTGCAAAATTCCGCAATATGATCCACGCGTCCCCGACATGCGGCATTGTGTCCGCAGCAATTTGGTTCACTCCGGCGGCATAACACATAGTTGCCGCCTTCAACCACAAGCTGTCTGCCATTGATCAGTGCATCCGCCGTCTTGCGGCGCGCACGGGTCCAGATGCCGGCGACCGTCGCGCGGGCAATGCCCATCTGTGCAGCGCATTCTTCCTGTGTCAGCCCTTGCAAATCAATCAGGCGGATGGTTTCATATTCATCTACCGTCATCGTAATTTTGGGTGTGTTGACCTGTCCGATCGGACCAAATGCCGTATGTTCCGGTAATCCGCACACCCGGCGGCATTTTATCGGTCTCGGCATGACTGCGCCTCCATTTCTGACATATGTCATTTATTGCTCTTATAGCATACGCCTTTTTTACGCCAATGTCAATCGGTTTTCACCGCAATTTATGGCAAAAAAAAATCCACCCCACTGCTGGAAGGGCGGATGCAGATTTGTTACGCCGGTTGCGCAATTGGCATCGATGCTCCAAAGGGCAGATCTGCAAAAACATTGCAGGTGATACGGATCATCGACATCACTACGATTGTCAGAATGCGGCAAATGTGGAATACATCATTGCTGATACTATGTTCCGGCTGTGCGACATAGCTCCGATGCTGTTCCGTAATGGAAGCAATCAGGGCTTCTGGCGTCTGCGGGATATCCGCTAACACAGGCTTCACCCAGCCATGAAATTTGGTTTCGTTAATTCGCTTGGAAATCGTCAGGCTCGTGCGTTTTTCGTATACATAATGGGCAAACAATCCATGTTTATAGATATCATCGTTATGGGGAAAACTAAAGAAATCTGTAATATAATGGCAAATTACACCAAGCTCCTCACTGAGCTTTGCGCCATTGGTTTCACAAATACGAAATTTGGATGCAAAATCGCGGATGCGCTGCATCACTTCTTCAAACATGATGGACGGATAATGCCGCTTGGTCAAATATTCGCCCTTCAGATCCGGTTTCAAGTTGCCAAAAACGAATGCCTTTTTATCGAACGAAATGCCATCAGTCTTTTCCACGTAGTCCAGCAGGTAATGCGCCACCGTCGTATGGGACACTGAATCCATCGGCATCACTCCTCTCTTTGTTGTTTTCAGTGTACCATACTCTGCGCACAATGAAAACGGCAAAACCGTGAATTGTTTGTAAAGTTTTTTGTCATATTCTTAAATTTTTCACCAAAAAAGTATTCTCTTCCCTTTTGAATGGATAAAACATGAGCTTTTTTATAAATTTGCTATTCTGTACACAAAGCTATTCTCACAGCGCACGATAATATTCACTCTTATACCCCAGTTCACCGTCGAGCGCACGGCGCAGCGTGTCGCACAGCATATCGCGGTCACGATTGAGCGTACCTTTGAGCGAAAGGTAATTGGATGCATGATTGGAGCGGAAAATACTGCCTTCGGAGTCGATATGTTCAAGCATCAGCAATGTTTCCTGTGCCACCTGTGGCGCAGTGAGCAATTGAAAGGTTCCAGCTTCCCATTCCTTTTGCAGCGGTGTACCACCTTCAAACATCAACGTCAACAAGCCGATATAATCCGGTTTCATACGGGTAAATGCATCGGCCGTACCCAGCGCATGCTCACGCCACAATTCCGTACCGCCGAGACCATTGATTGCGGTAACGGACAATTTCATACCTGCATCTTTCACCATCTGTCCCGCATGGACGATTTCATCTACTGTGGCGCCTTTGTTCACATGCGTCAGCACATCGTCACAGCCAGATTCCAATCCCAAATAGATCATATCCAGACCGAGTGCATGCAACAGAGCAAGCTGTTCCGGCGTTTTGGTCAAAATACTTTTGGGTGAACCATAACTGGTCACACGCCTGCACTCTGGAATGGTATCGCGGATATGCTGCAAAATAATGGCAAGGTCCTCTGTCCGCCGCATGAGCGCATCGCCATCCGCGAGAAAAATGCGTTCAATATGGTTGTATGCGCGGCGCGCCAACAGAAAATCTTCGAGTACATCCTCCAGCTTGCGCAAATGGAATTGTTTCTCCTTGTACATATCACAAAATGTGCACCGGTTGTGGCTGCACCCGACGGTCACCTGTACGATCAGGCTATAGGCTTCACTCGGCGGACGAAATACGCGGCCTTCATATCTCATACGTAGTTTTTACTCCTCAGGAAAAAATATTTTTGCATAAAAAGCAGGCGGAGCGCCGCGCACGCGTGCCCCGCCCGGATTTGTTTACGGGAATTAGTCCTCGTCAGAATCGGAAGCTTTTATCTCATCGGCTTCCTCCACAGCGGGTTCCTCAACAGGAGCTTCCTCTGGGGTCTCAGCATCAGCTTCTTCTTGCGGCTCTTGAGCAGTTTCTTCCATATCTTCCATCATGCTCATCTGCTCTTCAGCAGTCTCGCAGGTCTCCCCGCTTGCAGCGCATTCATCTGCACATTCGCAGGATTCACATGCATTTTCATTCTCTGCATTCATATCATCCAGCTCACTCATTGCCTTGAGCTCCGCCTCATGATACACCTGCTCACTCTTGCTGCGGCGATATGCCGCAACGCCTGCTACTACAGCACCGGCGACGGCGCCGGCAGCGGCAACGCCGATGCCAATCTTTCTCTTGTTTTCAGTCTTTTTGGCTTTCATTGCGAAAAACTCCCTCTCGTCGCCGCGGTACTCCGCGGGTAATCATCTGATATACTCCTCACCGGCAAAACACGACAAGGTTGCGAACACATCTTTGTTCTATAATAGTTATATGTTACCACAAATTCTTTCAATCTGTCAATCTTTCCATAAAATATTCCCAATTCATCTTGCAGTTTCTGCTATTTTCACAGCAAATACACCAAGAATGCGATGATTGGCACATTTGCTGATTGACGAATGCTATCAATATGTTATAATGAGCCAAGTTTGGAGTGTTTTTTATGAGAATATCAGGTGACAAAAGATGACTATAACGAAAAAAAAATTTCCATTCCATATCGGCATGCGCACATTGAAAACCGCGCTTGCTGTCGGTCTCTCCCTTTTGACCGGCTATGCCATCAAAAGTGAATATCCGCCATTTCTCGCCATCGGTGCGCTCGGGGCAATGGAGTCCTCCATTACCGCTTCATTTAGAGGCGCACGCAATCTGACCGTTGGCAATTTTATCGGTGCACTGCTTGCCATTGCATTTACAGTGGTCTTTTCCGGACATCTGGCAATCGGCTGTGCAATCGGTGTTGTCATCATGATTGTCGCATGCAACATGTTGCATATCCCCGCCTCTACAACCAACCTGGCCTGTGTCGTATTCTGCTGCTGTTTGACTGATATGCTTTCAACCAGCAATCCCATGTATGGTCTGCTGCGGTTCCGTGATACCGTGATCGGTACAGCCATTGCACTCGCAGTCAACATGCTGATCCGCCCATACAGTGGCGCGGCACACACCAAGGACAGTATTATCAAAGCCCAAAAGGCCATGCTCCCACTGTTGGAACAGCGTGTGCTGCGCGGGCGCATCCCTGATCTGCGCGATCTGCGGGCGCACATCAACGACCTTGACCGCAATGTGAGTATACTGCTCGACGAACGCATGAACAAATCACTCAAAAAATCGGAAGTCGCCCATCTGCGCGGCTGCCAGCAATTGCTGTGGAAAATGCGTGACGCACTCATCGGTATCTGCTGTATTGACACCATGCCAAGCCCATCGGCGGAAAACCTTGCGCGCATCGAAGCGCTCGGATTGACACGTGAAGAGGGCAAAACGGAAACGATTCTCGACGGTGTTTGTGCACCGGAAGACTCGGTGGTTTTGAATTACTACCTCAAAATGTTCCTCGATTCCAACGAATATCTGACTATGATGCTCGAACTTTGAGTTTTGCAGGCAGACCAAACGGTCCGCCTGCTTTTTTATTGCCGTCAGTGCAGATTGAACCAGGCATTGCGCCCGGCATACAGTCCCTGCCCATCCAATTCTTCCTCAATGCGCAGCAGACGGTTGTACTTCGCCACGCGGTCTGTACGTGACGGTGCACCTGTTTTTATCTGCCCGGCATTCAACGCCACTGCCAGGTCGGCAATCGTCGTATCCTCGGTCTCGCCGGAACGATGCGAAATGACCGCTGTATAACCCGCACGATTCGCCATAGTCACTGCATCAATGGTCTCCGTCAGCGTACCGATCTGATTGACTTTGATCAGAATAGAATTTGCCACATGGGTTTCAATGCCATGGTGCAGGCGACTGGTGTTCGTGACAAACAGATCGTCACCGACCAATTGTACACGTTTCCCGATCAAATCCGTGAGTTGCTTCCAGCCCTCCCAATCTTCTTCCGCAAGACCATCTTCCAACGAGATAATTGGATACGTTTCCACCAGCCGTGCCCAGTATTCCACAAGCTGTGCACGGCTCATGCGTGTGCCTGCCTTGGGCAATTGATAGTATCCACCGTCTTCCGGTCGATACCATTCCGATGACGCCGCATCCATTGCAATGAGAAAGTCTGCCCCTGGCGTATAACCCGCCTGTTCGATCGCAGACAAAATAACCTGTATCGCCTGTTCGTCATTTTTTAAATCGGGGGCAAAGCCTCCTTCATCTCCTACGCCTGCCGCAGGCGTTCCATTCTTCTTTAAAACACCGCGCAGGGTATGAAATACCTCCGCGCATTGGCGCAATGCTTCATGGAAATCTGACGCGCCTACGGGCATAATCATGAATTCCTGGATGTCCACATTGTTGGACGCATGTGCGCCGCCGTTCAGGATGTTCATCATCGGTACGGGCAGTGTTTTTGCATTCACTCCTCCGAGATACGCATACAGAGGCAACCCATATGCCTGCGCCGCTGCGCGTGCTGTTGCAAGGCTTACACCCAGAATGGCATTCGCACCGAGCCTGGACTTGTTTTCCGTACCGTCCAGCTTCCGCATCGTCGCATCCAGTTCGGGCTGATTGGCTGCATCCATACCGATGATGGCGTCGGCAAGTTCAACATTCACCGCCTGCACGGCATGCAGTACGCCCTTGCCACCATAGCGCGTTTCATCCCCATCACGCAATTCACATGCTTCATACTGTCCGGTCGATGCACCGGATGGGACCGACGCACGTCCCACAGATACACCGTTGTCCCCATACACACACACCTCGACCTCTACAGTCGGATTGCCGCGCGAATCCAGAATTTCACGCCCATTTACATCTACAATTTCAATCGCCTGTTTCATGCTGTTCTCCTTTTGCATTTTGGGACAGCCCGGTGCGCAAAAAAAGCGACAGATTGCGAAATACCCGTAGGCAATCGCAATCTGCCGCAAATCATTCCTTCAAAATGGACATCAATCCATCAGGGACTTGCCATCCATCTCAGCCGGCTGAGGCAGACCGAGAACCTGAAGCATTGTCGGCGCAATATCCGCCAGACGCCCCTCGTGCAGTGTGCACGGATATCCGACCACACAGAACGGTACCGGATTGCACGAATGTGCGGTGAACGGGGAAACACCGTCCTCTTCCAGCATCTGATCTGCATTGCCGTGGTCAGCCGTAATCATGGCGACGCCGCCCATCTCAAGAATGGCGTCCACCGTTCTGCCCACACAGGTATCAACGGCTTCAACCGCCTTCACTGCGGCGTCAAATACACCGGTATGACCGACCATGTCACAGTTCGCATAGTTGAGGATGATGACGTCAAATTTACCGCTCTTGATTTCCTCAACAACCTTGTCGCACACTTTATATGCGCTCATCTCCGGCTGAAGGTCATACGTCGCAACTTTCGGCGAGGCGATCAAATCGCGCGATTCATTGGTATACGGCGCTTCGACGCCGCCATTAAAGAAGAACGTGACATGCGCATACTTTTCCGTCTCGGCAATGCGAAGCTGCGTCAGACCCTGATCCGCAATATACTGACCAAATGTATTGGTCAACGACTCCGGCTTAAATGCCACATGGACATTCGGCATGGTCGCATCATACTGCGTCATGCAAACATAGTAGACCGGGAAGCAGCCATTGCGGCGCTCAAAGCCGGAGAATTCCGGATCGACAAAGGTGCGGGTAATTTCACGTGCACGATCCGGGCGGAAGTTTGCAAAGATAATGGAGTCATTCTCCCGAATCTGTGCATCCTTTGCAGTCACAACCGGGACAACAAACTCATCGGTTACACCTGCGTCATAAGATGCCTGCATAGCGGCAACCGGATCCGGATTGAATTCACCTTCACCGTATACCATAGCGGCATATGCCTTGGAAACGCGTTCAAACCGATTGTCACGATCCATCGCATAGTAACGTCCCTCAATGGTGGCGATTTTGCCCACACCGACCTCGTCCAGCTTCTCCTTCATCTGGCGGACAAAATCGATGCCAGAAGTCGGCGGTACGTCACGGCCATCCATAAAGCAATGCACAAAGACCTTGGTCAGACCGTTCTTCTTCGCCAGGTCAACCAGACCAAAAATATGCTCGATATGGGAGTGTACACCGCCATCGCTCATCAAACCATAGATGTGCAGCGCACTGTCATGTTTTTTGCAGTTGTCCACTGCGCCGAGGAATGCTTCATTTTCAAAAAACGTACCTTCCCTGATCGCCTTGGAAATGCGGGTCAGCTCCTGGTATACAACGCGGCCTGCGCCGATGTTGGTGTGACCGACCTCACTGTTGCCCATCTGACCGTCCGGCAGACCGACATCCAGACCGGAAGCACCGAGCTGAGTGGTCGGATTTTCCGCAAACAGGCGGGTCAGGTTCGGATGATTTGCAGCATGGATTGCATTGCCCATATCGCTTTCGCGCAGACCAAAGCCGTCCATAATAATGAGTATTAACGGTTTTTTCATAATTAACCTCGTTTCTAAAAATTCCGTCGCACGGCATGGGAAGGGGAAGTCAATTCTACCGTGCGGAAACGTGCATCGGCGGACCGCTCAAACAGATGAAACAGCCCGCCGATGAAATGTGCAGTTGAATTACTGGTTTGCTGCCTCGATGATTGCGAAGAAATCGTTCGGCTTCAGGGAAGCGCCGCCAATCAGACCGCCGTCAACATCCGGCTTGGAAAGCAGTTCTGCTGCATTCTTTGCATTCATGGAACCGCCATACTGGATGGTGATGGCACGTGCAGCGCGCGCGCCATACAGCTCTCTCAGGCAGTCGCGGATTGCGCCGCAAACTTCATTTGCCTGATCTGCGGTAGCGGTTTTGCCGGTACCAATCGCCCAGATCGGCTCGTAAGCGATGACAACCTTCTTGACATCGTCAACGGATACGCCCTGCATGGCACACTTGACCTGCTTGCGGACGACTTCAGACCAGATATCCTGTTCACGCTCGTCTAGGGACTCACCCACACAAACGATCGGACGGAAGCCGTTTTCCAATGCAACCTTGACCTTCTTATTGACGGTCTCATCGGTCTCTGCGAAATACTGACGGCGCTCGGAATGGCCGATAATCACATACTTCACGCCGCATTCTTTCAGCATGTCAGCGGAAACTTCACCTGTGTACGCGCCCTTCGGTTCAAAGTGCATGTTCTGTGCGCCGATGGCAATTTTAGAACCCTTTGCAGCCTTGACAGCGGTCGGGATGTCTACGTACGGTACACACAGTACCATCTCACACCACTTGACCTTGCTGACCAGCGGCTTCAGCTCTTCGATCAGAGCCTTTGCCTGGCTCGGGGTCATGTTCATCTTCCAGTTACCAGCGATAATAGTCTTGCGATATCTGCGATTCATATTGGTTTTCCCCTTCCTAGAAAAATCCTTGTTTGATCGGCAGGGTATGCCGAAACCTTTTATGTCTCAGCGTCCCTGCGGCGCACAGCCGCAGGGACGGACTGAACGAAAATTTACTTATCTTCGAGGCACGCGATGCCCGGAAGAACCTTACCTTCCATGAACTCCAGCGAAGCGCCGCCGCCCGTGGAAATATGCGTCATCTTGTCGGCATAGCCCAACTGCTGGACAGCCGCTGCGGAATCGCCGCCGCCAATGATGGTGATGGCATCCGTCTTGCTCAGCGCCTCAGCAACAGCCTTGGTACCAACTGCAAACTTCTCGAACTCGAATACGCCCATCGGACCATTCCAGATGACCGTACCTGCGTCAGCGACTGCATCACAATATGCCTCGACCGTCTTCGGACCGATGTCCAGACCCTGCCAACCGTCCGGGATCTCGCCGGAAGCGACAACCTTGCTGTCTGCATCCGGTGCGAACTTGTCCGCGATGACAGTGTCAACCGGCAGCAACAGCTTGACGCCCTTTGCGTTTGCCTTTTCAATCATCTCAAGCGCATAGCCCTTCCAGTCTTCTTCCAGCAGGGAATCACCAATTTTGCCGCCCTGTGCAGCAGAGAAGGTGTATGCCATACCGCCGCCGATGATGATGGTATTTGCGATCTCAAGAAGGTTGTTGATTACGCCGATCTTAGACGAAACCTTGGAACCGCCCAGAATGGCAACCAGCGGGCGCTTCGGCGCTGCCAGTGCGCCGCCGATGATCTCCAGTTCCTTCTGGATCAGGAAACCGGAAACTGCCGGCAGATATGCGGCAACGCCTGCGGTGGATGCATGTGCGCGGTGTACGGTACCGAATGCGTCGGAAACATAGACGCCGCCTTCGCCAGCCAGATCAGCCAGAGCCTTTGCAAATGCCGGATCGTTCTTGGTTTCGCCGTTGTCATAGCGCAGGTTCTCAAGCAACAGGATCTGACCCGGCTGGAGAGCCTCTGCTTTTGCCTTTGCGTCTTCACCGACGATATCCTTTGCAAGGATGACTTCCTTACCCAGCAGCTCGCTCAGGCGTGCTGCAACCGGCGCCATGGAAAGCTCCGGCTTCCACTCGCCCTTCGGCTTGCCCATATGCGAGCATGCGATAACTGCCGCGCCATTGTCCAGCAGATACTGGATGGTGGGCAGCGCCGCATGGATGCGCTTGTCATCGGTGATGACACCGCTTCCATCCTTCGCCATCGGGACGTTGAAATCGCAGCGCAGAAGTACCTTCTTGCCTTTTACGTCGATATCTACGACACTCTTCTTATTGTAGTCCATTGTATAACACTCCTTATTAACTGGAACAACGTACTGTCATACGTGGAAATCGGCAAATATGCGCGTTTCCACCCAAAAATTATACCGTCTCACGGCGTAGTTTTCAAGATGCTTTTGTTAAAAAATGCCCAATTCGGCGATTTTTTCAGCAAAATAGCGAATCAGCCGCGTTTCTTGCCGCGGAAAATGACGGCAATCGACTGTGGACCGGCATTTGTCGTCACCGCCATGCCGATCGGATACCGCTCGACAGCGCCAAACCCTGCTTCCAGCATCAGTTTTTCTGCCAGTGCAATCTGTTCTTCCGGCACAGCCGCATACACGACATATGCTGTTTGTCCCGCGGGATCGACCGCTTCTTTTTTCGCCAACTCAACGATTTTGGGCACGACATTTTTGTCGCCGCGCACCTTTGCACACACATCGACCAGACCCGCGCGCACGAGTGAAATCGGGCGCAGACCAAGCGCTTCACCGACAAATGCTGCGCCGCCGGAAATGCGACCGCTTTTTTTGAGATGACGCAGGCTGTACACGCCGAGATATGCCTCCATACACCGGATGCTGTGGCGCATGGTGCGGACAATTTCCTCAAACGATGCACCTGCCTCACGCAGCTTTGCGCCCTCAATAACGACATTGCCGTACATATAGGTATAGCTCTCCGAATCGATCAATTCGATCACCATATCTTGCCCGTATTCCTCATAAAACATGTCACGGACAATATTCGCTGTCTGATATGATCCCGAGCCTGCGGCATTGATGATGACGCCGACACAATGCGTACAACCTTCGGCTTTCGCCTTTTTATACTGCGCCATCAAGTCTTCCATTTTGATCTGTGATGTCTGCGGGATTTCCTCACTCTCCATCAGGAGTTGCCAGTATTCCTGCGGCGTGATGTCATAATATTCACGATACGTCTTCCCATTTGCCTGAATTTGAATGGGGACAATGTCAATCTGCCAGCGCTCCGCCTGTTCGCGCGGCAGATCGGATGTCGAATCTGTAAAAATGCAAATTTTTTCCATTTTGTGCTACCTTTCACTCTTCAAAAAACGGTCCTGCACTGACCAGCCCTTCAAACTCATTCTGCCTCAGCGCTTCATAAACCAACACTGCCGCACTGTTGGACAAATTCAGGCATCGCGCCCCCTCACGCATTGGAATGCGTACACAGCGCTCCGGATGTTCCGCCAGCATGGCTTCCGGCAACCCTTTTGTCTCTTTTCCAAACAGCAGATATGCATCCGGCGGATAGGTGACGTCCGTATACCGTTGTGCTCCCTTGCTGGTGGCATAAAAATAGGTGCCGCCGGGATTTTTCTCCCAAAATTCATCCAATGAATCGTAATAATGCACATCGAGCAGATGCCAGTAATCCAATCCCGCGCGTTTGAGCTGTCTGTCTGTAATTTGAAACCCAAGCGGTCCAACCAAATGCAGTGCACAACCCGTGACCGCACAGGTACGTGCAATGTTGCCGGTGTTTTGCGGAATCTCCGGCTCTACCAAAACAATGCCAAGCATAGTTATTCCCTTTCTATCTGGTGCAGTGCGCATACAGCCGCATCTGCCATGTAATAATAATAGGCTATTTTCACGTCTATTTCAAGCAAGTTTTGCATCAAAACACGAAAAACCTGTATATTTGTCCACCTTTTTTGCGCTTTTTTATCGCAAAACAGGAAATACCCCACAGCCGTCCGACTGCAGGGTATCTATTGCGATATCATTTGTGTCATTTTTCGGTAATTTCAAACCATGTTCGAGTTTGTGCAATGTCTTGTGAAATCGCAGCTTTGAGCTGTTCACTGTCATCAAACCTGCGTTCCGGGCGCAAAAAATGCAGCAACTGCACTTGAATGAACGTCCCATATAGATCGCCGTCAAAGTCCAGAATGTGCGGCTCAACACACGCAGCCTCCCCTTCTCCGAAGGTCGGATGTACGCCGATATTGGTCACAGCCATATGAGACTGTCCGCCTGCAATCACACGCGAGACATATACGCCAAACGGCGGCGCCTGCATCTCCTTTGGCAACATCAGGTTGACCGTGCGGAAGCCAAGGGTGCGCCCGACACGGCGACCATGCTGAACAGCGCCCGCAATGGTATATGGATGACCGAGGAATTGTGCAGCGCGTTCCAAATTGCCCGCCGCAATCTGTTGGCGGATATAGGTTGAACTGACAACGATATGATCAATCTTCACACTATCCACAATGTCGCAGCCGATGCCCAGGCGCGCGCATTCCTCCCGCAGACGCTCCGGCGTGCCTTTTCCGCGATATCCAAACCGATTGTTTTCGCCCGTAATGATCCAGCACGCATGAAATTGCCCGACCAATACATCATGGACAAAACTGCGCCAATCCATGTTGCGCATCTCCGTATCAAAATGGGCAAAGATGACTTCGTCTACACCGCCCAGTTCACGGATCTCATCCCTGCGGCGTGCCTCCGATGTGATAAGCGGCACAGATTGTCCGGTAATCACGGTATCCGGATGCACATCGAACGTAAATACCGAGGAAATTGCACCAGTTTCCTGCGCCCGCTGCACAGCGAGACGCATCAACGCCTGGTGCCCACAGTGCACACCGTCAAAATATCCCAGCGCAATGGCGCGCTTTGCATCTTTCTCTATCATGATTGGTTGATCCTCTTCCCCCCGGCTCTGCGCAGGCATCACCGGAATCTTTTTTCATAAAACAATGCGAGACCGCCGCGGTCAAGCACATCCACGCGACCGAGCATCCAGAAATCCCCGCGATAATATACACGGCACAGTGTCCCTGCCTGCATCGGCATATCTGCAACATGCTGCGGCGTAATAAACGCACCGTTCTGTGCGCGTTCATATCCGTAATCGTCCATGCGCACCGCCGGATATGCCGCAAACAAACTGTCGGTCGGCAACATCAACGGTTCCAATGCGCCGGCATCCGCGGCGCGCTGAATCTCATCCAGCGTATGGCTTTGTTCCAACGTATATTGTCCGGACGCCGTGCGCTGCAATGCACACATCACGGCATATGTCCCCAACCCCTGACCGAGATCATGGATCAGCGTGCGCACATAGGTGCCCTTGGAACACACAACGCGCAATTGTCCAACCTGTGCCTGTTCGTCAAACGACAACAATTCCGCCTGATGGACTGTGATGGGGCGCGGTGTGCGTTCCACTTCCACGCCTTTCCGTGCCAGGTCATACAACCGCTTGCCGCCCACCTTGACTGCTGAATACATCGGCGGCACCTGCATCTGTTCGCCGCGCATGGCGTCCACTGCCGCCTGTACCTCGGACCAGACCGCGCGTTTGTCGGAATACAGGGTCTGTGTCCCTGTGCTGTCCTGCGTATCCGTCGCATATCCCAGCGCAAAATCTGCAATATATTCCTTTGCCTGTGCCGCCGCCATATCTGCGGCTTTGGTTGCGCCGCCGACAAATACCGGCAATACACCGGTTGCCATCGGGTCAAGCGTACCGCCATGCCCGATGCGGCGTTCATGCAGGACGCCGCGCAATTTGGCAACAACATCAAAGGACGTAAAATCCTGCGGCTTATTGACAATTAACACGCCATTGTAGCGCGATTCACGCCGTTTCACCCGCATACACCCTTTCTGTCGCCGCAAGCATACGGCGAATGGTCTCTTCCGAATCACAATGCAATGTCGCACCCGCCGCGCGGAGATGACCGCCCCCGCCAACCAGTGTGCAGATGGCAGATGCATCCACTTCCTTTGTCGTGCGGACAGATACCTTTGTATCACCGTTGTCCAGTTCGGTCAGCGTCAGACCGACTTCCACGCCCTCAATCTGGCGCGGGATGCCTGCAATGGCATCGAGGTCGTCCCAATCCGCACCCGTTTTCTGCTTTGCCTCCCGCGTAATCAGTGCAACGGCAATCTTTCCATCATGGTAAAAGCGCATACCGGAAAACAGCATGCCCTCAATTTGATAGCGTGCACGCGATTTGGTCTCGAACAGTGCACGGTTGATTTCTCCGCCATCTACACCTGCCGCCAGGCATTTTGCAGCAACCAGGTGTGTGTTCGCTGTTGTATTGGAAAATTTAAAACAGCCGGTATCCGTCGATGCACCGATATAAATACCTTCCGCAATGTTGCGGTCGAGCGAAATCCCCATCTCTTCAATCACAGCGCAGACGATCTCTGCACATGCCGCACAATGTCCGATGACAAGATTATGCGTGCCAAAGCCTTCGTTTGAACGGTGATGATCGATGACGAGATCGACGTGGTGTGCATACTGTTTCATTTCTTCCGGGATCATACCCTCATCGGCACAATCCACCGATACGACAAATTTCGGCTCAAAGCCGTCATATGGCGCATATGGCACAATCAACCTGGCATATCGTTTTGTAATCTCACTGTTGGGTGCAACAAACGCTTTTTTACCCAGCTTGCGCAATGCAAGACACAATGCCCCTGCACACCCGGCTGTATCGCCATCCGGACGGCGATGCGTCAAAATAATGATATGATCTGCCGCTTTCAAGACTTCGGCGGCACGGGATACTGTTCCAATCACAGCTTCCCCTCCTCCTCCAGCTCATGCAGGACGGCATTGATATGGGCGCCATGCGTAATTGATTCGTCCAACAGGAACAAAATCTCCGGCGCATAGCGCAAGCGAATTTTCGCCGCCACATTGCGGCGCAAAAAACCAGATGCCGACTTCAAGCCACGCATGACATCCTTTTTCTGCTGATCGGAACCGTATATGCTGATAAATGCCTTGGCATAGCGCAGATCGCCGGTTACCTCACAGCGGGTAACAGAGACCATTGCCTCATGAACACGTGGATCCTTGAGCGTGCGGATGCATTCAGACAATGCTTTCTGGAATTCTTCGCTGATGCGTTCACTCCTCTGAGACATAGATTCTTCTCCTTTTTTGAATCAAAAAAACCGCAGGCGGGCGGCGACATGCGGCATACCCCACCCGCGGTTTTAGATTGCTTACTGTTTGATCTGTTCCATGACGAACGATTCAATGACGTCGCCTTCTTTGAGATCATTGTAATTTTCAATACCCATGCCGCATTCAAAGCCATGTGCAACTTCCTTGACATCGTCCTTAAAGCGCTTGAGTGAATTCAGGTGACCTTCATGAATGACAATGCCATCGCGGACAATACGCACCTCACAGGAACGGACAATTTTACCATCCAGGACATATGCGCCTGCAATCGTGCCCACGCCGGAAACCTTGAAGGTCTGACGTATCTCGGCATGACCGACCACAACTTCCTTAAACTTCGGATCAAGCATACCCTTCATCGCCTGCTCCATCTCTTCGATGCAGTCGTAGATGACGCGATAGGTGCGAACTTCAACATCCTGTTGGTGAGCGGAATCCTGTGCAATGCGATCCGGACGGACATTAAATCCGACAATAATCGCATTGGATGCCGCTGCCAGCATGACGTCTGACTCATTGATTGCGCCGACGGCGCCATGGATGACATTCACGCGCACTTCGTCATTGGACAGCTTGAGCAGCGAAGAACGGACCGCTTCCACAGAACCCTGAACATCCGCTTTGATAATGATGTTCAATTCCTTCATATTGCCCTGCTGAATCGTATCGAACAAGTTCTCCAGCGTGACCTTCTGCATGACCTTGTTTCGTTCTTCTTTTTCCTTTTCTTTGCGCTGCTCGACCAATTCACGCGCCATGCGCTCGTCATCAACGGCATAGAAGACATCGCCCGCATCCGGCACTTCGCCAAGACCAATGATTTCAACCGGTACAGATGGACCTGCATGTTCGAGTTTGCGTCCACGCTCGTCAGTCATGACACGGACACGACCGACTGCCTTACCCGCAATGACTGTATCCCCGGCATGCAATGTACCATTCTGCACGAGAACGGTTGCAACCGGACCGCGACCGCGGTCCAGTTTGGCCTCAATGACCGTACCCTTTGCCTGACGGTTTGCATTTGCACGCAGCTCCTGCATATCCGCAGTCAGCAGAACCATTTCCAACAGATTGTCGATGCCCTTGCCATACTTGGCGGAAATTTTGCAGACAATGGTATCACCGCCCCAGTCTTCCGGAACCAGTTCATACTCGGTCAACTGCTGGAGTACGCGGTCAGGATCTGCATTTTCCTTATCAATCTTGTTGACAGCAACGATGATCGGAATGCCCGCCGCCTTGGCATGGTTAATTGCCTCGATGGTCTGCGGCATGATGCCGTCATCCGCTGCGACAACCAAAATCGCAATATCCGTGACCTGTGCGCCGCGGGCACGCATGGACGTAAATGCAGCATGACCCGGCGTATCCAGGAAGGTGATCGGACGCCCGTCAACCTTGACGCGATATGCGCCGATGTGCTGCGTAATGCCGCCTGCTTCACCGGCTGCGACATCGGTCTTACGGATGGAGTCAAGCAGAGAGGTCTTGCCGTGGTCTACGTGTCCCATAACAACGACAACCGGGCTTCTCGGCTCCAGATTCTCTTCCTTGTCCTCGCTTTCATCAAACAGCTTTTCCTCAATCGTGACAAAGACTTCTTTCTCAACCTTTGCCCCCATCTCCTCTGCAACGATGGCCGCCGTGTCGAAATCGATGGTCTGAGAAATATTCGCCATGACACCCAGCTTGAGCAGCTCCTTGATGACATCCGCCGCGGTGCGCTTCAGACGGGATGCCAATTCACCTACATTGATCTCATCCGGGATCATCACCTTGAGCTGGACTTTTTTGATTTGCTGCTGTTGGCGTTGTAAGCGTTTAAACTTCTCCTGCTCTTCCTGCCGGCGCTTGCTGGAGAACTGTTTGCGGGAATCCGCCTTGCGGGTAATCTTTTGTTTGCCTTGCTTCATGCGGTCGGCTTTTTGCGGTACAAGCGCGTCAATGCGCTCATCATAGCGTGCCAGGTTGACATTCCCGCTGCCGCGCGTATCGATGCGATGAATCTGTTTGCCCTTGCCCTGCTGCTTGTTCTCATCCGTTGTGACGGTAGAAGTCGCTTCCTCATTTGAACCCTGCGGACGCAGGATCTGACGCTGCTCATGCGGCTTCGCCGGCTGATGGCGCTTTTTGTTGTCGCGCTTTTTCCGATCCGCAGCCGTCTGCTTTTCCGCTTCCTTTGCGGGCTGTGCTGCAACCTTCTTTTGCGATTCAGCTTTCTTTGTCTCGGCTTTTTTGCTCTCACCCTTGGCGGTCTTTTTTGCCGGCTGCTGACGGACAATCTGCGTTGTCGGCGCCTTTCGCTCTGCAGCCTGCTTACTCAGGACCTCTTCCATATTGTCCACCGGATGGTGTTTGGTCATATAATCAAATATCAGATTCAGTTCCTGCTGTTCCAGAACCTGCATATGGTTTTTCGGGGTCTGGGAGTATTCTGTGAGCACATCGGTGATTTCCTTTGTGCTCGCGCCAAAATCTTTGGCTACTTCATGTACACGGTATTTATTGTCAATACTCATGCGCGTTCACCTCCACGTTTCGTATGGGTTGACTGATTCACACCGCCGGCGGGCTTTGTGCCAGCGGATTTTTTTCGCGTCTTTTTTGTATGGCGTCGGGATTGGATATGCTTCTTTTTTTCACTCAGTTGCTGTGCAAGCGCAGCATATTGCGCGTCTGTTTGCGCCGCTTTTTGTGCAGCGGAGGCGGCAAATCCAATATCTGTGATGCAACAGATCGCAACGGGTCTGCGACCGATCGCCCAGCCCATTTGCGCTGCATCCTCCGTGATACGGATGACCGGTATGCCCTTCATTTCCGTATGGCGGGCGGCACGGCGGCTGATCGTTACCCCTGCATCAGCGGCGAGCACAAGCAATCGAGCCTCCCCTGTGGCGACAGCATCCGCCACTGCGTCATCGCCGTACACCAGCTTCCCCGCCCGCAGGCACAACCCCAGCAAACAAAGCACATCATCCATCGGCATGTTCCTCCAATTGCTGGGACAACTGATCGTACACCTCATCCGGCACAGGCACGCCAAACGCGCGTTCCAATGCACGGCTTTTTTTTGCACGTGCCAAACAAGCGGCATCCGAACAGACATATGCGCCGCGTCCAGGATTCTTGCCGCGGAAATCCAGGGCAATTTCTCCCTGCGGGGAGCGAACCACACGCAGCAATTCACGCTTGGGCTTCATTTCCCGGCAACCGACGCATTGACGCATCGGAATTTTCTTTTTCTGCACTGTGCCGACCTCCTTTTCAGCCCTCGTCGTCTGCAATCAGGTCGTCATCTTCCTCTGCTTCCTGCTGTTTTGCTGCGCTTTCAGAACCGATATCGATCTTACAGCCGGTCAGTTTGGCAGCAAGCCGCGCATTTTGACCTTCCTTTCCGATGGCAAGTGAGAGCTGGTCATCAGGTACAGTGACACGGCAGCTCTTGCCATCCGGCAGCATCACAGCGCTGATGACGTCCGCCGGGCTGAGTGCCTCGGAGACAAACGTCGCTGTATCTTCGGAATACTTGATGATATCGATCTTCTCACCAGACAGCTCCGTGACAATGCTGCCGACACGCGAACCGCGCGGACCGACACAGGCGCCAATCGGATCAACCTTTTCATCATGCGTCATGACAGCGATCTTGGTACGATTACCTGCCTCGCGTGCGATGGATTTGATCTCAACAATGCCATCATGAATTTCCGGGACCTCAAGCTCAAACAAGCGCTTGACCAAACCCGGATGTGTACGGGAAATCAAAACCTGCGGACCATGGCTGCCACGGCGAACTTCTACAACAAATACCTTGATGCGCTGACCTTCGTGCAAATCCTCGCCCGGGACCTGCTCATTCTGTGTCAGGACAGCTTCTGTCTTTTCGCCGTCACTGATCATTTCCAAAATGATATTGCCATTGCGCGGATCAATACGGCTGACCACGGCGCTCAGGATCTCATGTTCACGGGAGCTGTATTCATTGTATACCATGCCGCGTTCCGATTCGCGGATCCCCTGAATGATGACCTGCTTGGCAGCCTGTGCAGCGATGCGACCGAACTTACGGGTCTGTACATCGACGCGCACCGTATCGCCCAGCGACACACGCGGACTGATCTTCTTTGCATCCTCAAGGGAAATTTCAGTCAGCGGATCTTCCGCCTCATCGACGACCTCTTTGGCCACATACATATGAATGGTTTTTTCGTCCATATCCGGTTCGACATAGACATTGTCGCATTTCAGACCGTCATTGTCCTTTTTATATGCAGTCAACAGAGCCTGACAGACACGATCCAACATGTAATCTACCGGAATCCCCTTTTCCTTTTCCAACTGTTCCAGAGCTGCAAAAAATTCTGCGTTCATGTTTTTGGTATTCACTCCTTATTGTGTGCGGTATGGCACAGCGCCATACCCGATTGAGGACAAATTAAATGGTTACAGACAGGCGCACCGCTGCGATATCCTTCGGCTCATAGACTGTCACGCGGCCATCCGCCTCAAGTGTAACACAGCCGTCTTCATAGGCTCGCAATATGCCTACGGCAAGCTTACTGCCGTCGATGGGACGATAGAATTTTACTTCCACTTCGCTGCCAAGGAAAGCGGCGAAATGCTCCGGGCGCTTGAGCCTGCGGGTCAGACCTGCCGAGGATACGCACAGCGTATACGGCGGGAGCGATGCAAATTCCTTTTCGTCAAGCAGCGGGTCCACCGCGCGCGACAGTTTTTCGCAGTCATCAATATCGGTATGCCCATCGCGGTCAATCGTAATGGTCAGCATATACTGTCCGCCTTCTTTTTCAAAGGTGACATCCCACAAAGTCACGCCCATCTCGCGCGCAAACGGTTCGCTGAGTTCCCAGACGCGCTTGCAGACTTCTTTTGCCGTCATTTTTACCTCCCTAGCCAAAGCAATAAGAAAGAGTGGGTTTCCCCACTCTCCTTGGATCGAAAATTCTTACACTATTGAATAGTATAGCACACCAGCGCTGCATATGCAAGCAAAACTTTGCCATTCGCACATAAATTTGAAAATTATCCGCGGCGCAGCAGCTTGTTGACAGACAGCAGGATTTCCCTTGCATTGATCACAAACAACAAAACGAACAACGCAGGAACAACCACAATCCAAAGCGGCGCCTGAATCGACATATACAACGCCTGCACAAACAGAATCAACACACTGATGACTGTTTTGCCGATATTCCAACGGATTTTTAAATAACGCTGCGTGTTGAATGCACGAATGAGAAACAGCACAAAGTAGCTGATGCATGTCGCAATACCTGCGCCGAGCGCACCGTAAAGCGGATCGATCGATCCGAGCAATGGAATCAGAATCGCATTGAGCGTCACGTTGACCAACGCACAGATGACGGTAGTAACCATGGAATTTTTGCTGCGCAGCTTGAGCATATACACGCTTGCAAGGAAGGTAGCCAACAGACCAAACGTCGTTGCCAAAGTCAGGATCGGAACAAAACGCCATGAAATAAAGAAATCCTCGCCGACCATGAACGTCATAATGAATTTGGACAGCATAATTAAACCGGAGCTGCCAATAAAAGCAATGGAAGAATACGCGCCGAGCACCTTGCTGAAAAAATCAACCTGCTGTTTGGGATTGCTTTCCTTAACCGCCGAGATCTGCCAGGCCTCTGCAAACAGATTGGCGACGATCAGCAGGACATTGGGGATTTTATTCGCAGCGGCATACAGACCATTCGCCTCCGTGCTGATGAAAAAGATAATCATGTACCGGTCAGACATGTTGATGATCCACTGGCAGACCGTTTGCGGCACAAGCGGCAACGCATATTGACGCATGCGCTTTGCAAGCGGGCGATCATATTTTTTGCTCCATGGCGAACGCATATAACGGTACTCCTTCGCCATAAAGAAGCACAGCAGACCCATGAGCAAATCGGAAATAATATTCGCCAGGATATATCCCATGATGCGGAAATGTGGCAGCAGCAGGATATTCAGCGTAATATTCAGCAGTGTATTTGCAATGCCGTTGGCCGCATACATTTTGTTATAGCCGAGGCTGAGTGCAAACTGAATGCACAGGGTGCGCAAGCTGGATGCAAGCACAAATGCCAATACCGCAATGGTATAGCCCGACATAAAATTCATCAACTGCGGCAGAATAGGAGAAACAGCCGCCAACACCGCAAACCCGATCAGAATCGTATACAGACCATTGCTGAACACTGTTCTTTTATCCGATTCATTTTCCAGACCAAATCGAATGACGGCATTGTTGATGCCGACCGATGCGATTGGAATCATGAGCTGTCCGACATTGATGAGCGCATCCACGGTGCCGTATTCACCGGTGGTGAGGATATTTGTATAATACGGCAACATGAAGAACACAAGTACTTTAGAGGAAAAGGTACCGATTGCAAAGATCAACGTATTCGACAGCAACCTTTTATAACGATTTTGTGCCATAAAGTGACTTCCTTACTGTATGAATTGATATTGTATTGATTATAACACCGGTATTTTGCCATTTCAATACGCGATATGACATAAATTGACCGATATACCTGCTCAATTTCCTATTTTCCCACAATGTTCACAACATCTCGAATAAACCAACACAGAACGAAAAAGGAATTGTTCCGATAGCATGCGCTCGAAACAATTCCTTTTGGATGTCAGATCAAATTCAATCAGACAAGCTCGATGATAGCCATTTCTGCTGCATCGCCGCGGCGCGGACCGATCTTTACGATGCGGGTATAGCCGCCATTGCGGTCAGCATACTTCTCAGACAGCTCGCCAAACGTCTTTGCAACAACTTCCTTCTTGGTGATGAAAGCAGCTGCCTGACGGCGGGATGCGAGGGTGTTCTTCTTACCGAGCGTGATCATCTTCTCAGTGAGAGGACGAACTTCTCTGGCTCTTGCAACAGTGGTCTCAATGCTGCCATTTTCCAGCAGGTAGGTTACCATTGCTCTGAGCATTGCCATTCTATGGTCAGTGGTTCTGCCGAGTTTACGGTTTCCGGCCATGAGAAAATACCTCCTTTGGGTTCAGGTCTATCTATTCCCTGCGGGACGCCCGGCGAAAGAAAACGCCGGGAATCCACGGATATGGTTTAAATGAAAAAAATCAATCTTCGCTCTTGGCAAGGGACAGCCCCATTGCCTCCAGCTTGAAGATAACTTCCTCCAACGACTTCTTGCCGAGGTTACGAACCTTCATCATGTCGTCTTCAGAAGTATTGATGAGATCTTCTACCGTGTTGATACCGGCACGCTTGAGGCAATTGAACGAACGGACAGAGAGATCCAATTCTTCGATGGTCATCTCAAGCACCTTATCATGCTGTGTCTCCGCCTTCTCAACAACGGTGGAATGCGAACCGATTTCCTCAGAGAGGTCAACAAACAGAGACAGATGGTCTGTCAGTACCTTTGCGCCGAGCGATACCGCATCTTTTGCAGTAATGGTACGGTCAGTCCAGACCTCCAGCGTCAGCTTGTCATAATCGGTCATGTTGCCGACACGAGTATTTTCAACTGTGTAGTTTACCTTATAGACCGGCGTATAGATCGAGTCAACCGGGATCACGCCGATGGCAGTCTGATACTGCTTATTGCGCTCTGCGGAAACATAGCCGCGACCGCTGGTCAAGGTGATCTCCATGGACAGGCGTGCATCGCTCATCAACGTAGCAATGTGCAGATCCGGGTTGAGGATCTCAACCTCACCGTCAGAATGGATGTCGCCAGCGGTGACAGTACCTTCCCCACTCGCTTCAATATAGACGGTTTTCGGACCGTCGCAGTAGAGCTTCGCAATAATGCCCTTGACATTCAGCACGATTTCCGTGACGTCTTCCTTCACACCGGGAATGGTAGAGAACTCATGCTGTACGCCGGCGATCTTGATGCTGCTGGCCGCCGTGCCAGGCAGGGACGACAGCAGAATGCGGCGAAGAGAGTTGCCAAGAGTGGTTCCGTAGCCGCGCTCCAGCGGCTCAACGACAAACTTGCCGTAGGACCCATCTTCTGCAAGGTTTTCGCAGTCTATACGGGGCTTTTCAATTTCGATCATTTAATGATACCCTCCTTATCAGTCGGCGAAATAATGAAACAAACAAATGAGGGCAATTCTTACTTGGAATACAACTCGACGATGAGGTGTTCAGCAACTTCGTAGTCGATGTCGTCACGCTGCGGCAGTGCAACAACCTTGCCTTCGAAGCTGTCCTTCTCGCGCTCCAGCCACTTCGGGGTAGAAGTAGAACCCAGCTCTTCGATCAGAGCCTTAAACTTTGCAGAAGAACGGCTCTTCTCGCAGACAGCGACAATGTCGCCCGGCTTGATGAGGTAAGACGGAATATTTACCTTCTGACCATTTACAGTGAAATGACCATGAGCGGTCAACTGACGAGCCTCACGGCGGGTCTTTGCGAAGCCCAGACGGAATACAACGTTATCCAGGCGGCGCTCCAGCAGCTGGAGCAGCATTTCACCGGTCTTGCCTTCCATCTTTTCAGCCTTTTCATAATATCTTCTGAACGGGGTCTCCAGGACGCCGTAAATGAACTTAACCTTCTGCTTCTCATTGAGCTGCAGCGCATATTCAGACTGCTTTCTTCTCGCCTGCTTCGGTTTTCTGTTGGTTTCCTTGGAAATGCCCAGAACGGCCGGAGAAATGCCCAGAGTCTTGCATCTCTTGAGAATCGGCTGTGTGTTCTTTGCCATAGGTCTGTGTCCTCCTTATTAAACTCTTCTTCTCTTCGGCGGGCGGCAGCCATTGTGCGGGATGGGGGTGACATCCTTAATCATGGTTACTTCCAGACCGGTTGCCTGAAGTGCACGGATTGCAGCCTCACGACCGGAACCCGGCCCCTTTACATAGACTTCAACAGTCTTCAGGCCATGCTCCATTGCAGCCTTTGCGGCGGTTTCCGCAGCAGTCTGCGCTGCAAACGGCGTAGACTTTCTGGAACCACGGAAGCCCATTTCGCCGGCGGAAGCCCACGAAATTGCATTGCCATTCAGGTCGCTGATGGTGACAATCGTATTGTTAAAGGAGGAACGGATATGAGCCGCACCCTTTTCGATATTCTTACTTACGCGGCGCTTACGAGAAACGGCGCCCTTTTTCTGTGCCTTTGCCATTTTTCAGTACGCCTCCTTACTTCTTCTTGTTCGCAATGGTCTTCTTCGGACCCTTGCGTGTACGAGCGTTGGTCTTGGTACGCTGACCGCGAACCGGCAGACCACGTCTGTGCCGAACACCACGATAGGAACCGATTTCCACCAGACGCTTGATGTTCAGCGCAACTTCACGGCGCAGATCGCCTTCTACAGTATAATCATGAATGACCTCACGCAGTTTGATTTCATCTGCTTCGGTCAGGTCTTTAACACGGGTATCCGGATTGATTCCGGCCTTCTCTAAAATTTCGTTGGACAGCTTCCGTCCGATGCCGTAGACGTAGGTCAGGCCAATTTCTACGCGCTTTTCTCTCGGAAGGTCTACACCGGCAATTCTTGCCATTTATTAACGCACCTCCTGTGTGGTTGACTGGGAATTAGCCCTGCTTCTGCTTATGCTTCGGGTTCGTGCAGATTACCATGACACGACCCTTGCGGCGAATGATCTTGCACTTTTCGCAAATCGGTTTTACCGACGGTCTTACTTTCATTAGAATAACCTCCATAGTAAGGTTGTGTCGAAGCCCGGACATGGCAATGCCTTTGTCCGGGAGTGAATAATCTGGATTTTATTTGGATCTCCAGGTAATTCTGCCCTTTGTCAGGTCATAGGGGGAGACCTGAACGGTTACCTTATCGCCGGGCAGGATGCGGATATAGTTCATTCTAAGCTTACCGGAGATATGAGCCTGAATGACCGGCTTCGCCGGATTGTTCAATTCTACCTTAAAGGTAGCGTTTGGCAGCGCCTCTATGACGGTACCTTCCAGTTCAATTAAGTCCTCTTTCGGCATCTCAATTCCTCCCTTTGTCAATGAAGTCTACGGCCCTGCATTATTTGCCTGGCCCCCGCGCAAAAAAACAGGATTCAGCATCCCCTGTTCCCAGCCGCACGCGGGAATTCTCAAATCATGTGGATTCGGTGCTCTGTGTCACCATTCTTCTCCGTTTTCCAGAAGAGTCAAAATATATGGCTCTCCTTCGGTGATCGCAACCGAATTTTCGTAGTGCGCAGACAGCTTTCCGTCCTTTGTCTTGACGGTCCAACCGTCCGACAGGCGTTTGACTGCATACGTCCCTACATTTACCATAGGCTCAATGGCGAGGGTCATTCCCGGCAGAAGCCGCACGCCGTGTCCGGGCTGTCCGAAGTTCGGCACTTCAGGATCTTCATGCAGCTTTGCTCCTACACCATGTCCGACATAATCGCGCACCAGCGAAAAGCCATGCGCCTCAACATACGTCTGAATGGCATGGGAAATGTCTGATATTCGATTGCCCTTGCGGGCAAACTTGATGCCCTCATAGAAACTCTGTCGGGTCACTTCGATGAGTTTTCTTGCCTCTTCCGACACCTCCCCGCACGGGATGGTGGCGGCACAGTCGCCATGGAAGCCGTTGATATATGCACCGACGTCCACTTTGACAATATCTCCCTCGTGAATGACACGGGAATGCGAGGGGATGCCATGGATTACCTCATCGTTGATCGAAACACAGGCGCTTCCCGGAAACCCCCCATAACCGAGGAAAGACGGGGTCGCCCCTGCCTGTTCAATGGTTCTCCGTACGATTTTATCGATTTCACCTGTGGTGACCCCTGGCCGGACAGCACGAGCCGCAGCGGCTCGTGCCGCTGCGGTGATTCGTCCTGCCTGACGCATAAATTCCAGCTCTTTGCTGGATTTCAGTCTAATCATCTCGTTTCAATCCCCAGTGCCTCACAAGCCAGCTTCTTGGTGCGTTCGAAATCGTTGTCAATTTCGATGCTCTTCAGCTTACCGAGGTCGGCATAAAAGCCTTTTACCGGTTCCGTCTGCTTGTGATAGGTTTCCAGACGGGCAAGCACGGTTTCCGGCGCGTCATCCTTGCGGATCACGACCTCATCGCCGCACACGTCGCAGATCCCTTCCTGCTTCGGGGCCATTGTCTCACTGTTGACATTGTACGTTGCGCCGCACTTGAGGCATACGCGTCTGCCGCTCATACGGGCTACAATGGTCTCATCCGGGATTTCGATGGACAGTGCACAATCCATCGGTACAACCTTCTCCAGCGCTTCTGCCTGGGGGATATTGCGCGGGAAGCCATCCAGAATGCAGCCATTTGCGCAGTCATCCTTTGCAAGGCGTTCCTTGATCATGCCAATGACCACCTCGTCCGGAACGAGATCGCCGGCATCCATGTACTTCTTCGCGCTCAGACCCAGCTCGGTCTGATTTTTGATTGCTTCTCTGAGCATATTGCCAGTAGAGATCGACGGAATGCCCATCTTCTCGATGAGGTAAGCCGCCAGCGTACCTTTACCAGCGCCCGGAGCGCCTAATAAAACGAGTTTCATTTTTTCGATCTCCTCTATTATAGCCGCTTATTCCTGGAATTGCAACATTTTTATTCAAGGAATCCCTTATAATTTCTCATCATAAGCTGGCTTTCCAACTGACGGACTGTTTCCAGTGCGACGCCGACGACGATCAATACCGAAGTACCGCCCAATGCGACGCTGTTCAAGCTGGAATTCAGTGAACCCACGATCAGCGGAACGCCCGCGACGATACTCAGGAAAATGGCTCCGAGGAACGTCACCTTATTCAGCGCCTTGGTGATGAAGTCGGAAGTCGGGCGACCCGGACGGAAGCCCGGAATAAAGCCGCCATTCTTTTTGAGGTTGTTCGCAATCTCAACCGGATTAAACTGAATCGCTGCATAAAAGTAGCTGAACATAAAGATCAACAGGATATACAGCACAATGTAAACCGGATGATTGGACGAAAACCAATTAAAGATGGTCTCACTGAGCGAACCTGCCTGCGGATTTACCATCATCTGAATCGTAGCCGGCAGCGACATGATCGAAGCAGCAAAGATGATCGGCATAACGCCCGAAGCATTGACCTTGATCGGCAGGTGCGTCGATTGACCGCCATACATTTTGCGTCCAACGACACGCTTTGCATACTGGATCGGAATCCGGCGCTCCGCGTCCGAAATAAAGACGACGAAAATGACAATTGCCAGCGAAATCAATACAACCAGCGCTACGATGAACCAGCTCAGACCGCCGCGGATCATTTCGATCAAAGAGGAAACCATCGCCGGTCCTCTGGAAATGATGCCTGCGAACAGCAGCAGGCTGATACCATTGCCCACGCCATTCTTTGTGATGAGTTCGCCCATCCACATAATCAATGCAGAGCCGGCGGTAAAGGTCAGAACGATAACCATGCCATGCCAGAAGTCTGTATAATCGAGCAAACCGTTGCTTCTGAGCAAAACATAGTAGGAATAGCCCTGGAGAAGACCCAGCGCCACGCCGACATAACGGGTGATCGCTGAGAGCTTCTTACGACCTTCTTCGCCGCCATCACGCACCATGCGCTCCAATGCCGGAATGGCAACGGTAAGCAACTGGATGATGATGGATGCATTGATATAGGGCGTGACGGACATCGCGAAGATCGTCGCATTCGACAGACCGCCGCCAGCAAATACGTTCATGAAACCGAGCATCGTATTTGACACGGAATCAAAGTACGTTGCAAGTTCCTCAATATTGATATAAGGTACCGGGATAGAAGAGCCGATGCGGAACAAAAGAATGATGAATGCCGTATAAATCAGCTTTTTTCTCAGTTCCGGCACATGCCAAGCGGTTTTTAAGGTCTGTAACACCTTATACCACCTCGGCCTTTCCTCCTGCTGCCTCGATTTTCTCCTTTGCGGAAGCAGAGAAAGCAGCTGCCTGGACAGTCAGCTTCTTGGTGATCTCACCATTGCCCAGAACCTTGACACCGTCGAGGGTCTTTTTCACCAGACCTGCTTCGACCATGTCAGCGACAGTGACAACTGCACCGTCTTCAAACTGATTCAGATCAGAAACATTGACCACCGCATTTTCCGTACCGAAAATGTTGTGGAAGCCGCGCTTTGGCAGACGGCGCGCCAGCGGCATCTGACCGCCTTCAAAACCCGGACGGACACCGCCGCCGGAACGAGCCCACTGACCCTTGTGTCCACGGCCGGCAGTTTTGCCGTTGCCGGAACCATGTCCGCGACCCTTGCGGTATGCAGGCTGAGTAGAACCTTCAGCCGGCTTGAGATCCTGTAACTTCATGTTCTACACCTCCTTATGCGTCTGCCTCGACCTTGAGCAGGTAGCTGATCTGAGCGATCTTGCCACGAGTCTGCGCATTGTCGGGCTGAATGGTTACATCGTTAATCGTCTTAAGTCCCAGGGAATGAGCCGTGGCAATGTGCTTCTGCTTTCTGCCGGACAGGCTCTTAACCAGGGTAATCTTCAGGTTTTCCATGATGAACTACCCCTCCTTATTAAAGTTGGTCAACCGACTTGCCACGTACAGCAGCAACCTGGGATGCATCGCGCAGTTCCTTCAGACCCTCGATGGTTGCGGAAACAACGTTCTGCGGGTTGTTGGAACGCAGGCACTTGGTACGGATGTCCTTGATGCCCGCCATTTCTACAACTGCACGGACTGCGCCGCCGGCAATTACGCCAGTACCGGGAGCAGCCGGCTTGAGCAGGACACGACCTGCACCAAACTCGCCGATTACCTCGTGCGGAATGGTAGTGCCCTTCAGGCTGACCTTGACCAGGTTCTTCTTTGCGTCCTCGATGCCCTTGCGAATGGCGTCCGGAACTTCGGAAGCCTTACCAAGGCCGAAACCGACTGTACCCTTCTGATCGCCGACGACTACCAGAGCCGCGAACTTGAAGATACGACCGCCCTTGACGGTCTTTGATACTCGATTTAATGCGACGACTTTTTCCTGAAATTCGGATTCGCCGCGCTCATACTTACCAGCCATGTAATAACCTCCTTCCGATTAAAACTTCAGACCGCCCTCACGGGCGCCTTCTGCGAGTTCCTTGACACGGCCATGATACACGTAGCCGCCGCGGTCAAACACGACTTCTTCGATACCTTTAGCCTTTGCACGCTCAGCAATCATCATGCCAACCTTGCGTGCAGCTTCCTTGTTGCCGCCGTACTCGCTGAAGTCCTTCTCGGTGGAGGATGCAGCTGCAAGCGTTACGCCCTGAACATCATCGATCACCTGAGCAAAAATGTTCTTGGAGCTTCTGAATACATTGAGACGCGGGCGCTGAGCAGTACCGGAAACTGCGCCGCGTACTCTCTTATGGCGTCTAAGACGCTGCTTGTTAGAGTCTTTCTTTGAAACCATTTAGGCACACCTTCCTTTACTTCTTCTTCGCGCCGGTCTTGCCTTCCTTGCGGCGGATCACTTCGTCTGCGTACTTGATGCCCTTGCCCTTATACGGCTCCGGCGGTCTCTTCTCGCGGACTTCTGCTGCAAACTGACCGACTTTCTGCTTATCCGCACCGGAGATGACGATCTTATTGGCGCCTTCGACATCAATCTTGATGCCATCGATCTCCTCGACAACGACCGGATGGGAATAACCCAGGTTCATCGTCAGCGTCTTGCCCTGCTTCTGCACACGATAGCCGACGCCATTGACTTCCAGGACTTTCTTGAAGCCCTCGGTTACGCCGATTACCATGTTGTTGATCAGGGTGCGGGACAGACCGTGCAGGGCACGATTCTGCTTCTCGTCGTTCGGACGGGTTACGGTGATGGTGTTGCCTTCAACAGCAACAGTCATTGCCGGATGGATATCACGGGTCAGGACGCCATTCTTGCCCTTGACGGTGATGGTATTGCCGTCGAGCTTGACCTCAACGCCTTCCGGTACTGTGATCGGCATTCTACCAATTCTAGACATATCAGTACCTCCTTACCATACGAACGCCAGGACTTCGCCGCCGACATTCAGCTCACGCGCTTTCTTATCGGTCATGACGCCCTTAGACGTGGAAATAATGGCAATACCCAGACCGCGCAGTACCTTCGGCAGTTCCTGTGCGCCGGCATAGACGCGAAGGCCCGGCTTGGATACACGCTTGAGACCAGAGATTGCCTTTTCATTGTTTGCGGTGTACTTCAGGGTGATGCGGATGGTGCCCTGACCGCCTTCGATCACTTTGAAGTCCTTGATATAGCCTTCGTCGAGAAGAATCTGAGCAATCGATTTCTTCATGCCGGAAGCCGGAACGTCAACAGTCGTATGGCGTGCAGTGCCCGCATTTCTGATGCGGGTTAACATATCCGCAATCGGGTCTGTAATCTGCATTACTTTGTCCTCCTTACAGAAGTTAGAGAGAGTCTCTCTCCACTTTTCCGAACCGGGTTGATCCCTTTCATCTCCCCGGCTGCGGGATGATACTTTACAGAATGATGATATAGACAAACAGTCAACAGACGGCGTGAGTCGCCTTCTGTCAGCTGTTTTTCACGGTTTTTAATTACCAGGATGCTTTCTTTACGCCCGGGATGTGACCCTTATATGCCAGCTCACGGACGCAGATACGGCAAATACCATAGTTGCGCAGGTAAGCGTGCGGGCGGCCGCAGATCTTGCAGCGGTTGTACGCACGGGTAGAGAACTTCGGCTTCGCCTGCTGCTTGAGAACCATTGCCTTCTTAGCCATTTTCTACGCCTCCTTACTTCGCAAATGGTGCGCCCAGAGCTGCGAGCAGCTCACGCGCTTCTTCATCGGTCTTTGCGGTGGTACACATAACGATGTCCATGCCGCGGATCTTATCGATCTTGTCGTACTCAATTTCCGGGAAAATGAGCTGTTCCTTCAGACCAATTGCATAGTTGCCGCGACCGTCAAACGCATTCGGATTGATGCCGCGGAAGTCACGGACACGCGGGAGCGCGATGTTGAAGAAACGATCGAGGAATTCCCACATGCGGTTGCCGCGCAGCGTAACCTTTACGCCAACCGGCATGCCCTCACGCAGCTTGAAGTTCGCAATGGACTTCTTTGCGTAGGTGACAATCGCCTTCTGACCGGTGATTGCAGTGATATCACGAACAATTGCATCGAGTACCTTGGCATTGCCATTTGCCTCGGTGCCGCAGCCGACGTTGATGACAATTTTGTCGAGCGTCGGGATCTGCATCGGGCTCTTGTACTCAAACTTCTTCATCAGAGCAGGAGCAACCTCTGCCTGATATTTATCCTTTAATACTGGCATTTGTTACAACCTCCTCTTAATATACTTCGCCGCAATGCTTGCAGACGCGAACCTTTGTGCCGTCCTCCAGGAACTTATGAGCCGGGCGGGTCGGCTTGTCGCACTTCGGGCAAACAGCCATTACCTTGCAGGCACGGATGGCGCCCTCGCGCTTTACGATACCGCCGGATTCGCCCTGGCGGCGCGGCTTGACGTGGGTGGTGAGCATGTTGACGCCCTCGATGACAACCTGTGCCTTCTTCGGGGAAACAGTGATGATCTTACCACGCTTGCCCTTTTCCTTACCGGAAAGAACGACTGCGGTGTCGCCCTTCTTTACATGCAGAGTATTCATTACCGGACGACCTCCTTACAGTACTTCCGGAGCCAGCGACAGGATCTTCATATAATCCTTATCGCGCAGCTCTCTTGCGACAGGCCCAAAAATACGGGTACCCTGCGGGTTTTTATCTTCTCTGATGATGACAGCGGCATTCTCGTCGAAACGGATGTAGCTGCCGTCCGCGCGGCGCACGCCCTTGCGGGAGCGGACGATAACGGCCTTGACGACCTGTCCCTTCTTTACGCCGCCGCCCGGCGTGCACTTGCGAACCGAGCAGACAACAACATCGCCGATGTTGCCATATTTGCGTGCGGAGCCGCCCAGAACACGGATGCACTTCAGCTCCTTTGCGCCGGAGTTATCGGCTGCGCGGAGAAATGTTTCCTGCTGAATCATGTGCGCTCCTCCTTACTTCGCCTTTTCGATGACTTCTACAAGTCTCCAGCGCTTGTCTTTGGACAGCGGGCGGGTTTCCATAACGCGAACGGTATCGCCGATGCGGCACTCATTGTTCTCGTCATGCGCCTTGAGCTTGTAGGTTCTCTTGATGATCTTCTTATACAGCGGATGCTGAACGCTGTCCGCGATCGCAACGACAATCGTCTTGTCCATTTTGTCAGAAACGACCTTGCCGACTCTTGTCTTGCGGAAAGCTCTATCAGACATTAGTAGTTACCTCCCTTACGCCTTTTCCGCAAGCTGACGCTCACGGAGAATAGTGTTGACTCTGGCAATATCGCGCTTGACATCTGCAATTCTCGTCGGATTGTCGAGCTGGTTGGTTGCGTGCTGGAGACGCAGGTTGAAGAGGTCCTTCTTCAGCTCTACGAGCTTGACTGCGAGCTCTTCTGCGCTCAGCTCTCTGATCTCTTTCGCCTTCATTATTCTTCACCAACCTTCTCTTCACGCTTGACGAACTTCGTCTTGAGCGGCAGCTTGTGAGATGCCAGACGGAGTGCTTCGCGGGCCTGCTCTTCCGATACGCCTGCGATCTCAAACATGACGCGTCCCGGCTTAACAACTGCTACCCAGTACTCCGGTGCGCCCTTACCGGAACCCATTCGAGTGCCGGCCGGCTTCTTCGATACCGGCTTATCCGGGAAAATCTTAATCCAAACCTGACCGCCACGCTTGGTGTAACGGGTCATGGCGATACGAGCTGCCTCGATCTGGTTCGAGGTGATCCATGCCGGCTCAGTTGCCTGCAGACCAAACTCGCCATAGGCTACGAAATTGCCGCGCTGAGCCTTGCCCTTCATGCGGCCTCTGTGTACTCTGCGGTACTTCACTCTCTTTGGGAGAAGCATTAGCGGTTGCCTCCTTCCTGTCTCTGACGACGGAAACCACCGCCGCGGCGGTCACGGCGATCGCGGCGATCACGACGGTCGCGGCGATCAAATGCCGGCTTCGGCGCTTCGATGTTGCGGTTCAGACGCGGACCGCCCTGCAGGACTTCGCCCTTGTAGATCCAAACCTTGACGCCGATTCTGCCATAGGTGGTGTTTGCCTCAGCAAAGCCATAGTCGATGTCTGCGCGCAGGGTCTGCAGCGGGATGGTGCCCTCATGATAGGACTCGCTGCGTGCGATCTCGGCGCCGTTCAGACGGCCGCCGCACTTGATCTTGATGCCCTTGGCGCCCATGCGCATGGCACGACCCATGCACTGCTTCATTGCGCGGCGGAATGCGATGCGCTTTTCGAGCTGAGATGCAATGCTCTCGGCAACCAGCTGTGCGTTGGTGTCCGGGTTCTTGATTTCGATGATGTTGAGAGACACCGGCTTGCCCAGCATCTTCTCCATTTCCTTGCGGAGCTTTTCGATGTCCTCGCCGCCCTTGCCGATAACGATGCCCGGGCGAGCGCAGGAGATGAAGATCTTCACTCTGCCGTTGCTGCGCTCGATCTCGATAGCCGGAACGCCTGCTGCGTGCAGAGTCTTCTTCAGATACTTACGGATGTTATAGTCTTCCACGAGAAGGTCGCCGAACTCATTGTCCTTGGCGAACCAGCGGGAATCCCAATCTTTAATTACGCCAACACGAAGACCGTGCGGATTAACTTTCTGGCCCATAACCTACCTCCTCGTCTTATTCTTTCTCTTTGAGTACCAGAGTGATGTGCGATGTTCTCTTCAGGATGCGGAACGCACGACCGTGCGCACGCGGACGGATGCGCTTGAGCACCGGACCAGGAGATACAGACACTTCAGCAACGTAGAGCTTTTCCGGATCCATACTGTGGTTGTTCTCTGCGTTTGCTACAGCACTCTTTAAGAGCTTGACTAAAAGCTCGGATGCAGCCTTGGGAGTATTCATCATGATCGCATTGGCTTCTGCTGCGGACTTGCCGCGGATCAGGTCACAGACAATCTTTACCTTGCGCGGAGCGATGCGAACATTTCTTAAATATGCTCTTGCTTCCATTTTCTAATTATCCTCCTTCAGCCTTACTTGCCGTTATTGGAGGTCTTGCTGCCAGCATGACCCTTGTAGGTGCGGGTCGGGACGAACTCGCCCAGCTTATGACCTACCATGTCCTCGGTGATATATACCGGGACGTGCTTGCGGCCGTCATGCACGGCAATGGTATGACCAACGAATTCCGGGAAAATCGTGGATGCACGGGACCAGGTCTTCAGGACCTTCTTTTCACCGGCCTCATTGAGTGCGATAACCCTTTTGATAAGCTCAGGAGCCACAAAAGGGCCCTTCTTAATGCTTCTGCCCATTCTTTATGTTCTCCTTTCTCACTTACCGTTGCGACGTCTGACAATCTGCTTGTCAGTGCGGTTCTTGGTCTTTCTGGTCTTGTAACCCAGAGCCGGCTTGCCCCATGGGGTTACCGGGCCCGGACGACCTACCGGGCTCTTGCCTTCACCGCCGCCGTGCGGGTGATCGCACGGGTTCATAACGGAACCGCGGACAGTCGGACGGATACCCAGATGACGGGTCTTGCCAGCCTTACCCAGCTTTCTGTTGCTGTAGTCAAGGTTGCCGACCTGACCGATGGTTGCCTTGCAGCTCAGGCGGATATAACGATATTCGCCGGACGGAAGACGAACCTGTGCAACGCCATTTTCCTTTGCCATGAGCTGTGCAGCGCCGCCTGCGGAGCGAACGAGCTGTGCACCCTTGCCCGGATACAGCTCAATGTTGTGGATGACGGTACCGACCGGAATGTTTTCGATCGGCAGGCAGTTGCCCGGCTTGATGTCAGCCTCTGCGGAAGAAACAATGACGTCGCCTACGGCCAGACCCTGCGGCGCGATGATATATCTCTTCTCGCCGTCTTCATACTGAACCAGCGCAATGTTTGCGGAACGGTTCGGATCGTACTCGATGGTCAGAACGGTGGCGTTCATGTCCATCTTGTCGCGCTTGAAGTCAATGATTCTGTACTTCTGTTTGTTGCCGCCGCCCTGGTGGCGCACGGTGATTCTGCCATAGCTGTTTCGGCCTGCGTTCTTCTTCTTCGGTGCGAGAAGGCTCTTTTCAGGCTTGACCTTGGAAAGACCGCTGTAATCGACAACAGTCATGTTGCGTCTCGACGGAGTGGACGCAGTATAGGTCTTTATCGGCATGTGATTCAACTCCTTTACATGATATCAAACAGGTGCCGTTTCCGGCACGGTTCGGGTTCCCGCTGACCGGGACTTAGAGCATACCCTCGAAGATCTCGATCGGCTTGGAATCGGCCTTCAAGGTTACGATGGCCTTTTTCATTGCCGGAGTCTTACCGGTGTGAACACCCATTCTCTTCCACTTGCCCGGAAGCTTGACGGTGTTGACGGAAGCGACCTTGACGCCGAAGATCTCTTCGATCGCCTTTTTGATCTCAACCTTGTTTGCGCTCATCAGCACTTCAAAAACATATTTGTTCTCGCCGATGCCGGACATGGAACGCTCGGTGATGACCGGCTTTTTAATGATATCGTAAGCCGTCTTCATTATGCGTACACCTCCTCAAGCTTTGCAACCGCTGCCTTGTCAATGATGAACTTGTCAGCGTTCAGGATGTCGTATACGTTCAGCGTTGAAACCGGGGTTGTGCGTACGCCCGGAATGTTTGCTGCGGACTTGACAACGTTCTTGCGGACCTCCGGGGTGACAACCAGGCTCTTGCCGGTGCTGTCAACAGCCTTCAGAAATGCTGCGAACGTCTTTGTCTTGATCTCGCTCATATCCAGACCGTCAACAACGATGATTTCGCCAGCCGCAGCCTTTGCGGACAGTGCGGAGATCAGCGCCAGGCGGCGGGTCTTCTTGTTCAGCGAGTAATTGTAGGATCTCGGCTTCGGACCGAGCGCGATACCACCGTGTGTCCACTGCGGCGCACGGATGGAACCCTGACGAGCACGACCGGTGCCCTTCTGACGCCACGGCTTGATGCCGCCGCCGCGAACCTCGGTACGGGTCAGGGTGGACTGGGTGCCCTGTCTCTGGTTTGCAAGATAATTCTTGACAGCAGCATGAAGGACAACTTCATTCGGCTCGATGCCAAATACGGAAGCGTTCAGCTCCATCTCACCGGTCTTTGCGCCGGTCATATCATATACTGCTACATTAGGCATGATGTATCCTCCTTTCCCTTTCCTCAGGCGTTCTTAACGGTATTCTTGAGGAACACGATTCCGCCCTTCGGACCCGGAACGGCGCCGCGGACTGCGATCATGTTCATCTCAGCATCAACCTTAACAACGTCCAGATTCTGTACGGTTACCTGCTCGTTGCCCATCTGACCAGGCATCATCTTGCCCTTGAAGATACGGGACGGATCGGAGCAGGAACCCATGGAACCCTGATGTCTGTGCATCGGACCTGCACCGTGGCTCATCGGGGAACGATGTGCGCCATAGCGCTTGATGACGCCTGCGTAGCCTTTGCCCTTGCTGATGCCGGTGATGTCTACGCTGTCGCCTTCAGCGAATACGTCAGCCTTGACGACATCGCCCAGTTTGTAGGACGACATATCGTCAAAACGGAATTCCTTGAGATACTTCTTAACCGCTTCGCCAGCCTTCTTCAGGTGACCGAGCTGCGGCTTGTTGAGCTTGCGCTCCTGAACGTCGGCGAAACCGAGCTGTACTGCATTATAGCCTTCCTTCTCCTCCGTCTTGATCTGAGTGACGGAGCACGGACCAGCTTCGATTACGGTAACCGGAATTACCTTGCCGTCAGCATCGAAAATCTGGGTCATGCCAATTTTCTTGCCGATGATTGCCTTTTGCATTTGTTTTTCCTCCTTGTAGGTTATTGGTTGATGGGCGGTTTCCGCGCACCAACTTGACCTTGCCGCTCTGCTGCGGCGCAGGCATTAAAGCTTAATCTCGATCTCAACGCCAGCCGGCAGGTCGAGGGTCATCAGCGTCTCAACCGTATTCTTGCCTGCGTTCATGATGTCGATGAGTCTCTTGTGGGTACGGCGCTCGAACTGCTCACGGCTGTCCTTATACTTGTGTACCGCACGGAGAATGGTAACAACCTCGCGCTCGGTCGGCAGCGGGATCGGACCGGATACCTTTGCGCCTGTGCGCTTGGCAGCCTCCACGATCTTCTCGGAAGCCTGATCGATCAGCGAATGGTCATAAGCTTTCAGTCTGATTCTGATTTTCTCTGCGTTAGCCATTGTGTGTTTTCCTCCTCGAACACTACATTATTAAAATGTGTCCTCGCGTTCGGAGAGATACTGCAACCCATCCGTGTGTATCACGTCAGGGCATAAGAAAAACCGGACAAAACGATGGTATTGTTCAGCGATCCGGCTTATTTTGCACCGCAGTGGTTCCTGCCGTCGGCTTTCCAGCATATGCGCTGGCAGTCCCGAGCTTACGTGGGAACATTCCAGTGATTAGGTTAGCAGTTGTCTCAACCGCCCGATTGTCGGACTTACTCCGCCGAAGTTACCTGCGTCTGGCAGCAATCTCCGGCATCATCGCTCACCCGCTTCTTGCGAGTGCCTCTATATTCTATCTCAGTTTTCCTGCAATGTCAAGAAAATATTTGCTGATTTTTACGAAAATTATACGGTTCTTTTATGATTTCAGCACAATTGGCATCTCTTCGCCAAAATTGCACAAAAAGGACGCCAATGCGCCCTTTTTCCCGGTCACGGATCTTTGTGGATCACGATAAACAACCCCTGTGCTGCGCCGGATGAAATGACCAGCTGATGATTGTTTACCGTTTCTATCTCATAACCGACAGATTCCATACCGTCGGTCAGCTTTTGTACAAGATTCAGGTCATTGTCTACCAGATAATATTCTACGCCATCTCCCGTATCGCCCGAAAGCAGCGTCGCAGACGTGGACAACTCCGGCAAATCCGTATTGCCTTCTGCGGCAATGACAAACGCATAACTGTTGGCTGTGACCGAATCCGGAATGACAATCTCCTCTTCAAGCGTCGGAGCAATGTCATCTGTTTCCTGGTCTTCATCATTGGTCCCCATCTGAGGAACCGTCACATCCCGATATGAATTGACAAACAGCCCGCCAATCACACCGGTACCGAGCAACAGAAGCATCACCACTGCAAAGCAACAGATAAGCATCAACGGCCAGTGCGCCGCACGCTTGCGGTGAAGTTGTATATGTCCTGCCTGTCTGCGTGATGCGGTGATGATCTTTTCCCGCAATTCCTGCGGCGGGGCTTCCTCCTCCATATGTGCAAGCGAACGCCCAATGAGCGTGAGATCACCCAAATAGGCGGCACAAGCTTTGCATTCCTGAATATGGTCGAGCAATGCCGCCTTGTGTACATCGGAAATATATTCATCTACATACTGGCTGCACAGTTCGCGATACTGCTGGCAATCCTTTTTCGGCGTCGCATCGTCCTCCGGCGGCTGTAAAATCCCCTGCCGCAGCAGCAGTTCCCTCAGGTTCTTCCGTGCACGCGACAGCCGCTGACGCACGCCGTTCTCATCCAGACTGAGCACTTGCCCGGTCTGCTCATCATTTAGCCCGCATAAGTCGTGCAGCAACAACACCTCTCGCTGTTGCCGGGTCAACCGGAGTAAAACAACCTGCATACCCTCGTTGATCGTTCCCCTGTCATTTGATGTGTTTTCCCGCAGATGGAACACATCGGATAAAACAGAATTTTTAGAACTGCGCCTGTGGTGCTGATATTCCGCGCATACATTGGCAGCAATGCGGAACACCCAGGTAGACAGTTGGGTATCTGTACATGTCTGAATTTTTCGATAAATCTGATAAAAAATTTCTTCCGTCGCAATGCAGGCATCTTCCTGCCGCCCAAGAAAGCGCAGGGCATACTGATAAACCCTGTGTTCATAGCGGTCAATCAGACGTTCAAACGCGGAATCATCGCCGCTCAATATGCGGTCAACAATGCTGTTTTCATCAAACATCTCAGCCCTCCAGTGCGGACGCCTCCGCGAGCAATTCATCCAGTTCAGCAAATGACGTCAAGGAAGAAATACGTGCCTTGAGTTTTTTTGTGCCGTGCACGCCCTTGAGATACCATGCGAAGTGTTTGCGTGCCTCAAGCAGAGCGATACGTTCCCCTTTGTGCTCGGCTGCCAACACAATTTGGCGGCGCACAGTTTGCATACGCTGCGCCAGCGGCGGCAGGGGAGGGATTTCACGTCCCTCGTCCACAGCCATACACTGCGCAAACAACCATGGATTGCCGAGTGCTCCGCGCCCGATCATGACTGCATCCGCACCTGTCACCTGCAAAATATCCTGTGCATCCTGTGCGCTCATCACATCCCCGTTTGCGATCACCGGGATAGACACCGCATGCTTGACCGCTGCAATCGCTTCCCAGTCCGCTTTTCCGGCATACATCTGCGCGCGGGTGCGCCCGTGCAGTGTGACCGCATCCGCACCGCAATCTTCTGCCATCTTCGCAAAATCCAGATAATTTTGATGATCTTCATCCCAGCCCTTGCGGAACTTGACTGTTACCGGTACATCCACGGCCTCAACCACTGCGCGGATAATCTGCGCCGCCAGCTTCGGATCATTCATCAATGCACTGCCGTCACCGCCTTTGACAATCTTCGGCGCAGGGCAGCCCATATTGATATCAATCAGTGCCGCACCGGAAATTTCCAATGCTTTTTGTGCACTCGCCGCCATATACGCGGGATTGCTGCCAAAAATCTGAATCCAGCCCGGCTTTTCATTGGGCGCAAGCGACAACAGTTCACGCGTCTTTCTGTCCTGAAACAGCAACGCCTGGGCGGAGACCATCTCGCTGACGGTCATCGGCGCACCGCATTCACGGCAAATCTGCCGGAACGCACGATCTGTCACACCCGCCATGGGCGCCAGAATAAAGCGCCCCGCTATATTCACATTTCCAATCGTAAAGCCAGACATAGGGTCACTCCTGTGAAAGATAAAATCATTGTTAGTGTAGCATTGTTTGGCGCAACTTGCAAGATAAAGCCGGTTTATGCGTCCAAATCCTCTCCAGACAGCTCTGCGCAAGGCACTCAGGCATCCCCACAAAAAGAACAGGCGGCGGAAAGAGGTCTCCCTCACTCCACCGCCATACAACTCCAATGTCGGACCGATGTATCAGATTTCAATTTTTGCGCCCAGCAGCTCAATAAATGCACGGCAAATTGCGGTATCACCCGGCCATGCAGGCGCTGTGACCAAATTGCGGTCGACAACTGCCTGATCTGCGGGAACCTCGACATATGTACCGCCTGCCACTGTGATATCCGGTCCCACTGCCGGATAAGCGGTCGCCTTATAGCCCTTGAGAACGCCTGCCGCCGTCAGCACCTGCGGACCATGACAAATGGCCGCAACCGGCTTGCCATCCGCAAAAAACGCCTGTACAATCTCAATCACACGCGGATTCAGACGGATGTACTCAGGCGCGCGACCACCTGTGATAAACAAACCGGCATACGCCGCCGGATCAACAGCATCAAAATCCGCTGTCAATGCAAAGCGATGACCCTGTAATTCGGTATACGTCTGTGCACCCAGGAAATCATGCACAGCGGTTGCAACCGTATCGCCCGCCTTTTTGTCCGGGCATACCGCATCAACCTGATAGCCCAGCATGGACAACGCCTGGAACGGCACCATGGTCTCATAATCCTCTGTATAATCTCCGCAGAGGAGCAAAATCTTCTTGCTCATAGAACAACCTCCTTGTTCCCCGAATGTCATGAATCCGGCGTTTTCGGAATTTCCATTTTCAGTATAGCACGCCACATGTTATTTTTCAACTCGCGCAAGCTGTTTTTGAACCGGCGCCACAAAAGGCACAAAAAACGGCAGAGCCAGTGACTCCGCCGCAATTGCCATTCTGATTACAGAAACACATATCCAAAATAATATCCCGCACCCACACACACAATATTATAACATGCGATGCCAAGTGCGCTCGCCGTCAGGAACGGACAGACCGCCACGCGAAATACACCGGCCGGCAGGGGAAAAATAGTCCGCACAACCGGGACGATACGTCCGACAAATACGGTGAAAAACCCGCCTTTTGCAAGAAACTGTTCACAGCGTTCAGCGGCATGCCGTGCGTGCTTGCTGCGCTTTTTGAGCCAATCCAGCAACGGCTGCCCGCCAATCCGTCCAATGATATACAGAATAATGCTTCCGATCATACCGCCCGCGATGGTCAAGCCGATAATGCCCAAAATTGACACATTGCTGTGCGAAGCATACATACCAGCGGCAGGCAGGATAATCCCCGCAGGCATACCCGGACAGTTCAGCGCCTCCAGAAAAGTCACAACCAGCAGAACCAGCACACCATATTGAGACAATAACCCCAGAACCGTGCTTAATTCCATGTGTTTTTCCTCACTTCCTGTCGTATTCATCCGCCCTGTCCATTTGTTCATCCTGCGCCGGCTTCGTCGCCGGCTGTTCGGATACATCGGCATTATCTTGATCTTCTATGTCATCCCATCGGTCGTTCAGGATTTCATCTAGCATAGAACCAGGTTTCCGTGGTACAAATCGAATGACGATTCCACCCAAACCGAATACAAGAAAAAACATGCCAAAAAACAGGACGATCGGCAAAATTTCATCTTTCGTCTGTGCGCTCAGCTCCAACGGAAGCAAAAACGCGGTCAGTTGCTTCATCGATTTTGTGTCTCCCTGTCATGGTTTCCCTCTTTTATTTATCATATCGTTTTTTTCCTTGTGTTTCAAGCTCAATTTTAACAATTTACATTCTATTCATGTTGTATTCAAATTTGAAAACAACAGAAGACATGCCGCAGACCCTGCTGCTGTCTCACGGCACGCCTTCCTTCTATGTAAACCGCTCGCATTCAACCGTCACGACGGTTCAAATACACCACCGCCGCACTCATATCATCCGGTGCGCCGCGCGCGGACCCCTCCAATACAATACGCGCTGCCAGCTCACGCGCACTCAAATGCATACTTCCTGCAATCAGTTCTTCTACCCACCCCGCATTGGAACCATCCGCATCAACAATGCCGTCGCTGAGCAGCAGCAACGCATCGCCATCTCCCATGCGGAACTGCGTCACATCCATCTCTCCCGATTCTTCCAGTCCGGCTGGCAATGTGGATGACAAAATACGTCGCACACGCACGGTCCCATCACCATCCACTGCACGTACAAAGCTCGGCGCGGCTCCGCATTTGACTGAATCTGCCGCACCCGTAAACAGATCGATCGTACTGACGTCCAGCGTCACAAACTGTCTTCCCTGTGTGCGCAGTTTGAGCGCAGGTCCGATTGTGCGCACACTGTCCGCCGCAGAAATTCCTGCGCGCAAAAATTGTTCCGCCATGCGGACCGTACTTTCTGCATCTTCCCGCGCTTGCTCTCCCGAACCCATGCCATCGGACAACAGCACACATGCAATGCCTTCCTCTGTCGTAAAATATCGAATACAGTCGCCGGATACCTGCTGTCCCTCGCGCGTACGCGTCCCAACACCGACGGTGATGGAATACGGTTCCCGTTCGCGGAACAACAGACTCAATCCTCCCGGTCCATGTACGCTTTCCGGTCCGGTCAGCCGAACACTCATCAACGCACTCAACCCGGATAAAAAGCCCTCCCGGTTGCGCACAATGCGTGTCACGCATTCGCCGGACAATTCAAAATGCAACCGCCCGCGCCGATCTTTCCAGGCTGCCGCTGTGCGCACCCGGCCAAATGCCTCCGCATAGGTGCGCAGTTCGCGCTCACGTGACGGCAACGCTTCCGGTCCGGTTCCCATGCTCTCGCCTACCTGTTTCAAAATCCCAGTCACACCGGCATACTGCTGAGCAATCAGCCTGCGCCCAGCTTCATTTCTGCGCTGCGCCTGCCTCCGCTGATACAGCGCATCCATGCCTTCATTGACCGCAACGACAAAGTCGGAAAACCGCAGGCATTGCGCCGCAAAATGTCCCGGAAAATCGCTCGCCACGACATGCCCATTGCGCAGCAGCGGTCCGGAAATGCAGTCCAATGTGCGCAATGTCGCCAGCTTGTCCCGTTCCCAGCACGATTGCCGGGCGCTGCACCGGCGGCACACACGGTCTGCCGCGCGGTCAAATACGGCGCCCAGATCATTTTCCTCTTTATGGCGGTTTCCACCCGCCAACGCCTGATACATCTCAGAAAATGCGTCAGATACCACCGATGCATAATGATTGGCTGTCCGGCACACACGTGCCGCATAATCGGTAGGTTCCGGGTTGGGCGGCAGCAACCTGTCCTGTACGGCGCGCCATGTCCGGTCAGGCACAAGCACAAAACACACCGATGCAACAAAGCATTCATACAGACCGGACAAATATGCCTCTTGTCCGCCGAATAAATTGACTGCCGCGTGTGTCAGCACAAACACCATGGCAAAAACCACGCGCCCGGAACGCTGAAAAAATCCAGCTATCATGCCCGCGACCGCATAGATGCCCGCATAATACAGCCCTGCGCCGCCTGCGGCATCCATTGCAATGCCAATGCCCACGCCGCACGCTGCACCATATGAAAACCCGCCCATATAGCCCACCGCCATGACGGACAACAACGCTGCCATACGCGCCGGGCAGATCAGATCAACCACCTGGAATGGATAGGCCGCCATAAGCACCGTCGCCGCCAGCACCAACATTCCCCCAAAACGAATGACCTGTGGTCGTCCACGCACAGTATCCAGCGCCGCTTCATAAAAATACGCCGCACCTGCCGCCAATGCAACCCGGCAGGCAAACAACACAAGAACCTGCCAATCCCATGCCTCTCCAACGAGGAAAATACAGCCGGTGACGCCGATTGCTCCCGCTGCGCACGCCGGAAAAAATCCGCGGCTCGCCGCCACGCCAACACCCGAAAATACCGTTGCCGCCGTCAGCACGATGAGCGCAGCGCCTGCATATTGCACACCCACTGCGCCGGGATGTGACAACAAATAACCGCCAAAGGTTCCCAAGACTGCGGCAAACCCATTTCCTGTCCGGCATGCCGCCGCTGCAAACGCCACGCCGAACGGTGACCCAACGCCTGCCACCTCTGCACATGACAGCACACCTGCCGCTACAAAATATAGAAAGGGCAGCCCGGCACGGCGCACACGCGCATTTTTTGCCGATTTCTGCCTCTGTATGTTCCGCCTTTCCAACATATCTCTCTGCGCCTCCTGTTCCGTACCTATAGTATAGAGAACCATAAATAAAAAATTTGCCGAAACCATAGGGCATGGCACAGAATTCTTGCCGATAAAAAAGATCCCGCCCAAACGTGTTGTGTGCGCTTTGGCGGGATCGTATATTCTATTCTTTTATTTGCAGCCGTGTTGTCTTTTCCACGCTTTGATCCGTTCCAGACGGGCTTTATATTTTGCTTCTATCCCCTGTTCAGTCGGGCGATAATATTCTTTTCCAAGCAAAGCGTCGGGCAGGCACTGCATATCCGTCAGCTTCTCCGCCGTGTCATGTGCATATTGATACCCTTTGCCATATTCCAATTCCTTCATCAACCGAGTCGGCGCATTTCGGATAACCAATGGCACCGGCTCCGCCAATTGCGTCAACGCATCCTTCTTTGCAGCCTCATACGCCATATACAGCGCATTGGACTTGGGCGCCATAGACAGGTATACAACGGCTTGCGTCAAATTGACCGAACATTCCGGCATGCCGATAAAATGACACGCCTGATATGCCGCCACTGCGAGTTCCAGCGCACGCGGGTCGGCAATGCCCACATCTTCACTCGCAAAGCGGATGACGCGCCGCGCGACATACAACGGATCTTCTCCCGCCTCCAGCATCCGCGCCAGCCAGTAAACCGCTGCATCCGGATCTGAATTGCGCATGGACTTGTGCAGGGCTGAAATAAGGTTATAATGCTCCTCACCTTTTTTGTCATACAGCAGAGATTTTTTGGACAGGCATTGCGCCAGTATATCTTCTGTTACAATCACAGTATCCCCATTCATATCGCCATTGAGGACAACCATTTCCAACGTGGACAACGCGCTTCGCGCGTCGCCGTTGGCGAAATTCGCAATCAGTTCCAGCATATCAGAGGAGATTTCAATGTGTTGTCCGCCAAATCCGCGCGGATCGCACAAGGCACGGGACAACAATGCAGTCAGATCGCGTGTTGTCAACGCCTGCAGCACAAACACTTTACAACGCGACAACAATGCACCGTTGATTTCAAACGATGGATTTTCCGTCGTCGCCCCGATGAGCACGATACTGCCCTTTTCCACAAATGGAAGGAATGCATCCTGCTGTGCGCGGTTGAATCGATGGATTTCATCGATAAAGACAATGGTTCGATCTCCAAACCGGCGATTTTCCTCCGCGCGCTGCATGACCTGGCGAATCTCCTTGATCCCGCTGGTCACTGCGGAAAAATCGATGAATGCTGCGCGTGTCCGCTGTGCAATAATGCGCGCAAGCGTCGTCTTCCCCACGCCCGGCGGTCCCCAAAAAATCATCGAAGAAATGCGGTCGCTCTCAATCAGGCGGCGCAGCACTTTGCCTTCACCGAGCAGGTGTGTCTGTCCCACAAATTCTTCCAGCGTGCGCGGGCGCAGACGTGCCGCCAATGGCCGCAAATTGTCCTCACCAAATAAAACCTGTTGTTCCACTGCACTCCCCTCCAGTCCACCGTATCCATCTATCGGTCATGCTATCATACACGCCGGGGCTTGTCAAACAGATGCAAAAAACCACCCTGATTTCTCAGAGTGGTTTTGTGGTGGAAGTTACAGGGCTCGAACCTGTGACCCTCTGCTTGTAAGGCAGATGCTCTCCCAGCTGAGCTAAACTTCCATTGGTGACCCGTACGAGAATCGAACTCGTGTTACCGCCGTGAAAGGGCGGTGTCTTAACCGCTTGACCAACGGGCCAAATTGTGGTAGCGGTAATTGGACTTGAACCAATGACCTTCCGGGTATGAACCGGACGCTCTAGCCAACTAAGCTATACCGCCATATATCATCGCATTCAAAACGAGAGGTTTGTTTTTTGTCTCTCGTCAGATGACGATGATTATTATATCTCGCGGGGCGCCAAATGTCAACACTTTTTTTAAAAAACTTTTTTGTTTTTTTGTGCATCATAGTTTGGCACGATTTCAGGCTTAAAACCCCATCTTCCGCGCAGGAACCGGTGGAACGCGATACGCATCGATCAAATCTTCTATACGGCGGCGACCATCGACCTCATCCCAAAGCGCCTCATAGCCACGGCGATACAGTTCCCCCCGCGTCATCGTGACGGCAGTTCCTGTTTCATCCTCACTGGTGACCGATTCCGCCAACGTCGTCCCCAATGTTTCATTGAGCATATCCAACTCTTCCTGTGTGGCGGGCATATTGGTATCCGCTGCGCGCAGCGAGTCGCTTGCCAGGGTCAGATCCTGCATGCGCTGGATATATGCAAAATCTTCCGGGTAGCGGCTGTCAAGGAATTCGTCATACAACGCTTCATCCCAATCGCGTTGCTCGCGCATTTCATCTTCTGTCAACATAAAATACTCCCGGCTGACGCGCTCGCCCTGATCGGGCACCGGATCATCATAGGTGCAATCAATGAAAAATGTTTGCCCATACAGCCGGATCGCATTCCATGCGTGTGTCATGTCGTCGTCTTCCACATAATATACATCGATGCCTGCACCGTCACACATCGCCTGGAACGCCCGTGCATATCCCGCACATACAGCGCGACCATCTTCAACTGCGCCTGCTGCCATGTGTATGCGGTCATTGTCATCTTCTGCATACACACAATTGCGAATCAGTGTATCATGGATGGCTTTTAACTTGCCCGTAATACTCTTTTTCCCGGCAGCCGCTTCTGCCCCTGCGGCGCGTGCAGCGTCCAAGCCTGTATCCTGTTCCTCTTTTTTCTGAATCTCATAGGTCAGCGACAAATTGCCGTTTTCATATGCTGCGGTGGACAACGTGGACAAATAGGGATTCTGCGCCTGCAACAAATGATATACCTGCTTTTCCTCAATGTCCGGGCTGTGAAACAACAGCGTATCGCGTCCGTCCGCATATGCCGCCGCAAGCTCGTCGGCCGCTTCCACGCTCGTCTTCGCCAGAGAAACCGCTTCCTGCTCCGGCGCTTTGAGCTTCCATACAACGAAAAAAGCCACGACAATCAGGAGCACCAATAGAATTTTTTTGTCTATCGCCTGCATTGCCGCCCTCCTTTCCCAATTCGCGTTTGATTTATGCCTGATGCAGCGTCATCGCCACCCAATCGCCCGACTGATCACGGCGCTCCAGTGCAAAGCCTGCATCCTGCAGCGACTGCTGTACCTCGTCGGCACGCACCGCAAGGATACCCGATACAATGAGCGTACCCTCCGGCTTCAGCTTGTCCTTCAGGATATACCGCATACCCATGATCACATCTGCGACAATGTTCGCGACAATGACGTCATACCCGCTGCCAATTGCCTCGGATAACGCCGCATCGCCGACGACGTCACCGACATGAGCGCGCAGCGAAAAGCCATTTTTCTCTGCATTTTCCTGCGCGATTTTGACCGCATTCGGATCGATATCCACCGCAGTGACCTCCGACGCACCCAGCATATGTGCTGCCACCGACAAAATCCCACTGCCGCAGCCCATATCCAACAGGCGGTCACCTGCACGCACCCGCCGCTCTAACTCACAGATACATAGCTGCGTGGTGTTATGCGTACCCGTACCGAAGCTGGACGACGGATCAATTTCTAAAATCTTACGCCCTTCCTCCGGCTCGCAGGTCTCCCATGACGGTTTGATGAGAAACGTCTCACCGACACGGAACGGCTTGAAATATTGCTTCCAATTATTTTCCCAGTCCTCCTGCCGGATGGATGCCAATTCCGTTACACAGCGACCAAATGCATGCGCGACATCACGCTTGCGCAGCCCTGCCAACCCCGCATTTACCTGTGCAAGAAGCTCTGCACCCGCAGGGCTGTCCTCAATATAGATTTTGACATTGGTCTCAGCATTTGTTTTCTCCTGCGCCAGATCCTCATCCACATAATCCCAGTATATCTCCGTATCCTGCAAAAAATCGGCGAAATCCCGGGCATCTTCAATGACAAATCCATCAATACCCAGATCCATCAGCATACCGGTCACAGCATCGATGCCAGCGGTCGACGTCCAGACCGTCACTTCTGTCCAATTGTTCACAAACATCCTCCTTTGCAAAAAAAGAACGCAGGCAGGAGAAAAAACCCTCCCCCGCCTGCGCTTTCACTTCTGTCCCGATTACAGCGCCACCATGCCGTAATGACGGCGGAAATAATCGATTTTCTCTTTATCCAGTTCCCAGGTTCCATCATACAGCGCAATGCCGTCAAATACACACAGCGCCTGTTCCAGCAGTTCGGGATTTTCTGACGCAAGGCAAACCGGACGGTTAATCATATACTGACCTTCCGCGAGAAGATGTACATCCTCCGGCGTGTTGATCTCCAGCTTGAGCGCGCCCGACCACTGGTCTTCCAACTCCAACAGTGTTTCACCAAAGTGGTCTTCCAGATCAACCGGATCCGAAATATCAATGGTGACGTCCACAAAGTGCGCATGTTCACCGACTGGCGCAAGGACGTAATCGTCGTCCGCATCCGGCTCATTTTTACCGCTGCTCGGCGGCGCAATCTCCAGCAGACGACGCACATCTTCCGGCTCACGTGTGTGATAAAATTCCACACTCGCCAGCTCGCGCATATTGCGCAATTCGGACGGCTTGACGGATACGCCCAGTGCTATGCTCGCATGCGGCGCAAGCTCTTCAATCGTATCGTCAATGTCCTGCGGTTCGCCTGTCAAGATGATACCAGCCACACCAATGCGCTGTAAAATGCCCATGACCGCCATGGCGCATGATCCATCCGCCGTGCATCCGTCTTCATCCACTGGAATCTCCACAAAAACGCCCAATTCGTCCAGCTCTGTCGCAGCCAGCACAGCCGCGCGTAAAACGTGCAGATTTTGCCGCATACGGATGTAGACAAAATCCGCTTCCTCATGCATCGCACGGCGTGCAATGTTGCGGAATCGACCAATCAGACGTTCCGACGGCCATTTTGCACCGATATCTTCCTCGGCATTCCAACCGTCCGCATTGACCAGCATGCCAACCAGCCGGTTTCCGACACAGCTCTTTGCAGTCTCAACGCTCATCGCATCCGGCACGACAACGGCAGACGCCCGGCATCGTTTCCAATTTACCGACATCATCTGCTGCGGCCGTTCCATTGTCAAAATAACTTCCCCTCTACATAAAGGAACGGGTTCCATAGCTCTCCTTCCGCCCTCAACAGGCTGTTAAATATCACATATGTTCGGGCGCTTCTACGCCGATCATGGTCAATACATTATAAATCGTCTGGCGCGCCGCACAGCACAGAACAAGACGTGCATCGCGCACGGTATCCTCTGCCTCCCTGATGCGGCACGCATTGTAGAAACGATGGAACTGTGCGCACAAAGCAACCGCATATTTGTTCAGGCGGGATGGATCGCGTTCATCTGCCGCCACACGGATCTCTTCGGGCAGCAGACTGATCTGTTTGACCAGCGCCAGCTCCTCTGCCTCGTTCAACACAGTCAGGTCAGCCGCCTGCGGCACAGGAACGCCCTCTTCCTCCATCTTTCGCAGCAGGCTGCAAATACGCGCATGTGCATACTGACAGTAATACAGTGGGTTTTCACTGTCCTGCTTGACGGCGAGATCGAGGTCAAATTCCATCTGTGTTTCCGCCGCGCGCGAATTGAAGAAATACCGCGCTGCATCCACCGGGATTTCGTCCAACAGATCGGACAGCGTCAGCGACTTGCCCGTGCGCTTGGACATGCGGACAACTTCCCCGCCCTGCATCATGCGCACAAGCTGCATGAGCACGATTTCCAGACGGTTGGAACCGTCCAGTCCCAGCGCATCCAGTGCGCTCTTCAGGCGCAGCACATGACCATGGTGATCTGCGCCCCAAATATTGATGACGCGGTCAAATCCACGCACTTCAAACTTATTGCGGTGATATGCAATATCTGCCGCAAAATAGGTGTAAAATCCGTTCGCACGGCGAAGCACGTCATCCTTGTCGCAGCCGAAGTCGGTGGAACGCAGCCACAGTGCGCCTTCTTTTTCATACGTGGCGCCCTTTTCCGTCAGCATATCGACCGTTTCTTTGACATAACCGGAGTCATGCAGACCGCTCTCGCGGAACCACACATCATAATGAATTTTATAGCGTTCCAGATCGCGCTGCATGCGTGCAATATTGGTCGGCAAACCATATTCTACAATGATCTTGCGTCGCTCCTCGCCGTCCATCTCAAGCAGTGAATCGCCATGGAGTTTGACAAGGTCGGCTGCCAGTTCACGGATATCCGCGCCCTGATACCAACTCTCATCAAATACAATGGCGTCTTCACCCTTCAGCTGCTGGATGTAACGCCCTTCGACCGAGTGCGCAAACTTATCAACCTGATTGCCTGCATCGTTGATATAAAACTCACGGGTCACGTCATGTCCCGCCCAATCGAGCACCTCAGCCAGGCAATCACCCAGCACGCCGCCACGGGCATTGCCCATGTGCATCGGACCGGTTGGATTGGCGGAAACAAATTCCACCATAATCTTCTCTGGATTTTCCGCCTGAATGCGTCCATACGCCTTCCCCATATCCGATACCAACCGAACGGCGTCGGCATACCATTTTTTGCCCAGATGGAAGTTCATGAAACCAGGACCAGCAATCGAAATCCTCTCAAAATATGTGCCGTCCAGCGCAGTATGCGCCACCAATGCATCGGCAATCTTGCGCGGCGCCATATGCAGTGCACGTGCGCACTGCATCGCAAACGACGAAGCATAGTCGCCATTTTTTGTGTCCTTGGGGATTTCAACGGCAACTGCCGGCACATCACCTTCCGGCAGGTCTCCTGCGGCAACCGCAGCGCGGTATGCATTCAGGACCGCTTCTGCCGCCTGCTTCTTCGCCTGTTCGATCAAATTCATGGTATTCTAACCTTTCTTTTTTTCATTCCTGCAGCGCTGTATAAGCGCCCGAAACGGGCGAAAAAAATTTCCGCCCGCAATGGTTCCGTATGTTTATGACATATGCGGCGCACCGCTCGACGGCGTAACCGCCATTTCAAACCGATGTGTACCCGCCAAAGCGGAATCAATTTCCACTGTATAATCGATGGCAAGACTACCGCCATTTTCTCCAATCGTATTGACCAGATGAGACGTATGTGTAGAAATTGTCATTGCTCCGACATCGGTTTGATACAGGCCGACATGCCGTTTATTTTTGGCAAACAACATCTGTGTCGGATGTGTCCCTGTGCGCGTCATGGTTACCTGCTGGTCCTCCAGCTTGAGCGTTGTGCGCGTACCTTCCATACCAGTCAATTCACTCTCTTCATACGAGACAAAATATTTGCCTCCGCGGCAGTACAGCCGCCCTGCTGTAATCAGATCGATGCGGTCGGGTTCACAGCCTTCAAAATCCTGACTGCTCGCAATGGTGATGATGACGTCTTTTTTCAGTGAAGTTTCCTGCTCCATGGCGGTCACCCTCTTTCCTTTCCATACGATGCGATATCCTCGACCAGGGTGGCATGTACACCGACCGGCTCACCGAGGAACATTTCCGCATAGGTATCAAAGCTGTCCGGATCGTCCGAGACAAAATATTCCGTGCGCCCATTGCCCGCTTGTGCAGGCTCCAGGAACGTGCGCACATAATCCGCTGCTTCCGCACCCGGATCAACGAGTGCCACACCGTCGCCGAGATACGCCCGGATTGCCGAGCGCAGCAACGGGTAGTGTGTGCAGCCCAGGATCAGCGTGTCCACACCGAATGCGCGGATCTCCGACAGATATTCTTCTACCACGAGCTGCACAACCGGGTCATCCGGCGAAAACCGTCCGTTTTCAACCAGCGGGACAAACAGTGGACAGGCTCGCGCAATGGTATGCACCGACGGGTCAAGCGTGTGCAGCATAGCCTCATAGGAGCCGCTGTGGATCGTGCCTTTTGTTCCAATGATGCCAACGCGGTTGTTTTTGGTCAACCGCATAGCCGAATAACAGGCAGGCTTGACCACACCGACCATCGGGACGGTATTTTCCGTCTTCACGATGCCCAGTGCCACAGAACTGACCGTACCACAGGCGACGACAATCGCTTTGATGTCATGGCTGCACAAAAATGCCGTATCTTGTCTGGTATAATTGATGATTGTCTGGCGACCGCGCGTACCATAGGGGACACGCCCTGTATCGCCAAAATAAATGATATGCTCGTCCGGCATAATGCGGTGCAACTGCCGCACAGCAGTCAGACCTCCGAGACCGGAATCAAAGACGCCGATTGCTCTGTTATCCATCATACCGCTCCATTGCCAGCGAAACCAGCGCATCGATGAGCGCGGAATAGCTCACACCCATGTGCTCCTGCAGTTTCGGGTACATGCTGATACTGGTAAATCCAGGTATCGTATTGATCTCGTTGAACACAATCTCGTCGTCTGCATAGGTGCAGAAGAAATCCACGCGGGACAACCCTTTGCAGCCAAGCGCAGTATATACACGGACAGCCGCCTCGCGTACGTTCGCCATGGCGCTGTCACTGATGTGCGCCGGGATGTACAGACCGGACGTGCCATCGATATACTTGGCTTCAAAGGTATAAAACTCCTGGCTCGGCGCGATCTCACCCGCGACAGATGCAGTCGGCGCATCATTGCCCAGCACGGCAACCTCGATTTCATGACCATCAATAAACTCTTCAATCAACACCTTGGCATCATACCGGAAGGCTTCCTCCAGACCCTTTTGAAGAGATGCGCGGTCTGTCGCCTTGGAAACACCGACAGAGGAGCCTTCCCTGCACGGCTTAACAAAAACCGGATAGGAACCCAGCTTGCGCTCCGCCTCGGCGCAAACCGCCTCAGCATCTGCCTGAAACGCGGCACGGCGCGCCAGATAAAATGCCGCCTGACGCACACCCTCATTCTCGACGATGATCTTGGTCAGGCTCTTATCCATGCTGCACGCGGACGCCGCGACGCCCGGACCGACATATGGGATATTCGCCAGCTCAAGCAGACCTTGCAGCGTACCGTCCTCGCCGCCGACGCCGTGGAGCACCGGGAAAACACAGTCCGCATGAATCACTTCTGTGCTGTCCCCGCGCAACACGAGCAAACCGTGCATCTCACGGTCAGGCGACAGCATCGCCGGGACTGTTGTTCCATTCGTCTCCCAGCTTCCATTTTCCACACTGTCATAATCCGTCGATTCGCACAGCTTCCAACTGCCGGATTTGGTGATGCCAACCGGATAAATGTTATATTTGTCTGCATCCGCATTGCGCAAGATCGATGCTGCGGAGATGCAGGAGATGTCGTGTTCGGAGGAAACACCGCCGAAAATGACAATCAGATTCATTTTATCCATAAATCAAGATACCTCGCTGTTTTTAGGGATGACCGTACCATATCGTGGACGGGCAGGCAAACCAACCGCCCGCCGTATCGCCCGATACCGCGACACTTATATATATCTTTTATTATACGGCAAACGCCCCTTATATGCGAGACAAAAACAGAACAAATTTTTGGCGATTTGCTCAGTTGTTTTTCACAATTTGCCGATATTCCCGTGCATATCGCCCTGACAGACTACAAAAGCCCGCACTGAATGCAGGCAACTGCGTCTTCCAGCGTCCGCGTCCCAAGACAATGTACACCCAGCGCCTGCATGCGCCGCCCGACGGCATACACGGAGCTGTCCGCACTTCCATACGCGCACTGTGTTCCGAGATAGACGCGTGTCCCCGATCGAACCACCTGTTCGATCGCATTTGCAAGCGCTTCCGGCACGCCGCCCACACCATATCCATACAGCAGCAGCGCCTCCCGCCCGCAGCAGGCGAGCACCGTCTCCGTATCCAGCAGCGGCGTAACAAACAACACCGCCGCGCGCACCGGTACGGGTGTGCGGAAATACGGCTGACCCGGCGCCGGTCTGTCAGACAGCGTGAGTACGCCATTGCTGATGACGCCGTCCGGCGAACCATCTGTATTGCCGCCGGAAAATGCATCAAACGCCTGTGTATGCGCTTTTGTCACACGCGTACCGCGCCGCAGTGTCCCGGCAAAACACACTGCTATGCCGCGATATGCAGACGCCGCGCAAACAAACGCATCTGCGAGATTGCCCGGTGCATCCGACCCTTCTGACTCCATCGGCAATTGTGAACCCGTCAGAATGACCGGTTTATCAAAGTGCGGCAATACGCGGCATAAAAAAGCGGCCGTGTACGCCATGGTGTCTGTTCCATGTGTCAGTACAAAGCCGTCATATACACTTCGGTTTTTCCACAGCGCACGCGCCATCTCCAGCCGCTGCGCATCTGTCACATCGGTGGAATCCACACACATCAGGTCGCGCACCTGCACACACACATCCGCCGGCACGCGCACCGCGCCCAACAGCTGCACACCGTGCATCTGCGGTGTAAGGCAATCCACACTCGTGCGACATGAGATCGTCCCTCCGGTGGACAGCAGCAAAATCTGTTTCATCATCTGTCCCCCCGTTTCCTCGACCTCAAAAATAATACAAATTGTAAATTATATTTCTATTTTTACTATTTGTATATTACGCAATACTCCCTAACAATTTTAGTATATCATATATTTTTCTAAAAATCAATAAAAAGTTGAAAATTTGATAGATTTTTTTATTTCGTCCCCAATTTTTTCAAAAAAATATTCATTTTTTTGAAAATGTTATTGACAAAAACACCTGGTTATGATATTATATATTCACATCAAAAGAGAGTCAAGACATATCAGAATTATCCTGATGGTTCCTTTTGAAAGTTGAAGTTTATCGAAGGAAGGTGAGTCCGATGGTAGATGAACAGTATTGGAACAGCAGGACTCGCAGCAGACTGGTCGGATAACCGATTCGAACAGCCTCCGGGTACACGTCCAATCGCAAACCATTCACAGATTCGTGCTCCGGATTCCGGATGCATTCTCCAAACAATTCGATGTTCAGCGTTACATCCCGTTGGGTGCCTGAAAGAAAAACCGATGGTGGATCATGATAGACATTCCGATGCACTATAATATCCCCCATTACCCCCAGCTAAATCGCATCGAGGTGGGTCTGATTGGTTATTCCGGTTTGTAAAATCAGGAGAACCCCCTTCCGGATACCTGAATTACACTTCGCTTGAACGACAGATTACCAGACATCGAGCTATCGCTCATCAGCAACATGCTACCAAATATGTCTTTGTATCGTCTAAAACAACCGAATTTGTATCACATCGAACAGTTTCTTTGAATCTGTGGCGGAGGGATATGATAAACCACCGGTAAGTGATCTGGTTTTCCTCTTTTGTTCCGCATTGAGAGCGATGTTTCTCCTCTAAATTGTGCGAACGTGCAGATCAGCCAAAAGGCAACTGAAACGGAAAGGTATGATATATCTGCTGCGATCCTGTTTTCCAAAAATTTTAAAATTTATTGCATAGAACCCAAATGCAACGTGTTGGTCACGGCTTCGTAATAACGGAGCCGTCTTTTTTTGCGCGCAATCCAGGTATCGCGTTTTTTCTGCAAAGTATGGTATGCTTCCTGCGGTAAATCTGGTATAATAGCAGGAAAGAAAGCTTTTCAATGAACGGAGGCATGACGGCAATGACCGCTGAATGCAAAGATACCATGTTGAAGCAACTGATTCTAGAAATCGCGCAGGAGGTCTGCACGCCGGATGACATCATCCGCGCACTGGAAACACGCGGCGCACGCCCCAAACACCACGATCTCGTGCGCGTACTCGCCGAACTGGTCGATGACGGCAGCTTGATGCGCGCGCGCAGCAGCCGCTATGGCAGACCGGAAGCGTTCGGCTGCCTTGCAGGCACGTACTGTGCGACCGGGCGCGGCTATGCATTTGTCCGTCCCGAATCCGGCAAAGAGGAAGATATCTTTATCCCACCGCACCGCGGCAAGGACGCCTGGCACGGCGACCGCGTGCTCGTCCGCGTCCACCGGACGCCTCCTGCGCGCCGCACCGGACAGGATAACAAACCCAATCGCCGCGAAGGCGAGGTCGTGCGTATTTTGTCGCAGGCACGCGATGATATCACCGGCTGTATTGTCATGCGCGGGAAAATGACGATGTTCCGCGACGACAGCGGCAGGCTGCCCGAAATTGTCATCAGCAAGAAGCACATCGGAGATGCCCATCCCGGCGACCGCGTCGCGGTCAAGGTATCGTTCCGCGGCAACGAAAAATTCCTGCCGCAAGGCGTTGTCACGCGCGTATTCGGCTCCGGTCTGACGCGCGACGCCGCAGCCTCCGCGATCCTGTACGAACATGATATTTCCGTGCCATTTCCACAAGATGTCATGGAGCAGGCGGAACGCATCCCTCTGTTCGTACAGCAATCCGATTGGACGGGCAGGCTTGATTTGCGCAGCCAGAAATTGTTCACCATTGACGGCGATACGGCAAAGGATTTTGACGACGCGATTTCCCTCGAAACACTGCCCAATGGGCATTATCGTCTCGGCGTACACATCGCTGACGTATCGTATTATGTTACACCGGATTCTCCACTGGACAAGGAAGCATTCAAACGGGGTACGTCGGTCTATTATGCCGATCAGGTCATTCCCATGCTGCCTCTGCCGCTGTCCAACGGCATCTGTTCGCTCAATCCAGGTGTCAACCGCCTCGCCTTTTCGGCATTTATCGAGCTGGGCAAAGATGGTACACGCTATTCCGCCGATTTCCACCGCTCAGTCATTTGTTCCTATGCACGCCTGACCTATGCGCAGGTCAATCGCATGCTTGCCGGTGACGAGAAGGAACGAAATCTGCGGCAGGATATCGCGCCTGTGCTCGACGAAATGAATACACTTGCAAAAATCCTGCACGGACGGCGTATGCAGCGCGGCTCTCTTGAACTGAATATCCCGGAAGCGGTCATCTTGTGTGATCGCAACGGCGATCCCACCGGCGTGGAAAAACGCGGTCGCGGTGATGCGGAAAGCCTGATCGAAGAATTCATGCTGATCGCAAATGAAGCCGTTGCAGCGGCGCTGTTCCATCATCAGATGCCTGCTGTTTATCGCGTGCACGAAAATCCCGATCTCGATAAGCTGCGTGCCTTTGCAACACAGGCGCGGCTGTTTGGCTATCGTCTGCGCGAAAAAGATCTGACCGATACCCATCAGTTACAGCACATCATCGATCAGACCGCAGGCAATCCGGAACAGCAAGCCCTGCCTACCATGCTGCTCCGTTCGCTCGCCCGTGCGCGCTATTCCCCTGAATGCCTTGGGCATTACGGTCTGGCATTGAAATATTATCTCCATTTTACCTCACCCATCCGGCGGTATCCCGACCTGGTTGTACACCGCATGCTGACCCGTATGCTCGCAGGTGAACAGAGCAGCCACCAGTTGACCGCGGTCTGTGAACAGGCAGCGCTGCAATCGACCGAACGCGAGCTTGCCGCCGATGCCGCTGAACGCGAGATTGAAAAGTTATATATGGCGGATTATATTTCTCAGTATATCGGTCATACGTTTGACGGGTATATCTCCAACATCACCAATTTCGGCGTATATGTGCAATTGGACAATATGATTGAAGGCATGGTACGGCTGGACACGATGAAAAATGACTGGTTCGAATTCAACCCCGACCGCATCACGTTATTTGGCAAACACACCGGACAGAATTATCACCTCGGTATGCCAGTCAACGTCACGCTTGTCAACGCCTCACCCACCACCGGTCTGATTGATTTTATTTTCACGCCGGAAGATCATACCGTCGGTTAAATCGAATGAAATGACAAAAAGATGCACTGCGGAATCAAATTCCTGCGTGCATCTTTTTCATTTATGTTTATTCCTCAATGGCCTGTGGTGTAACGTCATTAAAAATATAATTGTGCAGATGTTCCGCCAACACATCGTCATTGAACATAATGACCGACATGCCGCTGCTTGTCGTGCCATATTGCCATTCCCCTTCGAGCGGCAAACGGATGTGATCCATGGACGGCATGCCATGCACAATGGTCCGCAGACCCATATACCAAAAATCTGATTTGCTCATCGATGAGGTGATATTCGGCATCAAGCCATGCAGGAATTTCAACAGTGTCACAGGGTTGCCCGTAGCTTTGGAAAATACCTGATTGAGCACAACAGATTGGCGTTCTGTGCGCTGCCAGTCACCGCCGGTATTGCCCTTCCGGATGCGACCATACGTCATTGCCTGAATGCCGTTGAGCTCCTGTTCGCCGGCAGCTTCAATTCGCTGTGTCGGCATGTCGTTTTCCCAACAATATTCATCAATGTATTTATTTGTTTCTTCCAGTTCTTCTTCTGTCAGCGTAACGGTTACACCGCCCACCGCATCAATAATGGACGCCATCTGTGCGAAATCAACCGTCATATATTCGGTGATATTCATATCAAACGATTCATTCAACGTTTCCATCATCAATTGCGGACCGCCATCCTCATATCCATAGGCATGACAAAGTTTTGTTTTGCCATGACCGGGAACTTCAACATAACTGTCACGCATAAGTGACACCAATTTGATGGAGCTGCGCGCCGGGTCAATGCTCATAATCATGATCGCATCTGCACGTGTACCGCTGTCTCCATCTTCGCGCGTATCCACACCGAACAACGCCAATGTCATAATGCCATCCTGTGTATTGGCTGCCAAACTGCTCTCATCGGTGTCGTCATATGTGTACTCATTCAACAGATGATTGATATCCCATATCGCCACGGCAAGCACAGCCGCAAACACTGCGAAAACAATGAGAAGAATGCGACCAAACGGAATGCGGCGTTTTTTCTGCACAGACTTTCTTTTCGGTACGCCTGTATTCTGTCTGTTCTGTGGACGGGAAGGCTTCCGCTGTGCCGATACCCGCTGTCTGGGTGCATTTCCTTCTGCATCATATTCGGCATACGGGATGCCATTCCGGTCAACCGGTCTGCCATATTCATCCACTGGCTGCCCGTATTGATCATAATATTTGGGTTTTCCATTTTTTCTGCTGTTATTGAAATCGCGGTTCACAGGCGAACCCCCTTCTTCCGCTTTATGGAATCATGATGTAGTTTAATCATACACGCCTTCGCGTCCAGATGCAACCAAATCCCGGCGAATTTCGAGAAATTTTCACAATTGTGATGCCTTTTTGTAAACAACAATGCACAACTATTGTAATTATGATAAAAATCCCGTATAATAGACGCAGAAAAAAATGCCTGTTGCACAGGCATATAAGGAGGACATTTCCCATGGCAAATCCGGTACTTGTCGTTATGGCCGCAGGTATGGGGTCCCGTTACGGCGGTCTGAAGCAGATTGATCCGGTCGGTCCGAATGGTCAAATTATTATGAATTATTCTATCTATGACGCATGGAAAGCCGGCTTCCGCCGCGTCGTCTTTATCATAAAAGAAGAGTTGCTCGATGCATTCCGTGAGCGCATCGGCACTGCGGCGGAATCGCTCATGCAGGTAGACTATGTATTCCAAAGCCCGGATAAACTGCCGGAAGGCTGTACAATCCCCAAAGATCGTGTCAAGCCCCTGGGTACAGGTCATGCTGTCTATTGCATCCGCGGCGTGGTCAATGAACCATTTGCTGTCATCAATGCCGATGATTTCTACGGCGCTGAGGCGTTCCAGTGTATGTATGACTACTTAAAGAACGCAACGGATGACGATACATACCGTTACTGCATGGTCGGATACCGTGTTGAAAATACGCTGACTGAAAATGGTACGGTTTCGCGCGGCATCTGTGAAACAGATGACAACGGATATCTGACGGATATCGTCGAACGCACAGCGATCTCCCGCAATACCAACGGCGTGATTTCCGACCCGGAAGCAGGCGAAATCCCGGAAGGTACGATCGTGTCCATGAACATGTGGGGCTTTACGCCGTCATTTCTCGATGAACTTGACGCCGGCATGAAGGCATTTTTGCAAAACGAACTGCCGAAGAATCCCATGAAAGGCGAATATTATCTGCCATCCGCAGTTGACAGCCTGATCCAGGCAGGACGTGCCACTGCACAGGTTTTGCAAACATCTGCTCAATGGTATGGCGTCACCTATCAGGAAGACAAGCCGGTTGTCGTCGAGGCGCTGCGCCGCATGACTGAGGATGGATTATATCCGGCGGAATAAGAGGGATACCGATGGATTTCCATACCCATGCCGCACAATATCTCAACGCCTTTGAATCGGATATGAAACGCGATTTTCATCTCATTCCCAACGCGGACTTCGGCGGACGCCGGTTTCCACTGTTTGCCTCCTATGTCCATGAGGATACCTCGACATTGATTATGAAAAATGGCAAATCGGTACGATCCTATGAGTTCTGTTATTTCGATGTGTGTGAATGTTTGAATGAATCCGTTGTGGGCGAGTATTGTGCCGTGCTCGACAACATGGCAGCGCAATATGTGCCGTGGTCAGAACCGTCTCATGGCTTTTCCATGCTGAGCATGATTGTACTCACTGCGGGTACACCTGACCGCGCAACACAGAAAGTCATCAAAAAATACAAGCATGAGGAAACACGCAAACGTCCGGAGGACGGCTATGGCTGGTGCAGCGCACGGCTGTGTGTTGTCGATCTGTCTGACGGCACATGCCGTGTCAATACCCATGGGCGTGCGCTCGCCAACCGCGTCAAGTTGACCGTCAGCAAGGTAAAATAGCCCCTCCCTGTTTTCCCAAAAAAGTATGCCCCAGATGGACAATCCTCCCTTGAAAATCTGTGCGGCGTATGCTATGATAATTTCACTGTTTTATTTTATTGAGAAATCCGGCGCAATGAACGCCGCTGTTTTCACTTTTTCGGAGGTTGATTCTTTCATGGTCGTTACTATTTTATCTGTCATCCAGGTCATCGCCTGCCTGTTCCTGATCGTCACGATTCTGTTGCAGAAAGCGCCGAGCCAGGGAATGTCCGGTGCAATCAGCGGCGGACAGGAAACTTTTTTCGGTTCCAACAAGGCAACTGGCATTGAAGCGGTCCTGGCAAATCTGACCAAAATTTTCGCCATTATTTTTGTAGTTGATTCGCTGTTTCTCGTCCTGATGGGCTGATGAACGGCGGCATAATGCGGATGGACTGGCTTCCATCCGCTTTGTCATTTGCGACAAACCGGAGGTGTCCCAATGAAAATTCTTATGATCGTGTTTCTCATCGGATTTCTGGTATCCGGCGCCATCGGCATGTATTTCCGCCTGACGCACGACTGGAATCAGCTTGCTGTCGAATCGGATAAGCTGTCTGACGACTCCATCGCCAAGCGCGACGGACGCGCGATGCAATTGTTTCACCGCAGCGAAAAAAATGACATCGACATTGCTGCGGCAAAGCACAAAGCTGAACAGAAATTTCGCCATCAACTGTTGTTTTCCCTCCTATCGATCGTCTGCCTGGTAGGTGCAATTGCCTGCGGCGCAATGATGCAGTGATTTATCACAGGCAAAAAAAGTCATGATCCCATCGGTCATGACTTTTTTCTTTGCTTTTTTACGTCTTATTTATAAAAATTTATGGCTCCACAGCGGCTTTGCGCGCTTCTTTTCGTTTTTTGCGCAGTTCGCGGAAAAATTCTGTCAGTATATCTGCACATTCATCCCGCATCAATCCGCGCACGGTTTTCGGCTTATGATTGTACGCCACGTCAAACAGATTGATCAAACTGCCGCATGACCCTGCTTTCCTGTCATCTGCACCATAATAGACCGTTTTGATTCGCGCATTGATAATTGCGCCCGCACACATCGGGCACGGTTCCAACGTCACATACAGGTCACAACGGTGCAGGCGCCAGCCGCCCAATTTTTTGCATGCCTTGCCAATGGCCTCGATTTCCGCATGGGACAGCGCTGTTTTTTTGGTCTCGCGGCGGTTTCGACCGCGCCCCACAATCTTTCCATCGCAGACGACGACACAACCGACCGGTACTTCCCCTTCTTCAGCGGACTTTTTTGCCAGCCGGAGCGCCGCCCTCATATACTTTTCCTGTTCCGTCATGTGGTTACAAAGCCTCCAGATTTTTTACCATAAAATACATCCCTGTCAGCAGCACCAGCAACGCGGGGATACTGGTCAGCACAGCCCACACCTGTTCGCGCGGCGTCAATGCCGAATGCCGACCAAACGTACCATTCCAGATCTCTTTCAGACAGCCCTCACGCACAAACAATGTCACGCCGATTGCACCGCAAAAAATTTCAATCAGTGCAACCAAAAGAGAAAGCCCTACGCCGACACGCGTACCTGCTTCCCATCCAACATTGACAATCAGATAGATGCTGTTGACTGCGAAATGCCCGCACATAGACGGCAGCAGCGAGCCATAACGCCGCCGAATATAGCCGCCAATGAGACCGAAGCCGAATGCCAGCGGTAAAATTTCCACACTGTAATGCGCAATCCAAAACGCAAATGAGGTCAATACAATCGCGCCCCATGTCCCCATAGAATGCACTGCCGTGTTCAGATAAAATCCACGGTAACACAACTCCTCCACCAGAGGAGGGATCAACGCCACCGAAACAAACCGCACGACCATTGCTGTGCCGCCCATAGGCATCACAAAACTGTCCTGTATTTCTGTCAACCCAATTCCATTCAACAACGCTTCTATACCGCCTGCCATCCAGCTTGCAGTGTATGACCAGCCGAGCGTCAGACCAATGGTCATCAGATAGATGGTTGCAGATGGTTTTCCACGTCCCATCAGATCACGCATATCCATCCCTGTCCATCGCGCTGCCACGATCATCGGGAGCGCAAATACAATCACATACAACAGCAGATCATATATCTCTGCGCCCAAACTGCCTTCCCGGAACACGGGCAGCCGCCGAATCAACGGATACAACAACAGATTGACCACGATACTGGCCATCTCTACCATGCCAATCAGATCCGCACTGCGGCGTACTCGCAATCGTTCTTCTTTTTTCCAGTTGATATTCGCCGCCTCCGTTTCCTGCATTTCTACCATCATACCACAGGAAGCGTATTCTGTCATGGTTTTTCCTCAAATATATCACAAAAGCGGCGTTCCGCTTCCCTCTTTCAAGGGATTTGGAACGCCGCTCCATACATATGTGTTTGCGGTTACTTATCTGTTTTTTTCCGCGCCTCCCGTTCGAGACGGATGCGGTCCTTTACTCGTTCCCGCTCCAGCCCCAACTGCCTTGCACGGACCAGTTCGCTAAAAAATCCTCTGCCTTTCATAGAGGCAGACCTCCTCTCGGACGATTACAGACCTTTTGCTCCGGGAAATTCCTGTACCATAACTGTCACGGGAATATGCCGGTCTGCGAATCGGATTCGGGTCATGGTCGTTCGTTTCATAGCATTCCCTTCTTCCGGGTCTTTATGCGTCTTACAGGCGGTTTGTGTGCCGGGCATACCGGCAAATACAATCAGTGTTTGCTGTGCTCACGCATCATATCGTTAAACTCAGCACGAGTAACGCTTCCGCCGTACATCATTCGCATGCCAAGCATCATGGTTCTGTCAATGTTATCAAACAATTTCATATGTCAACACTCCTTTGTTGTCAATCGGTTGTGTGTGAAAAAATTTATGCCTTATACTGTGCGCGATGTGCACGAATCATCTCGCTGAATTCATCACGGGATACATATCCATAGTTCAGCATTCTTATGCCGATCATCGCACTCTTCTTCATATCATCAAAACGCATGATTATTTACCTCCTAGATTGATGTGTGTTGTTCCTGAAACCCAGCTCAGCGCTTGTTTGCGCGAACTCTACAGGAAACCCGTTCATTTTCCAGCGCCATCATACGTGCGCGGGTCAGTTCAGAAAAGAAATTCATATTGATCACTCCTATATGCTATCCATTGGGTTATTTCTGTGTGAATCAAGTCCGATGACTTTTCGAATGAGCCATGCAGGAGATTTTTTCCCGCTCCAGCGCCATCATACGCGCTCTTGTCAGCTCATCAAACCATTTCATCATATCGGGTCAACTCCTTTGTCCGTATTCCTGCAGGCGACTCACTTACCGCAATAAGCAATCCTCGCCTGTTCAATCTTTCGGTTACACAATGTCTTTCGATACATGTGAACCATCTGACCGAATGAACGATTCATGATAGTTTCACCTCCAAAAATTTCATGAAGCGGATTTTCTATTTCTGTGCGCCAGATTTCTTTGTTCTGCGCATCATATCATAGATTCCGTTTCACACGGCGTTCCGAAAGCCGGAGCTTTTGGCATTCCTTCGGAACTGTTTCGGACAACGCTTCGTTATCCGCCGCCTCGGTTTTGTTTCCCTCAGCTTGGCTATATCATACACACTTCCCACTTTTTCTTCAAGCGCAATTGTTCATAATGTTGCACAGTTTATTCTTTTATTTTTTGTGCATATTGTCTGTTTTCCCATTTTATCGCTATTTATTCCCCACAATTTGAATGCAAAGTTTTTGTATAGGTTGACGAATGTGAAAACCGTGACAAACTTCTCCGACATGACTTGAAACCTACATCAATCGCACAAAAAATCCCCGTCCGGCGTACAACTACCGGACGGGGATGGCAAAACAATTCCTTATTTTTTGATCGTAATATGCGGATAGGCAAATTCAATTCCTTCCGCATCAAATCGGGTTTTTACTGAGCGATTCAGCAAAAATTTTAATTTCATCGCATTGTTCAAATCGGACGCCCACAACCAGGCGCGCAATACAACAGCAGAATCTGCAAGTTCTAAAACCTCAACCTGCACTTCCGGATCATGCGCCTGTGTCTTCGGGTCGCGTACATCCAAATGCAGAGGCTGTTTCATCACTTCTTCCCTCAGAATGTGAATCGCATGCTCCAAATCGCTCTCATACGTAATGCTGACGTTAAAGAATTCACAAACCCGGCTGTCCGCATAGTTCGCATTTTCAATAACCCCTTCATTGATCTTTCCGTTTGGTACGATCAACCGTTTGTTTTCCGGTGTGCGGATCGTCGTGTGCCGCAGTGAAATATCCTCAACCGTGCCAGATACGCCCATATCAATATAGCGCACAAAATCACCGATGACAAACGGCTTAAAGGTGAGGATCATAATACCGCCGGCGACATTGCTCAACGCATCCTGTGAAGCAAAGCCGAGAACCACTGCGACAATACCACCGGACGCCAACAGGGCATTGAGTGAATCCGTAGCGCCCGGGATGCTGGACACAACGATGACGCCGCCTGCAAAATACAGAATCGCCAGCACAACATACCGCGCAAAAGACAACAACGTCGTATCCTGTTTATTCTCCTGCATCGCATTCATTGTGCGCCGGAATGCCTTGTTGATCATCTTAACCAGCCACAACATAATCAATACAACCAGCACAATGAATATTGTCCGCCCAACCCAGGTCGGCAGATGCAGCAGGCTGGTAATTGACTGCACACTTTCAATGGCGTCGTTGGTGACCTCAGCCGCATCTTCTGCGCTCACAGGGACGTCGGCCGAGCCTGTTGTGGTCTGTGTCAGCTTCCAAACTGTTGTTCTCATTGACATCTCCTTTCCAAATACAAGGATGGCAGGCTTGAGGAAAACGGCTCCCCCGGCCTGCCATCCGTTTTATGCTTCCTATTTATCTGCACTCATCCAGCATATCCTGGACCAACTTTTTGACGTATTCCACTGCATGTTCAGGCGACACGTCCTCACGCATCGATTTATCCCGCTTGGATACCTCAACGGCGCCGCGTTTGACCGTCTTCGGGCTGATAATGACGCGAACCGGTACACCCAGAAGGTCTGCGTCAGAGAACATATTGCCCGCGCTGACCTTGCGGTCATCATAAATGACCTCAATGCCGGCATCCTGCAGTTCCTGATATAGCGCATCGGCAGCGGCATGGACTTCCGGATCATTTGCCTTGATCGCACAGATATGAACCTGCCATGGCGCAATGGACATCGGCCAGATGGGACCATATTCGTCGTGTTTGACCTCACAGACCGAGGCGGCAAGGCGACCGACGCCAATGCCATAACAGCCCATAATTGGATAGTGCGGCTTACCGTCCTGACCAATGTATGTCATTTCCATCGACCTGGTATACTTCGTGCCCAGTTGGAAGATATTGCCCACTTCAATGCCGCGGCTGATGCGGATCTGCGGCTTGCCGCAGATCGGACAGATTGCACCCTCATAGGTCTTGGCGAAATCGGCAATCTGTGCATCCGGCGTATCGCGCGCAACATTGTAACCGGTATAGTGATAATTCTCCTCATTTGCACCGCATACCGAGCTATTCAATGCAGCCACAGACCGATCAATGACATAGGTCACACCTTCCGGCAGACCAACCGGACCGATAAAGCCTGCAACAATGCCGCTCTCCAGCGTGATCTCCGCCGGATGGATTTCTTCCCCCAGGAAATTGCGCAGTTTGGTCTCATTGACTTCCAAATCACCGCGAATAAATGCGATGACATATTCATCGGTCATATTTTTCTGATACACAACGGCTTTACAAGACGCATTTGCCGGCGCATGCAGATACTCACATACCGCTTCAATGGTCTTGGTCTCCGGAGTGAATACCTTGGTGAGCGGTGCTTCTTCCGTCTCCGGCGTCTCAACAATGCAATCCGCAGCTTCCATATTGGAGCGATAGCCACAGTCACACAAGACAATGGTATCCTCACCACAATCGGTCAGCAGCATGAATTCATGAGAAACACTGCCGCCCATCATGCCGGAATCCGATTTGACCGCGACAACCTCTGAAAGTCCTGCACGGCGGAAGATGTTCTCATATGCCGTGTAACACTTCTCATAATACTGTTCCAAATCCTCCTGCGAGGTGTGGAAAGAATAGGCGTCCTTCATCGTGAACTCACGCACACGGATCAACCCGCCGCGCGCACGCGGTTCATCGCGGAATTTCGTCTGAATTTGATAGATCATGAATGGATAATTGGTGTACGACTGCGCCGCACCGCGCGCCAGATGTACCGCCGCTTCCTCATGCGTCATGCCCAGGACAACCGGCTGACCACTTCTATCCTTAAAACGCGCCATCTCACTGCCAATGGAATCATAACGACCGGATTCCTGCCACAGTGCCGCCGGCATGACAACCGGGAACATGACTTCCTGACCGTCAATTTTATCCATTTCCTCGCGGATGATCGTTTCAATTTTTTTGGTGATGCGTTTGGTCGGCATAAACAGCGAATAAATGCCTGTTGTCATCTGCTTGATGTAGCCGCCGCGCACCATGAGCTTATGGCTATCCAATTGACAGTCCGCCGGAGTCTCCTTAAAACGGCTGCCGAGCATATTGCTCATCTTCATTGTGTTACGTTCCTTTCTGTCCCGCATCAAAAATAAAACCCGGGAGAATCTGCGGGATTTTTTTCTTCCCTTTTGCACCTTTTCCCGCCGCAGTCATACGCTGAAAGCAGAATGAAGCCACTGCCACAGGAGGTGTTTGATGATGTATGCCAATTTTTATGTCCGCCCATCTGCCGGAGAACAGGTGGAAACTACCATATCCCTGCGCCCGGATACACGTCCCGCTTTGCTCGGCACCGCAGTCGATCCCAACGGGAAACCTGTCGCCGGGGCGCTCGCTGTGCTGACCATTTCAGGCAAAACAGAACCAGACCGCATTGTGCGTATCACCTATACCGACGAACTGGGACGGTTTGCCTTCGGTCCGCTCGAGCCGGGCGCATTGTATCAGGTCAGCCTTCACGCTGACACCATGCTGCGCCGCTCGCTCGAGCAACCGGAAGATTAAATCAAATCAACGCGTCGCGGCTTTTTGTATCGACCTCTCGGCGCAGCGTATCAAGGAACGCATCCAGCGCCATCGTCGTCGTCTTGCCCTTGCGGTCACGAACAGAAACTGTGCCGTTTTCCTGCTCCTTGTCACCCAGAACCAACATATATGGAACTTTCTGCGCTTGTGCCTCGCGGATCTTATAGCCCAGCTTTTCACTGCGATGATCGACCTCCGCACGGAAGCCTGCGGCAGTCAATGCCTGTTCAACCTCATCGGCATAAACCGCCGTGCGGTCGGTAACCGGCAGTGCCTTGACCTGAACCGGAGCGAGCCAGGTTGGAAATGCGCCTGCAAAATGTTCGGTAATGACGCCGATAAAGCGCTCAATCGAGCCGAGTACAACGCGATGGATCATCACGGGGCGATGCTTTTCACCATCTGCGCCAGTATATTCCAACTCAAAGCGTTCCGGAAGCTGCATATCCAACTGGATCGTACCACACTGCCAGGTACGTCCCAGCGAATCCGCCAGATGGAAGTCCAGCTTTGGACCATAGAATGCACCGTCACCTTCGTTGATCACATAGCTCTTGCCCATCTCGGAAACCGCAGCTTTCAGCGTCTCCGTGGCAAAATCCCAATCCTTTTCGTCACCCATATGGTCTTCCGGCATGGTAGAAACCTCAATTGCATATTCCAGACCGAAGACAGAATAGACTTCATCGAACAGCTTGACGACATTCTTGATCTCATCCTTCATCTGATCCCAGGTCATGAAGATATGCGCGTCATCCTGCGTGAAGCAACGGACACGGAACAACCCATGCAATGCACCGGAAAGCTCATGGCGGTGAACCAATCCCAATTCTCCGACACGCAGCGGCAAGTCGCGATAGGAATGCGGCTCTGACTTGTAAACCAGCATACCACCGGGACAGTTCATCGGTTTGATCGCAAAATCCACGTCATCGATGACTGTCGTATACATATTTTCCTTATAGTGATCCCAATGGCCGGAACGCTCCCATAAACCGCGATTGAGCATCATCGGGGTAGAGATCTCAACATATCCATATCGTTTATGCACTTCACGCCAATAATCAATGAGCGTATTGCGCAAAACCATGCCCTTGGGCAGGAAGAATGGGAAACCCGGACCTTCTTCCATCAGGGTAAACAGACCAAGCTCCTTGCCCAGTTTGCGATGGTCACGGCGTTTTGCCTCTTCAATCTTTGCGAGGTATTCATCCAATTGATCTTTCTTTGGAAATGCAATGCCATAAATACGCTGGAGCGTTTCACGGTTGGAATCGCCGCGCCAATATGCTGCATTACATGCGGTCAACTTGATGGCATTGCCCTTGACGCGACCAGTGGAATCCAGATGCGGACCGGCACACAGATCGGTAAATTCGCCCTGTTTATAGAATGAAATAACCGCATCCTCCGGCAAGTCATTGATGAGTTCGATTTTATACGGTTCGTCTTTCATGAATTCCAGCGCTTGTTCACGCGGCAGCTCAAAACGTTCCAGCTTGAGCTTTTCCTTACAGATCTTGCGCATTTCCGCCTCAATCTTTTCCATGATCTCCGGGGTGAACGCAATCGGGGAATCCAGGTCATAATAGAAGCCGTTGTCAATCGACGGACCAATGGCGAGTTTTACCTCCGGATACAGGCGTTTGACTGCCTGCGCCAGAATATGTGAGCAGGTATGCCAATAGGTTTTGCGGTACTGCTCATTTTCAAACGTATATTGATTGTCTGCCATGAAAAAATTCCTCCTTATTTTCACGGGGGCAGAAAAAAATCCCACCCCTGACTCAAATCAGGGGTGGGATGACAATTCATCTCACGGTTCCACCCTGCTTGGCACAACCCTGCGCTGTGCCCGCTCATTGCCGCTATAACGTGCGGAATCCGTCGCAAGATACTTTCTGTTCCCCTGCGAAGCTCCGGGAGCGGTTGCATGAAAACCGCCTCGGCCATGAATGCTCTCAGCTTGTGCATCCACTCTCTGCAGACACGATCTGCGCGGTTTATGCGTTCCCTTCAACGCCTTTTGTCTATTCGTATTTTTTATTGTACAACACACTGTTTTTGTTGTCAACCGATAGTTTGGACAAAAAACATGTGCGTTATTTCCGCATCCGATGGAAAATCTGTCCGATGAGATCGTTTTATCGTCTCAGAAAAATTTATCGCGAATACCGATAACAAAAATCACCAGCACAATAATCGGCAGGACATAGGTGCAATAACCCCGGAGTATATTCGGCATTTTCACACCCTTACCGGTATTGGCTTCCTCCCGGAAAGCATTCCATCCCCAACCATGCCTGCTCGTACAGAACATCAGATAGACCAACGAACCGAGTGGCAGCAGAATATTGCTGACAAGAAAGTCCTCCAGATCCATAATGGTCGAGCCGGCGCCAAATGGTTGAATATTGGACCACACGTTAAAGCCCAGTGCACACGGCACAGACAGCACAAACAATAGCACCAGATTGACCATGCACGATTTTTTACGGCTGCATCCGGTCAAATCCATACCGCATGAAATAATATTTTCAAACACCGCAAGCACGGTGGAAAACGCTGCAAACGTCAAAAAGATAAAGAATAAACTGCCCCATAACCGTCCAAAGGGCAGATGGTTGAAAATATTGGGCAGCGTCAGGAAAATCAATTTTGGACCGCTGCCCGCCTCCACGCCGAACGCTGAGCATGCCGGAAAAATAATAAACCCGGCAGTCAGTGCAACAAATGTATCCAACACACCGACACGGATCGATTCCCCCAACAATGCGTGATCTTTGCCAATATAACTTCCAAAAATCGCCATAGAACCGATGCCTAAGCTCAGCGTAAAAAATGCCTGATTCATTGCACCGACAATGGTATTGCCCAGGCCAATCTCACGTGCCCGTTCAATATCTGGTTGGAGATAAAAAGCCAACCCTTCCTGACCGCCGTCCAACAGGATACTGTTAACCGCCAGAATCAACATCAACACCATCAAGCTGATCATCATCACTTTTGTGATCGGTTCCAATCCTTTTTGTAATCCCATGGAATTGATCACCATGCCTGCAATGACAACAATTGCCATACAGATGATCAATGTACTCGGTTGTCCCAGCATATCATCAAAAATGGCTTGCACTTGCTGTGTAGATGCTCCTTCAAATGCGCCTGTCGCTGTCAGGTAAAAATAATACAGCATCCAACCCGAAACGACAGAATAAAACATCATCAGCAAATAATTGCCGATCATCGCAATGACGCCGTGAATATGCCATTTCTGTCCCGGTTTTTCCAATACCTGAAATGACCGGATGGGACTTTTCCGGCTCGCACGCCCAACCGAAAATTCCATCGTCCTAATTGGCAGCCCAAGCACAACCAAAAAGAAAATATAACACAATACAAAGATGCCGCCGCCATGCTGCCCGACCATATACGGAAATTTCCACACATTGCCGATGCCAATGGCACAGCCTGCTGACAACAGAATAAACCCCAATCTGGAACCCAACTGTTCGCGTTCCATCTCTTTCGCCTCCCTTGATTTTATCATTCATATCCGTGTCTTTTCAGTAGTATATAAAGCCAACCTGTCAAATGTCAAGCCATTTATAAAAAACAGAGGTATATCCCCGCAGGAATATACCTCTGTCCCAGATATCAACTGTATCCCATTTTATGCGCCGGATAACATCGCACTGTTTTCACATACAGACAGGGTCACCTCACCATCTGCCGTCTGGATTTCCACCCGGCGCCCCGCTTTGCCGGACAACAGAAGTCCTGCAAGCGGGTCGGTGACTTTCCGTGCCACCTCATCACGCACGGCACGTGCACCGCGCGCCCGGTCCACAATGCCCAACGCCTGTTCCACCGTTTCATCCCAGGTCAAACGTGTGCCACGTGCAAGACATCGTTTTGCCAACAGTGACAGCTCCCGTGCAGCAATTGCCGCACAATCTGTCTGTGTCAACGCTGAAAAAACAATGATATCATCCAATCTCGCTGCGAGTTCCGGTTGAAGCACACGCTGCGCTTCCTCTCTGACACGGCTGTTCCGCTGCCCGTCACCGCCCGCGGAGAATCCGACTGCCCGTCCCCGGCTGCCACTGCCCAGATTAGAGGTCAACACAATCACTGCATGTCGAAAATCCGCACAACGTCCTTCTGCATCTGTCAACTGCCCGTCTTCCAGCAGGCGGAGCATCAGCCGCAGTACATCGGGATGCGCCTTTTCCACCTCGTCGAACAAAACGACAGAACGCGGACGGCGGCGAATCTTTTCCGTCAACTGCCCGCCTTCCCCATATCCTTTATAACCGGGAGGTGCACCGATCAGACGGGAAACATCATGCGGCTGCTGATATTCCGACAAATCGATCCGAATGAGTCCATCCCGACCAAACAATGTGCGCGCAAGCGCCGTACAGACAGATGTTTTTCCCACACCGGTCGGTCCGGCCAGCAGCAGTGCCGCCACCGGGCGCGCTTCATCCCGCAATCCTGCACCGCCGCGACGTACCGCGCGGCAAATTGCCTGTACGGCATTCTCCTGCCCAATCACAGTGCGCCGCAGTTCATCTTCTAACCGCAGCAAACGCGCTGCATCGTCCCCTTCTGCCGTGTCAGTAAAACCGCCAAACCGCTGCGCTGTCTGCGCAATTTCTTTTTCCGTCACCAGCTTGCCGCCTTGCAGATGCACCGCCGCACAGGTCTCATCGAGCAAATCAATCGCCTTATCCGGCAAGTGCCGCTCCGGGCGTGTGCGGATAGAAATGCGCACAGCGGCACACAACGCATTCTCTGCAATGCGTACACCATGGTGCTGTTCATACCGCGGCGCAAGCCCGCGCAGAATTTCTTCTGCGCCCTGTTCATCCGGTTCAGCGACGTCAATGCGCTGGAACCGGCGTTCAAGCGCCGCATCTTTTTCGATTGTTTTATGATATTCTTCCACCGTCGTCGTGCCAATGAGCCGGATCTCGCCGCGCGCCAGCGCCGGCTTGAGCAAATTGGACGCATCAATGGCGCCTTCTGCCGAACCCGCGCCCACCAGCGTGTGTACTTCATCAATGAAGGCGATGATGTTATGCGACGCGCTCAGTTCACGCACAATCGTTTTGAGCCGTTCTTCAAATTCACCGCGGTATTTAGTTCCGGAGATCAGGCTCGCCATATCGATCGACAGCAGCCGCGCGCCTTTCAGTTCATCCGGCACATTGCCGTTGACAATGGCCAGTGCAAACGCTTCTGCCACCGCCGTTTTCCCTACACCCGGATCGCCCAGCAGCACCGGATTGTTTTTCGTCCGCCGCTGTAAAATCATCATCAGACGAAACAATTCATCCTCTCGCCCGATGACCGGGTCAAGCTTGCCAATGCGTGCCATTTCGGTCAGATCGGTCGCATAGCGATCTAAAGCAGACGTGGATGCCAACCGTCCGACTGTACGCCAGCCCGCGGGTTCCTGTGTGATAGAAATCCCCGTCTGCCGCTCCAGCGCGGGAATATCTGCATCCATTTTTTCCATGACACGCCGCGCCGTGCAATCGCGGCAGCCGAGCAGTGCACACAACAAATGTCCATCCCCGACCTGGCTGCGCCCAGCGGACTGCGCTGCCTGCCGCAGCACACTGTGCAAATTTTTGCTCACCCGTTCAGGATGGCGCACAGGAAATCCACTGCCCGTCAACCGTGCGGTATAATACAAGCTGCGCCAACTTCCCACGCCTGCCTGTGCGAGCAGCTTTCCGGCAGGGGTATTGCGCCGCGACGCCAATCCCAACAGCAAATGTTCCGTTCCCACTATATTTTTTCCCAAAAGCCCCGCTCTTCTGGCAGAAATCGCCAGTGCCTGTTTTGCCCCTGCGTCAAACGAACCCTGAAATTCCATCACTTTCCCTCACTTTCCATTGCTTCCTGTTTTATCTTTACCCACTTTTTCCTCTTTTAGACGTGTGTTTTCTAATTTCTTTTTTCTGTAAGTTCCAAAAATGGAGTTGTTTTTTCTCGGCTTTGTGGTACAATATAGGTGAAATCATTATAGGAGGTGCTACACAATGGCTTATCAGATCAGTGATGCTTGCATCAGCTGTGGTTCTTGCGCTGGCGAGTGCCCAGTTGGCGCTATCTCCCAGGGCGACAGCAGCTACGTAATCGACGCGGGCGCTTGCATTGATTGTGGTTCCTGCGCTGGCAACTGTCCAGTTGGCGCTATTACTCAGGCGTAATTTTTTACTTATGCACTTCGAAAGACCCGGCGCTGGTTGCCGGGTCTTTCTCTCTTGCTGATGTTCCTTTTTCAAACCCCATACATGCTGCGGGCAATTGTGTGTCAGATCAAACATTTTGTTCCTTTATGCAATACCAATTGTTTTAATTTTAACAAACCTCTTTTTATTTGAATAACTTTAATCCTCTGTTAACGGTTTTTTAGCGTATTTTATTCATATTTTTAGCACATATCCCCCTTGAAATTCAAATACAGCGCGCGTATAATTTCTAACTGTTAAGTGCGAAAACGACAACTTCCGGCATATGACAAAAGCTGTCGTGAAGCATCGCGTCCATATGCGTCCGGCATTTTTATTTGCCGCTGCATTCAAACTCAAGGGAGGTATGAATCATGTCTACCATCCAGATTGCCACCATTGTCATTTTCCTGATCGTCATCGTGTCTATTATGACGGAAAAGGTGCACCGTACTGTTGCCGCGCTCACCGGCGCTGTTGTACTTCTTTTGACCGGCATTCTCAGTGTCGATTCTGCGATAGGCTACATAGACTTTAACACGCTTGGCGTCCTGATCGGTATGATGCTGTTCGTGGCAGTCGTGAAAAATTCCGGTATTTTTGAGTATATTGCAATCAAATCTGCGAAGATTGCAAAGGGTGATCCATGGCGCATCATGGTACTGTTTGTTCTGATCACAGCAGTGTTGTCCGGATTCCTGGATAACGTTACCACAGTCCTGTTGATCGGTCCGATGACCATCGCCATCACACAGATTTTGGAGATCAATCCAATTCCATTCCTGATGACGCAGATGATGGCATCCAATATCGGCGGTACCGCCACCCTCATCGGCGACCCTCCGAACATCATGATCGGTTCGGAAGCCGGTCTGTCATTTATGGATTTTGTCTGCAATACGGGCGTTGCTGTCATCTTCATCATGATTGCAATGATTCTTTGCTTCCGTTTCCTGTATGGCAGAAACCTCAAAGTCGATGCGGAAAAAACTGCGCTTGTCATGGAGCTCGATGAACGCAAAGCCATCAAGGATCCAGCGCTCATCAAAAAAAGCGTCGTGATGGTAATTCTTGTCGCTGTCTGCTTTGTGCTGCACAGCATGTTGGGTGTTGAATCCTCTGTCATCGCGCTGTCCGCCGCCGTTATCATGCTGCTCATCGGCAAGCAGGACCCAGAAGATATCATTGCAAATGTAGAATGGACAACCATCCTGTTCTTCATCGGATTGTTCATCGTTGTCGGCGGTCTTCAGGAAACCGGTATCATTCAGATGCTGGCAGAAGCCCTGATTGCTGTCACACACGGCGATACATTGGTCACAATGCTGCTTCTGTTGTGGCTGTCTGCCATCTTCTCTGCATTTTTGGACAACATCCCCTTTGTCGCAACGCTGATTCCCATGATTCTGACCATGCAGCAATCCGGCGTGGATGTCACTTCGTTCTGGTGGGCCATTTCTCTGGGCGCATGCCTGGGCGGCAATGGTTCGCTCATCGGCGCATCTGCCAACGTTGTTCTGTCCGGCATCAGCAATAAAAACGGTTATCCGATCACATTTATGAGCTACCTCAAGGTCGGTTTCCCCCTCATGATCATTTCTATCATCATTTCAACTGCTTTCCTGCTGATCCGTTACTGATCGTCAGGAACGATACGGTACGCCGCAACCTGCGGCAGAATGGAGCGTATTTATCATGAATGCAAATTCGATTACCGGCGACGTCATCAATGTCCGTTTGAGACAGTTGGGCGCGTGTTCGATCCGTGAAATCAACAGCATCATGCACATCGTAAAATTCGAGCTGGATGACGGTTTCGAGGTTGATTACGTATTCAATATCACCAAGGGGAATAAATATTTCCTTCAGCGGACACGTCCCTATGCACTGGCAGAAGGCGTTCTGGCTGATGCGGAAGCCATTGTTGCTTTCATCACAGAGGACATTTCAAAATTCCGCAGTGCACAGAAAAGTTCCAATTTCCGCACCTTCATTCAGTCAGCCGCTCTGATGAATATATTGTTGGAAAAGTTGGAAAATCTGTTCCTCAATCGCAATGTTGACGGCGATTTGTTGGCCAATTTTAACCGCTGCATTGAAAATGACTGTGGATTCCTCGATGCGATGGAAAAACATTCCACTCCATTGTGATTTCATTGTAATTTTTTGGCGTTTTTTTAACACATGTGCCAACAAAAAAAATATTTTTTCTGATTTGACACAAACAGAACCATCTAAATTAGATGGTTCTATTTTTTTTCGTTAATTTTCAACTTTTTAATCGTTTTGCAGTTGGCGGTTATGCCAAGCCACTTTCTTGATTTTAAAATTGAAACCATGTATAATGTTGAAATTGTAAGGAGATATTCTTTGTACTGTTTTCACAATTTCAATCGAAAGAAGGGTTGTATTTATGACATCCTACACATTTCTTCTCGTGCTTGCCATCATCCTTCTGTCTACAAAAGTTCTGGGGTTGGCTTCCGGCAAGGTCAAAATGCCTCAGGTTGTGGGCGCATTGGTTGCCGGTCTGGTTCTTGGACCGTCTGTTCTGAACCTCGTAATTGAAGACAGTTTTATCACTGTCATCGCCGAAATCGGCGTCATTATGCTGATGTTCTCGGCCGGTCTGGAAACGGATCTGCAGGAACTGAAACAAACAGGTCTTGCCTCGCTGGTCATCGCGTGTGCCGGTGTCATTGTCCCGTTGGTCGGGGGCACCGCGCTGTATCTCATCTTCTTCGACAGCGCGAATGATCCGCTATATTTCCTAAAAGCACTTTTCGTCGGCGTCATCCTGACTGCAACATCGGTCAGTATTACAGTCGAAACCCTGCGCGAGTTGGGCAAGCTGAAAGGGAAAGTTGGCACCGCGATTCTCGGCGCCGCTGTTATCGATGACATCCTGGGCATTGTCGTGCTGACCATCGTCTCCAGCTTCACCAATCCGGATGTACAGATCAGCACTGTACTCATCAAAATCGTGCTGTTCTTCGTCTTTATCGCCATTGTCGGTTTTGTTGTCTACAAATATTTCAAGCATTTGAGCAAGTCGTTTGCCGCAAAAATGCACCGCCGGGTAGCAATCTATGCACTGGCATTCTGTTTCCTGCTGTCGTACTGTGCGGAACATTTCTTCGGTGTCGCTGATATCACCGGCTCATATTTTGCCGGACTTTTGTTGTGCAATCTATCCAATATCCGCGATTATGTCGCCCGCAAGATCGATATCTGCTCCTATATGTTGTTCGCACCGGTATTTTTTGCCAGCGTTGGCATCAAGACCAATCTGGCCGGTCTGACACCTATGTTGTTGTTGTTTGCACTGTTGTTGCTGGTGATTGCAATTCTTTCCAAAATCCTGGGTTGCGGTCTGGGCGCAAAGCTCTGCAAGTTCACGAACCATGAATCACTGTGTGTCGGCGTCGGTATGGTATCGCGCGGCGAAGTTGCATTGATTGTCGCACAGAAAGGCGCTGCTGTCGGTTTGGTATCCGATACCCTGTTCGCCCCAGTCATTCTGGTCGTCATCGTCACGACGCTGATTACCCCGATCCTGCTTAAAATGGTCATGGGCGGCAAATCATCCACGCCACCAGCTGCAACTACGTGAGTTTTATTTAAACGATATCAAAATCCCGCAAAAGGAAAATTTTCCTTTTGCGGGATTTTTTCTCGCTCAGAGCAGGGCTTTCCAGCGATCAAGCGCCAGCTTCGCATTGTCATATGCGCTCGACGCAGTGCGCGTCCCCGCCGGGACGCCTAAAATCGAAGCATCTGCCGGAAGCACAATCCCATAGGTCTGCCAGCGCTGCATGGCCTGTTGGTATGCCGTCACGCGCACATTATAATTGTATTCGCGGTCTGTGTTATATTGATCGATCTGCGCCTGTGCCTGCTGCATCCGGATATCCGCCGCACTGTTTTCATAATTCTGCCGGGCCTGTGCAATTTCGGTATTGGTCGCATTTCGCGCTTGCTGTTCCTGTTGTAACCGCGCCGCTGACAAATTGTTCAGATTGGTGCGCAGGTTATTGTCCGATGACACACGAGCTGTTTCCGTATAGCCGGAGGTAGGTGCAGCATACATTCCACCACTGCTCAAGCCCGCTGCCGCCAGCTTTTCTTCCTGTCCCAATGCAGACAGCCGCGAGGCAGTCTGCGCCTGTGTCACACTGCTGCGATACGATGCGCCAATTTCATCCAAACTGCTCTGCAAACGTTTCAAACTGTCCTGCCGTGCAGATTCAAAGGCATTCAAGCGGCTTCGTTCCGCTGCACGGTATAATTCCTCAATATTCAAAGATTGCATAATCCATGTCCTTTCCTATATATCCCGCACGGGTGTACGCACCTGATAACGCAATGTCATTCCAAGCAAACCAAATGGTTCTGCGCCGTCATTGCGCACAATCAGTTGAAACAGATAGGCGCGCCGCACACGCCGTCGCACTGGCACCGGTACAGCTGCCGCCGCAGAATAAAATGAAAAGTTTGAAAAATCCACATGTGAAAAGGAAAACTGTGAAAATTCCACGGAATCAACACATGCGCACAGATTCTCGGTGCGATACCAGATATCTGCGCCTGAGTATCCATATGGCATGAGCAGCGGACGGCAGGAAAGAATGGTTTTTGTGCGGTTCCACACGCCCAATGCGGAAAATGGGGTGACCCAACGGGCACAAGTTGGTTTTCCGTCATCCAGATATGCATTTACATCTGTTTCCCGGCAAAACGCACAGACACGCCCGTCTGCCGTGCCGAACCACAGCCTTCCATCCACGCTGTCCGCAAGAAAACATGCTGCCGGGATATTGTCCCAATAATACCATTCAGGTATGCTGTTTTCCACCTGTCTGCTGTCTGCAACATAACAATGCCCGCCGACAGCGAGATAATATTTCCCTTCCCAGACACATGCCACTGCATCTTTCAAGGTTTCCTGTACCAGACGTGGGTCAATGCGCTGGGATATGCCTGCGACGGTTCGGTATTCTGATACATTGGTTCCAAAAATACCCATTACACCCTGGGGCGAAAGGTATATCGGCATACCTTCCAGCACATGAATGGCATACCGGCTCACAGCGCCCGCCGCTTCCGCGCCCTGTAAGAGCGGATAGCTCGGTTTATCATTTTCATCCAGAGCAAATGTGCGCAAATATTGTTTTGCATCCTGCCCATCAGATTTGAGTACCACTTGTGTGTCATATTGCCTGGCATATCCCATGATTTCCGATGCATCCGAACCAATGCGTGTATATCCGGTATCAGGGAAATAGGTGGGATCATACAATCCGGATTGCCAGTCACAATTTGGCTCATCGGGATTGCCTGAGAGAAAGACACGGGTGTCATTTTTTCCGCCATACAGCCCGCAGATACGGCAGCGGTCAATGCTGGGATGTTCGGTTGTTTTGGAAAAGGAAATGATCACATTGGCCAGCCCTCCTGCGTCGGGCGGCGCTTCTTCAAATGTGACTTCCCCGGTGACCGTATTGACCATTTGGATGGGAAATTCTGTACACTGCGTGCTTTCCAGGTCAATATTCGTGCAATCGAGTTGAAATACCTTGCTTGTGCCGTCGCCGACAAATGTATTGATGCGTTTGGGTGTGAGCAGATTAACCGCTTCCAAACTGGTTCCGCCTCCCTCGGGCGGCGCGCCGATGGTTGTCGTGGGTACATAGGCGATGTCGCGCACAGGTTGCACCGTTTCGCCGTCATAGACGAGATAGGTCTTCCCATCGAGCAGCCACAATTTCCCTCCCATCAGGAACGACGTCGATGGGGCTTGATTCATATCGGCATACAATCGGGTATGTATGCCATCGGCCTCCAACCGCCACAGGTTTGTCCTCTCATGGCACAACGTATCTGTTTCAAACCGGTGCAGCCCCCAAATTTTGCCGTTAAATTTGCACACCTTGCGATATCCTGTGCGCTTGACCGGGAAAAAGGTATCATTTGCAATCATATTGCAGGCATCGGGAGAACGTGCCCAGTCCACTTTGGTCTGATGGGAGGCAAAATCCACACCGGCAAATCGTTCGACAACAATCTCCTGCACGGCATCTGTCTCGGGGAACTGATAGGATGCGCTCATTCGTCTGCCTCCTGCAAATCTGTCAGCATACATGGCGCATAATAGGCGGCATGCCGTTCATATTCACTCATCAGCCAATTAAACATGGTGCGGTCATCCTCAGCAACGAGCAGTGCCGCCAATCCATACGGAAAGCATTCGCGTACAAATAACTCGTCATAGGGAATTTCCTCATCCAGATCGTCCAGCACGGGCGGGATGTCAGGCGGTATCTTATCCTGTGCGCAGCACAGGGCACGTTGCTCATACAGCCGATCTGCCAGCATCTGGCTGATACACCCCGCCGCCATGTTCTCCATCCACGGCACATCATTGTGTTCCATGCCGAGCAGCACCAATGCCTGCTCATATACTTGTCTGCCGATCAATGCGTATCCTCCTTTCTATCCGTCAGACGGGTAGCCGGGTACATCTGTACCCGGCTCTGTGTCCTGAGCGGCAGGATGTTATGCCGTCTTTTCTGCAACCGAAGATGTGAATTTATCATCTGCAAACGCCGCTGCACGCACAATGGTTCCACTCGATACAGTCACTGCGGAAGAATACACTTTTGCGCTGTCGGAATAGCGCGGGTCCGTGCCATCGACTGTATAGCGCACCTCTGCCGCACCAGATGGCTTGCTGATGGTCGCACTGGAACTGCTGATGGTGATGGTTGGCAACGCCAGTTTGTTTGCCGCGAGCACCAGCGCATACACACCGGCAGACTTGGCGCCCAGGACAAACGCATCATAATAATGCCGTCCTTCAATCAGTGCGCCAGACACGCCGACTGGATCATTGTGCACCTTCGCGTCAGAGATTTTATACGGCATCAGCACAGCATTTTTATGTGTGATGAGGAAATAACAGCCGTCCGGCATGTAACTTTTGGGAACGCGCACGATACTCAAACCGGAGATTTCGCCGCATACACCCTTTCCAACTGATTTTACACCCAGACCTTCCAATCCGGTGAACTCCGGAGACAAGCTGATCATCTTGTATACTTCGCTGGTGACATAGACATAACGGTCGCCATTGGGAACCAGGCTGTCATCCAGTATTTGTGCACCGGTGGCAATCAGCTCAACAATGGTATCTTTGGTCGGCGCTTCACTGACCGTATCAATGGTCCCCGCCATCGTGGCAAACCGGCGCAGCGCATATTTATCCGCCGCCGGTGTGGACTGTTCATTGATCTGCAAACGGAGCATATCCGCCGCTTTTTTGGTCATGTTCTGATCGAGATTGTTTCCCTTATCGATGGTCAGTGTGAATGCTTTATCCTGCGTCATTTTGAGTTCCTGCACGATATCCTGCATTTCAGTGACTGTACCATAGCGATTGAGCCCCTCACGGGTATAATCTACCTCCGGCACAGTGACCGGGGTATACACCTTGAGCGTTTTGACGCCAGTCAAGTCAAAGGAACTGGATGTTTTTCCCTTGATGAACGAGCCTGCGGTAAAGACTTCCGCAATCTGGCTGGAATATTTGGTCGCTAAATTGACTGCCATGATGTTTCCTCCTTAACCCTTTCCCATCAATGCGAGAATGATGGGATCTGTGATTGTAGCTTCCCCATCGGAACGCGCAGAACCGACATCCATACGGCGGTTGTCCACATTTTTGCGCAGATCCTCCAGTTCCTCGCGCAGCTTTCGGATCTCATAGATGCGGTATGCGCCCAACAGGTCTCCCGACCGGTTTGCACTGTCCCACACCTCCGGCGGGATCTCATCCGGGCGGATATCCGGATACTCATCCAAAAATGCCTGATAGGCATTGCCATTCGGCTGCTCACCGGCGATCTGCTCACGGCGCGCCGCATGATTGGCTTTGGAAAGCCCCTGTTCCGCAGCGGCAATGAGCTGCTCCAATGTCAGTTCAACCGTTTGTCCATCGACGGTGACGGCATACAACTGCTCATCGCTGTCTGTCAGTGGCAGTTCTTCGGCGTTCTGCTGTGCCGCAGCAATCTGCGGAATGAAATGATTTTTGTTCTTCATAGAATCAACCTCCTCTTATTGCTGTGCGGTTTGCACCGCATCCGGTTTGACGCCCTCACCTGACGCAGCCTGTATCTGTCCGTGTTCCCGCTGTTCGCGCAGTGCACGCAGCAGGCGGGATTTGCCGCGGATCTGGCTGTCCGGAATGTTCTCAACATACAACACCGGATCGGTGATGATTCCGCGTTCCAACAGGTTGTCATTGGTCGTCGTCTGCATGGTCTCCGACCAATATGCACTGGAACCGACCTCGACATTGAGTTCCAGCGCCGTGGTTTCAAGCGTATCGAAATCAAAGCGCAATGTCGTCTGTTCGCCCGCATCACCGACAACATACACATTTCTGCAACCGTAATGCACGCGCATCAGATCGACAAAAATACGCACCACGTCCTCGACAAAGCGGTAAAACTCCATGCGGACCAACTCCAGTGGCGCGATGGTTGCCTGTTGTACGGTGACAATGGCAGAGGTATTATCCGGTTTGACATTGCCGAGGGTCGCATCCGATGCACCCATCAGTTCCATCGTGTCTTCCATCATCTGAGACAACAGCGCCATGACCTGCGTAGAAATTTCCGGCGCACGGAATGCGGCAAGAATGGCCTCATTGGGATTGCCGCGCATACCAATTGCCTTTCCAATGTCCGATGAATATCCGTTGGGAAAGCGCGTCATGTCATAAATGATTTTCGGGAAGGCGACATGTTTGATACACTGGACATACATCGAATACAGTTTGTTGATGGCAATTTGATTGGGGATGGCTTCTGTAACAGGCGACGCGCCGTGATAGCAGTGTTTGACACGCTCCCAACTCATATACGCCACCGGATATCGACGGTATGGCGTGACAATCTCCGGCATGATGACCACATGTTGGGTACATTTAAAAAACGCGATGCCATCCTCCGTGCGCTGCATACGCAACAACACCGTCACCATGTTGTCTGTGTCCTCGGTTTGCGGATCATACTGCGGTTCGAGCAAACTGTCCGGCTGGATACCTTCCGCATCCTCCTGGCTCATACCGCGTTGCATCGCCTCGCGGCGCACCTCTTCCACTGCACGCCGCATAGACAGAAGAATATACGGCTGCCGCTGAACATCATCCGAAGCAGGATTGCCGAAAAAAACATCGGTATTTTCGATGACGTCGACTTCGATATCGCCCTGCACACCTTGCCCACTGTCTTTATCCGGGTCAAATCGAATGTAAAAACACCCGTCCCCGTCCACACAGGCATTGCGCAGCATATACCGGTTTTTGCTCTTGACGCCGGCGCGTTCAATGACAGACGATACCGCGCGGTCTATCACCTTCTGCATGGTCTCCGCATCCGGTGTATTCTGATAGGGTTGTGCCGTGACTGCAATGTCATCCGACACCAACATGGAGATAAACAGATTGACGACACGCCGCAATACATTGAAAATCAATGGGTCAAGCGTTGTGACGTTCAGCCCCTCCCACTGCCGTCCGACAAAAAAATTTTCATTGGTCTTCACACGGTCATACAGATCGATCCGGTTGTTGTAATCTACACCGCGCTGATATTCCTGCCAGACTGATTCAGGCGTCCTCATCGGCATCCTCCTCCTTCTTTGGTCCGGTATACGCAAGCAGTGCCGCGATATCGCGGCTGAGCGCATCATCGGCTTCACTCCATGTCTCCTCCGGCTGATTGCGCTGCAAAAGCTGGGGCAGACCATGCGCCGCCCACATGCCGCAGATAAAACACAGCAAGCTGCACAAGCAGCAAATGATATATTCCATATGTTCCTCCTATTACCCTTCGTAGGCGAGGAATGCGCCTACATCGCCGTCATACCGATTCGGTCGCCACGCATCTCCATCCGGTTGTACTGTCGCAGCAAAATAGCGCAGTGCATCGGGCGCATGCGTATATTCATGCGGCGAATTGGCTGTATCATTGGGATTTGCGGGATCGGTAGTCAGCAGTGGCAATGTCCGGATGAGGTTTTTGCATACCGGGCTGATTTTCAGCTTTGCCGTATGAATGCCTTGCTCATCGTCAAACGGACGCAAATATTCTTTCACGGCATACCAACCCGCCACGCGTTCTCCCATTGCCCGGTCAAAATACAACCCGGTTTCCGCGAAAATATCGATGGCAGAACGCCCCGTTTCCTGCCTGCGATGAAACAGGTCGGGTGGAGCAAGCCGTTGATCAATGTGCTCTCCCGCCTCCGCCGTACAAATAGCCTCTGCTGCTTCGGAAATAATCAATCCGGAACGATACACTTCTCGGTAAACCCAAGCGGTACCATCCGGTGCCAGCGCAATCCAAAGCGCCGCAAGCATATCCAAACCGTAGTCAATTGCCAGATACCTCTTCCACCAATCAGGAAGCGGATCAGGCGGTGTGCACACATGCAATTCTGTCGAAAATTCACCAAAATACTGTCCTTCAAACAGATCCCATCGCCCATAGAGCAATGCCTTCCGGCTGCGCTCATCAAGCAGTTCCAGCCGGTGCACATAGTCCGGATCATGTTTCATCAAAAACGCATTGTCCTGCACACGGGCGGGCAGAAACAATTTCCCATCCCGCTCTTCACCCGGAACCAGGCAATCAATATACCGCGCCTTGACCCAACCATGTCCCACACCGCCGGGATTGGTGGAAGATTTGACTTGTTTGGGATATCCGTTGACGCCGCGCACACGTGAAAGCAAATACGTAAATTGAAATTTTGTAAAATGTGTCAGTTCATCGAACCGGACCACGTCATATTCCGCGCTCTGATATTTCGTCACATCGTTTTCACTGTCACACGAGCCGAATTCGATGACCGAGCCGTTGACAAATTTCCATCTGTGGCTGGTCTCACCATACGTAGCGATGTGTGTCGGATACAATGACAATGAAACCTGAATGAGCGAACGCTTGAGTTCGGGGAATGTGCGCCGCAGCACAAGCTGTTTGGAACCGGAATAATGCAAGGCAAAAATCAACGCATCAATGAGTTGCGCATAGCTTTTGCCGCCGCCCGCCGCACCGCCGAACAGCGTTTCAAACGCTGTGGAGCGGATAAATTCCAGTTGACGTCGGGTGACGGAAAGCTCCATTATTCCACCACCTTAAGCACCAGCTCAAATTTCTCTTCCACCTGTGACTGCTGTGTTTCCGGCAATTGCCCCTTGCCAACCGTGCGTTCCAAAATTTCCTTGGCAACGCCGACACGCGCCGTGCCGGTGAGCGAATCATCCTCCAGCATATCACACAGACATTGCGCCGCCTCCGGCGAATGGTCGCACAGGATATCACGGACGCGATCCCCATGTGTTTTTTTGCTCCGACTGCGGCTGTTCTTTGTTTGCGCCAAAGGCATTCCTCCTCTCTATCGATGACTTTTAACAGCTCACGTGTACATAATACGTCGTTTTTTTGCATTGTCTACGGCAATTTCTTTTGTTTTTGTGCAAAACTCATACGCACAAAAATTTTTCAAAAAAATTTTGAAAATCCTCTTGCCAATTGGGGATTTATATTGTATTATTGTATCAACCAATTAGTACAATAATACTGAAAGAGAGGATGCCTATGCAATGGAATCTTTCCGATGACCGCCCGATCTATTTGCAGTTGATGGATACCATCACACTGGCCATCACATCCGGCACACTGGCAGCAGGCAGCCGCCTGCCATCCGTGCGTGATCTGGCAGCAGAAGCGAGCGTCAATCCCAATACCATGCAGCGTGCGCTGGCAGAATTGGAGCGCACCGGACTGTTATATTCGCAGCGTACCGCCGGACGGTTTGTCACCGACCGTACGGAACAAATCACAAAAAAGAGAAAGGAACTGGCTATGGAACAGATACACATCTTTTTGTCCTCCATGAAGGACATGGGCTATTCTGCGGAAGAAACTGTAGAACTGATTCGCCAGGCAATCAAGGAGGGGTAAATTATGGCAAATGAACCTATTTTGCAGTGCACCGGACTGTGCAAAAGCTACGGAAATAAACCCGCACTGGAAAACATTACATTCGCACTGGAACGCGGACGCATCGTAGGTCTGCTGGGTCCAAACGGGAGCGGCAAGTCTACACTCATAAAACTGGCCAACGGTCTGTTGACGCCCACCGCTGGGGAAATCCGCATCGCCGGAAACCTGCCGGGCATCGAAACCCATGCGCAGGTGTCCTATCTGCCAGAGCGCACGTATCTGAGCGACTGGATGACGGCAAACGATCTGTTGAAATTCTTTGCAGATTTCTATAAAGATTTCAATCTCGACAAAGCCGCACAGATGTTGACGCATCTCGGCATCCAGCCAAATGATACGCTCAAGAGCATGTCCAAGGGCACAAAGGAGAAAATCCAGCTTGTTGTGGTGATGAGCCGTGAAGCGGATCTGTATCTGCTCGACGAGCCAATCGGCGGCGTCGATCCCGCAGCCCGCGACTATATCCTGAGTACCATACTCACCAATTACAGTGAAACCAGCACGGTTTTGATTTCAACCCATCTGATTTCTGATATTGAGAAAGTGTTGGACGATGTGATTTTCCTCAACAAAGGGCAAATCACACTGCACAAATCGGTCGATGATATCCGTTCGGAATACGGAAAATCTGTCGATGCCCTGTTCCGGGAGGTGTTCGCATGCTGAGTAAATTGATCAAATATGAGTTTAAATCCACCCGCCGCATCTTTTTGCCGGCTCTTGGCGTTCTTCTGTTGCTGTCGTTGGTAAACGCCATTTTCATTGCTCTGCCTGAAACGGCGCTGGAGCACGTTTCCGCTCCCTTTGGTATCATCATGACGGTTTATGTGCTCTCCATGTTTGCCGTCTGTGTGCTGTCGTTTGCATATATGATCAACCGGTTTTATAAAAACCTGCTGGGTGACGAAGGCTATCTGATGTTCACACTGCCGGTGCGTCCGTCGGAACTGATCTGGGCGAAATGCATCGCGTCCACGGTCTGGATGATTGTCACCGGCATCGTGTGCATGATCTCTTTGTTCATACTCGTCATGCCAATAAGCATGATATCCACCGTTGACTTTGATTTCTGGCAGTCTATTCAGCTCGTGTTTTCCCAGATGCTGCGCAATTATGGCGCGCACCTGTTCCTTGTCCCGCTGGAGTTGATCGTCCTCGGCATCGCCTCGGTGATCAGTTTCTGCATGAACATCTATGCCTGCCTGTCGCTCGGCTCGTTGGCAAACAAACACCGGCTCGGCTTTGCGTTCGTTGCCTATCTGATTTTCGGCGTTGTACAGCAGATCGTATTGTTGATTACCACATGGGTATGGAATCTGTTGAACATCGATATGACTTTCTTTAACAATCTGAATGCAATGGCACAAATGCATATCGCTCTGTTGGGTTGGTTGCTGATTACCGTCGTATGGATTGCCATAAACTTTATCATCACAAACTATATCCTGAGCAAACACCTGAACCTGCAATAAACGCCCATCATATGTCAAACGCACCGCTCCAAAAAAGCGGTGCGTTTGCTTCTGCGCGAAAGTTTATCAAATACCTGTACAGCAACCCTCCTGCTATGATAAAATACAAATAATCAAGCAATGGGAGGGGTTTCTATGAAATGCCCATACTGTGGCGTCTACTATATGGATGACGAACACGAATGCCCGATCTGCGGCAAACGCCCTGGGCTTCTTGCGCCAAAAGACAAACCAGTTTCTGACAAAAAACCAGCGGATTCCTCAGAAGCCTCTGGACAACAGGCTGAATTACCGGACAACAAACAAAAAAAAACAAATCCCCCGGGCTGTACCTCCGGGTGCCTGACCATGATTGTGATCGTGTTCATTTTGTTTACCCTGTGCATTGCCCTTGCCTTTTTCCTGAACTCGGATGAACTCACGACTTCCACGCCGGAACCCATGTATCAATCGTATGAATTGACCTACGTGATACCCGCCGGCACATGGACGGACACGACCTTACTGCTCACGATTTATGAGGATGGTTCGATCGAATGGGTCGATGGCTCGGATTCCGCCATGGATGATTTCCCTGATTTCAGGCAAATATCTGAATATGACCTTTTGAATGCGGAACTGGAGCGATACCCACCGGAACTATACACATACTATGAACTGTATTATTCCGATCCCTACAGCACGCTCCCCGAGTATCATTTTCACTTGTTCATCCCATCCGATATTACATCAGACGAATTGACTTCCTTCGATTCTTATAATTGTAACAACGACCTGTTCTCCACATTCACACGTATCGATTCACAGGATATCTCCTCTACACCGGTTACACAATACGCATAACGCAAAAGGCGCTCGTATCACTGGGATATGAGCGCCTTTCCTTCTCTTTTTCTATTATGATTCCGGCATATAGGTTTGTTCAATCTGCTTGACGCTTCGGCATACTCCTGTGCCTTCATCAATATCAAACAGCACACCCTGCATCACACACACGCCGGGCGCCGGTTCAAACCGGCTGGTCAGATCACCGCGAAACATCGCAATCGACTGTTCCGCGCGGATGCCAAGCACCGACCATTTCGGACCCGTCATACCAATATCGGTGATATACCCTGTACCTTTGGGGTTGACACGCGCATCCGCCGTGGGCACATGCGTGTGCGTACCATAAACCGCAGACACCCGCCCATCGAGGTAATAGCCCATGGCGAGCTTTTCCGATGTTGCCGATGCATGGATCTCACACACAGCCACATCATACTGCCCCTCCTGCTCACGCAGGATGCGGTCGGCACACAGGAATGGGTTGTCCGGACCATACCGCATATCACACCGCCCGATCAACTCAAATACCAATATCCTCCAGCCCGCACTGGTGTCATAGATACCAAACCCTTCACCGGGTGACTGCGGTGCGAGATTTGCCGGACGGATGATATAGCGGTTATCCTCCAGATACGGTACAATGTTCTGCTTGCTGTAGGAATGGTTTCCAAGCGTGATCAAATCTGCCCCTGCGGCAAAAATGCAGTCCGCCTGTTTGGGCGTAATGCCAACGCCGCTGGCATTTTCGCCGTTGACAATGACAAAGTCTGCACCGGTTTCCCGTTTCAACCGACGCAACAAATATGTCACGGTTTTCAGCCCCGGATTGGACACAACGTCACCAATCGCCAGTATTTTCATACAACCCCCTCCTAACAGAATCCAGATAAACGTACAAAAAGCGGCACACCTGACCGTGCCGCTTATGTATCTGTCAAGCTCAATCGAACAATGGGGAAACCGAAGATTCCTCATAAATGCGTGCAATCGCCTCAGTAAATACCGGCGCTACCTGCAACAATTCAATCTTATCGCTGCGCTTATGGGACGGCAGCGGAATGGTATCGAGCAGGGCGAGGCTCTTAATTGGGCTTTTTTCAAGACGTTCAATTGCAGAACCGGACAGTACACCATGCGTTGCACAGGCATAGACATCCTTCGCGCCGCCGACGGTGATCAGCGCTTCCGCCGCATGGCACAGCGTGCCGGCCGTATCAATCAGGTCGTCGCACAAGATACAGGTTTTATCTTTTACGTCGCCGATGATATTCATAACTTCCGAGACATTGGCACGCGGACGGCGCTTGTCAATGATAGCCAGACGGTAATCCAGTTTCTCACAGAACTTTCTGGCGCGGGTAACCGAGCCGAGATCCGGCGACACAATCATCACGTCATCGCGGCTGCGGCCAAATTTGCCTGCGATGTGCGGAATGAGCACAGATGCCCCCATAAGGTTGTCCACCGGGATGTTAAAGAACCCCTGCAACTGATGTGCATGCAGATCCATCGTGAGCACACGGTTTGCACCAGCGGTCGTGAGGATATCTGCAACCAATTTTGCGGAAATCGGATCACGCGCTTTGGACTTCCTGTCCTGACGGGCATATCCAAAATATGGAATAACGGCAGTGATACGCCCTGCGGACGCACGCTTACATGCATCGATCATGATGAGCAGCTCCATCAAATTGTCATTGACCGGCTCACAGGTAGACTGTACGAGAAATACATCCGAACCGCGGACCGTCTCGCCGATCGAAACGGAAACTTCACCGTCAGAGAAGTGACCGACGGTGCATTTGCCGAGCGGCAGACCAAGCGCGGATGCAATCTGCATCGCCAGAGCGGGATGGGAATTGCCCGCAAGGATTTTTATATTCTTGCCGTGAGATATCATAATTGCCAGATCCTCCTGCATTTTTTTCAGTGCGTGAAACGCAAGACGTTTCCCTGAATCATATTGTAAAACTATGTTCTAAAAACTCGTATGGATTGATTATTTATCCAATCCATGCATACGGCGACGCCGATCATTCCAACCTTCCTTGGTTTCCTGCCGTACCCGGGCAACTGCCAATGCACCATCCGGTACATTTTTGGTAACCGTGGTACCAGCGGCTGTAAGGACGCGGTCGCCCAATTCAACGGGAGCGACAAGATTGGTATTGCATCCGATGAAGCAGTCATCTCCAATAATGGTCTGGTTTTTGGCATAGCCGTCATAATTGACAACCACTGTACCGCAGCCAAAATTCACGCGTTCACCCACAGTGGCGTCTCCGATGTAGGTCAAATGGGAGACCTTTGTGCCATTGCCAATGGAAGCTTTTTTCAGTTCGACAAAATCGCCGATTCTGGTCTCATCCCCCACATGACAGCCCGGACGAATGTATGCAAATGGACCGACCACTGCATCGGCCCCCACACAGCTCTCATAGATCTGTGAAGAATTGACGCTTGTCCGGTCGCCAATCTGTGCACGGTCAAGAATGGTATTCGGACCGATGGTGCAATCACAACCAACTTTACTGCCCGGACGGATCATCGTCCCCGGCAAAATCGTCGTACCATATCCAATCTCACAATAGGGAGAAATATATGTGTATTCGGGGTCGAGGATGCTGACGCCGTGCTCCATCAACGCACTGTTGACACGATGCTGGAGCGTCTTCTGTGCATGATATGCATCACACGCGGAACGCACATCAATATGCGAATGTGTGCGGCAAGCACCGGTTTTCGCGCTGATATCGCCTGCAATATGGATGGATTGCGTCAGCGACAGCGGATGACAGGTCAAAATATCGCGAAGTACATTGACATTATAGACCGCAATGTGCCAGGTGTCATCCAATGCGCCGCAGGTCAACGTTGTGACGGCAGTTTTCGCCTCGACATGCTGATCCATAACCATCTGATATTCCTCAGCGACAACTTCCGGCATCGGTGTAGAAAGCAGCATCACATCGCCTTCCATGCCTTCGATTGCCGTCGAAACCATCTGTGTAAAATCGGCGCCATCCGGACAAACGATGGATTGAATTCCTTCCAGCTCCGGCTCGCTCTGCTGACGCGCATAAATCAGGTTGCACTGCTCGGGCAAAGCGTCTGCAACCAATCGACCGGTCGGCGTGAACAAAATCTCGCGCTGCACCGGATATTTTCCGTCCGCACCCTTTTTGCCGCCGAGCAAAATTGTATTCAACTTATTACAAGACATTTAAGGTATCCTTTCCGCGACTGGAGCAGCTGCAAAAAGGCGCAATCTGCCCTCAGGAAAATACGTAAGTTTATTATACTATTTTTTTCGCAAAAAAACATCAGTAAATATATAAAATTTTACGCGCCGCTTTTCGCTTGCACTATTACTTTTGTCACGATATAATAAAATAACTGTCATGTGGCGCAACATACCGCATGGCGGTCGATCGTTTTGCACAAATACAATTCATCATTTTTCCGGAGGCCTATTCATGTCACTCACATCATTGATCCCGACCGGCGGGGAATTCTGTGTACTGCGTGCACAGATTGTAGACAGTCTGATCACCTGTTGTGACGGTGACAGCGCATTGTTATATCTGTATCTGATACGAAAAGGTTCATCATTTGATGAACGTGAGGCGCTGCGCACGCTCGGCATGACGCGTGACCGTTATGACCGCGCCGTGCACACATTGACCAACCTGCATCTGGTCTCCACGCCGGCAGAATCGCAGCAAAAGCGCCCTGATCCCGGCTCGCATCCGCCGCGCTATACAGCGGCAGAAATGCGCGCGCGCCGCGAAGGAGATCATCGATTTGCATCCGTCTGCCAGACTGCGGAGATCGTACTCGGCCGCACGCTGACAGAAGCGCAGCTTCGCACGCTGATGAACGCGTATGAACATCTCGGTCTGCCCGCCGACGTGCTCATCGACCTGTTGACATGGCTGCACCGTGAAAAAGGCGTTGTCAGCCGCCGGGACATCGAGGAACAAGCCTATCTTTGGGCAGATATGGGCATCTTTACGGCAGATGCTGCGTCAAAATTTCTCGCACAGCGCGAGGCGGAAAAACCACTGATGGACAATCTGCTGCGGGCGCTGGATATGGCGGGACGCGATCCAGCACCGGAAGAATACCGTTATCTGTCGGGCTTCATCCAGCAAGGATTTGACGCAGAGGCAGTCGAGATGGCAAAAGAACGCATGTATGCCCGTCTGGGTAAGTTCAGTTGGAAATATCTCAAGGGCATTTTGGACAGCTGGCATCAAAAGGGCGTACACACTGCGGCAGAAATCACCGCCATCGAGCCGAATCTGCATCCGCCGAAATCCTCCGCCCTCCGGACGGCATCCGCACCGGCTTCGGACAGTGCCAACCTGTCCGACTGGGAACGCGACTGGCTGGAAGAATTCAATGCAATGAACAGAAAGGAGGATGGACATGGCGTATGACAAGGCATTGATCTCACAAATCCTGCGGCAATTGGAGCAACAGCGTCAGCAGCATGAAGCGGAAGCGGAAGAGCGCCGATACCGTCTGACGCGCACCATTCCGCGTCTGGGTGAGATCGACCGTGAATTGCGTGCCACCTCTGCAAAGGCAATGCGCATCGCCTTTGAATCAGAAAACACAGACCGTGCCATTGCCGCACTGCGTGACCGAAACCTGGCGTTACAGGATGAAAAACGCCGCATTTTACTACAAAATGGGTATCCGGCAGACTATCTTGCAGTCGCCTGTGACTGTCCGAATTGCCGCGACACAGGTTATGTCGAAAATGGGTTGTGCAGTTGCGTCCGCCAGCGCGTCGCTGCGGAACAAAAAAAGAATCTGTCTTCCCTCCTGCCGGTGGACCGTGAGACCTTCGACACCTTCCGATTGGAGTATTACAGCACCCAACCGGACAACCGTTTCGGTATTTCTCCGCGTGAAATGGCAAAATCCAATTATCACCGATGTGCCAGCTTTGCAGAACACTTCGGTGCATCCTATGAAAATTTGTTGTTATACGGTGCATCCGGTCTGGGAAAGACCTTTCTTTCGTCATGCATTGCACGGCGCGTGACAGACCGCGGTTTTTCTGTCACATATGATACCGCTATTTCTATTTTTGACCAATATAACCATGTAAAATTCGGAAACGGTGATTTTTCTGCCGCTTCTCAGGCACTTCTGCGGTTCCGCAGCGCGGATCTGTTGATCATTGATGATCTGGGCACAGAAATGCCCGGTGCATTTCATACTTCCTGTTTATATGATCTGCTCAGCCGCCGCCTGATGGCACGGTTACCCATCATCCTGAGCACCAATCTGCTGCCCGATGAACTGGAGAAACGATATTCCGCGGCGATTGCTTCACGCATTTTGGGCGAATTTACCCAGCTTCGTTTTATTGGCTCAGATATTCGTAAAATTCGCAAAAAACAACGTTTTTAATCCATTTATCGGATATTTTCGCGGCTGTTTTTTCAAATATTCGCATCTTCATCGTCTATTTCCAAAAACAACATAGAATTGTAACAGTCGTTTTACGATTTGTTCACAACTTCTACGGACAAATGCGCTATACTATGACCATGGAACGAGGGAATGACGAAACCTCTTCCTAAAAGATATGCCGGTATCTTTGAATTTCTCTTACCCCCCTTTTTATTTTGTGAAACGTATGCGAACGAAGCGACCACCCTCTCGGGTGGTCGCTTTGTCGTGTTTTTCAGTCTGGATCGCTTTGCAAGCCGAAAGAAAACTGCTATAATAAACCCAATGGAACATATTCCGATTTTTCGGAGGAGGTCTTTCTTTATGCCGCACATCATTCATGCCGCCGATTTCCATATCGGCGCAAAATTTGATTTTCTTCCGCCTGACCGCGCAGCAAAAGCGGTCAGTTTGCAACTGTCTGCCCTGCAATCATTTGTGACATATGCCGGCTCCTGTGCCGCAGATGCCGTCCTCATTGCCGGCGATTTGTTTGACACACCGGATGTGCGTCCGCAGATTTCATCTGCTGTGTTCGCACTGCTTGCCAAATGCCCGTGTCCGATCTTCCTTTCCCCAGGCAACCACGACTATTATCATGCGCACAGCCCCTATGCCACCCAACCGCTGCCACATAATCTACATGTGTTTACCGGTCGCACATTAGAACCGGTTTCACTGGACGATGGGAAAACGGTAATTTGGGGCGCTGCTTTTCAGGATAACCAGGCAGTGATTTCACTGGAAGCGCCGCTTGATCCGTCCAAGATCAATATTTGCCTGATGCACGGCGAACTGGGCGGTACAGGTGGATACAATTCCATTTCGGAGAGCGCTGTCATCGGCAGTCGTTTCGACTATATTGCACTCGGCCACAACCACCGTTTCAGTGGCGTATTCCGCATCGGCGAGACTTCGCTCAGTTGTCCAGGTTGCTTTTCTGCAACCTCATCGCATGAAACCGGTATCAAGGGGTATCTGTGCGGACGCATCGAAAAAGGCGACGTCTCTCTGACCCTGCGCCCATCCGAAGCGCTTGAATTCGCGGAAATCTCACTGCCCATGACCGGGCTGCAAAACGATTCCATGCTTGCAAATGCATTGCTGCCAATGCTGCCGCATCCGCCCTCCCGCATCTGCTGTGCCGTTCATCTGACCGGTACACGCATGTATGAGCCAAATTTAACCGCTTTGTCCCGTTCTCTGCGTCATTCGTTCTTTCATGCGCAAGTCATCGACGAATCGTCCGCTATGCAAGATCTGTACCGATATCAGGATGACGACGATCTGCGCGGTACCGTAACGCGTGATTTCATGTCTCGTATGGAAAAATGCAGCCGGGATGAAAAATCCTGCGCCAAACTGACGCTGGCATTGGAATATGCCCTCGCTGCGCTCGACGGGCGCGAACTGGACTGATCAAACAGGAAATATATATCTATGAAAAAGAAAAAAATAACACCAAGTAAAGAGCTCTGGGTACGCACAATTCTGACTGTCCTCATCATCCTCTGTGCAATCCGCCAGTTCACAAATGGCGACTATCAAAATGTTTTCATCTGTTTTCTGTCGCTGTTTCTGCTCGGTCTCCCGCGTTTTATTGAACAAAAGTTCGATCTGGATCTCCCGCCATTTCTCGAAGTCATCATCATGTTATTCATTTTTTCAGCGGAAATTTTGGGAGAAATCAACGCATATTACCAAAAAATCCCCATGTGGGATACGATGCTGCATACCATCAACGGCTTTCTCATGGCCGCCATCGGCTTTTCCCTTGTCGATATCTTCAATCGAAGCGAACGGTTCCTTATCAAATTATCGCCCATGTTTGTCGCCATTGTCGCCTTTTGTTTTTCCATGACCATTGGCGTACTGTGGGAATTTTTTGAATTTTTTATGGATAGCTTCTTTTCCATGGATATGCAAAAAGATCGATTTGTGACTGTTATCAATTCCGTGGCACTCAATCCCAGCGGTGCAAATATCCCGATTCACGTAGAAGTAGATTCCCTGCTGGTGAATGGAGAAGACTGGCTCGCCAACTATGGCGGCTATCTCGATATCGGTCTGATCGATACTATGAAGGACTTATTTGTCAACTTCATCGGCGCGGTGGTCTTTTCGATCATCGGCTATTTCTATGTCAAACACCGCGGACGCGGACGATTTGCTCCACAGTTCATCCCGGTCATCAACCATACAGACGACTGTGACGTCGATCGTTTCGGCAATCCCGTTTCTGAGATCTCCCAACCAGATCCGGACAATGAATCCCTGTAATAGACACAACAAACCGGCATGCTCACGCATGCCGGTTTGCCTTTTACCCATATACAATGTTGTATCGGAATTTCATCATGATTTGTGCGAGCTGTGCACGTGTGGCTTTGCCGCGCGGCTGTAATTGATTGGCATTCGTACCGGAAATCAAACCGTTGCCAACTGCCCACTGCATCGCATGAATCGCCCAGTTTGATACATCCTGATCGTCGTCATATCTGCTGATGCTGACGTTTGTTGTGGTGGAATAGCCGTTGAGATCGGCATATTTGTACAGAATGGTAGCCGTCTGTTCGCGGGTGATATAGGCATTCGGTGAAAATTTCCCCTTACCCGTACCTGCCGCAACGCCGTTCTCCGACGCCCAGATCACAGCGTCCGTATACCATTTCCCGTCTTCTACATCGCTGAACGGGGATTCTCCTGTGACCTCCGGTAAACCGGACATGCTGTACAATACCTGTACCAGCATTGCACGCGTCATCTTCTTATTTGGTCCGAACGTTGTCTCTGTGATACCCGCAAACAGATTGTTGCCCAAAGCATATGACACGGCACTATAATACCATGCCGACTGTGAAACGTCGGTAAACGGCAGTGTTTCTACCGTCACAGTACATTGCGCATATTCGCCGTTGACACTGCGGACAGTGATGACCGCTGTACCCTCGGCATAAGCTGTTACAATGCCGTCGCTGCCAACATCTGCCACCTCCGGCGTATCGCTGCTCCAAAACAGAATGTTCTCTGGCGCATTGTTTGGAATGGCGGATGCAATGAGTCGCATATCTGCTCCCACATGCGTTGTCGCTTCTCTGCCGCTCAATCCGATGGAATCATGTACAGATACGGTCACCGGGATGTCGGTCACAACCGTATAATTCTGTGTATCCAACGGCGTATATGTCATAAGAAAAGTTTGTTCGCCCTGCTGTATACCGACGGACTGTTCCGGCTCCTGCCATGTAAAATGGCAACTGTGCAGCACATCGCGCAAGCTCTGTCCACAAAGCGCTGCCAGCTCCCCAGGCGTTTCAACCTGCGGCATCGCTTTTTCAATGGTAAACCGAATCGCTGTCTTTCCGCCATATGCACCCGTACCGGATACCATGACCTGCGCCGTACCCGCGCCGACATTGTTATCATACACAGCCGCGCACGGCACTTCCGATCCATCTGCATCTGTCGCAGCCACAGACGGCGTGCAGGTTTCCCCGGTATAGGTGTACACCGTCTGGGATAGCTGTATATCCGTGTCCGCAATGCTTTGTATCTCCTCAAAGGAAGCCTCCAACAGGGACGCCACCGCTTCCGCCCTGCTTCCCGTACAGCCGCGGATGACAACGCCCTTGGGCAACGCATCGGACGCAATGAATTGCGTAACGGGCAGGATATCAATCGACGGCAGCGCCGTACAGCCTGCAAACGCATTGCTGTTTATTTTTTTCACGCTGTCCGGCAATATGACCGCCGTATTCAGCGCTGTACAATTGGCAAACGCGTAACTGCCGATGGAGGTAATGCCACAGCCGATGTCCAACGCAGTAATCTGATCTGTCAGTTCTGCCCATGGCGTCTGTCCCTCTTCATACTCCTCCATATCGCCGCTGCCACGCAGGATGAGTGCGCCATTTTCTGTCACACGCCATGTGATATCCGCTCCGCAAGTTCCCGTTCCGAGCAAACTGCGCTCCGGTTCATCCGCCAGACCCGGCTCATACGTGGTCTCCGAAATCGGATAGGTGGCGGTAAACGCATCGCTTGTATAATCCTCCCAGGCCTGATGTCCGGAAAAATCTTCCGTCCCGCGCATAAAATAATCATACCATGACATTCCTGAATCCCACGTACTGTCCAGATAATAATAGCTGTCCCCGAGCCGGACGATGTTCCAGGCGTGATTTTCCCCGCTTGCTGTCGCAGTCCCGGCAATGATACGTGTGGAAAATCCCGCCTCGCGCAGCATCCGATACAGCAACAATGCATAACCTTGACAGACAGCGTTCCCTTTCTTGAGCGCACTGTATGCGGTATATTTCTGTGTGGTTGAATCCTCGCTGTTATAGCTGACATGACCGCAGATAAATGAATAAATCCGCTGTATTTTCTGATAATCGGTTGCCTGATCCAGGTCAAGCGCCTGCAAGGTTTCTGTCAGTTCGTCATTGAGTTCTCTCTCCTGCTCCGCAGTTGTATAATACTCAAACGAATAGATAAATTTATAGGAATATGTACTCGTACCGTCGCCATTGACAATCACTTCACCTTGAATATTACAGACATAGCGTCCATATTGCCAGCGAAGATAATCGCCTTCATTTGCATTTCCCGTTTCATCCAACGCCTGTGAGGCAATCTGCTTGACAATACTGACTTTGGGGTCTTCCTCCGTAGAACGTATGGTTGTACGATATGCAAGTGTAACCACCTGCTGACGGTTTGCCATCTGGCTGCGCACAAAATCTGCTGCATCAGCAATTGTTGTATACGGCGTTGTTGTAGACGCACCATATTGTTGACGCGCCGTATTTTTTTCCTCTTCCTGCGCAAATTCGGACGGTGGCACATCATCGGCTGTCCCACCGTACAGCGGATTGATAACCGTTACAACCCCGGTGATGGAGGTCGACCTGTCATCGCCGGTATATGTGGCAAACGCAGGAAGCTGTCCGATCCCAAGAGCCATCAGGAGCAGCACCGCCGCAAATCTTTTTTTCATACAACGTCCTCCCCAGATTATCTCATTGAAAACTTCCCCTTCATCTACCCCATCTCAATTATACCCTGATTTGTCTGATTGGGCAACTCCAAACCAGCAATGCATGACAATATTTGACAAAAAGACCTGCTCCAGTCGGGCAGGTCTTTGTCGCGTTCATCTTATTTTACATACGTCAACAAGTCTGTGACGGTCTTGCGGCGCGGTGCATTCGGTGTTTCATCAGGATAACCAACTGCAATCAGAGCAACAAGCTCCTGATCTTCCGGCACGTTCAAATACGCTTCCAATGCGCCCCGGTCAAAAATCCCCATAATCACAGTTCCGAGACCGTGTTCATGTGCGGACAGGCACAGTGTCTGCGCTGCTATGCCGCAGTCATACATTTGCCAACCGTCACCGCGGTCGGTTGTAAATGAACCATCGCGCTCATAACCGCTTCGCTTTTTGACACAACACTGTGCAATCAGCAGCGGGGCAGTGGACAATGTTTGTTTATTGAAGGACGCATAGTGCGTTGCAATGTCATCAATGGCTTGCCTGCCCTCGATGGCGATATAACGGGAAATCTGTGTGTTTTTCCAGGATGGGGCATATGCCGCTGCTGCGATGATATCCTCTAAAATGTCATGCGGCACAGGCTGTGCAGTGAATTTACGGACACTGCGGCGGGTCATGATGCACTCCGTTGTATTCATATTTCATTCCTCCTGATTCACGTTTGGGCTTTTTCAATGCACGATATCATTTTTAACGATGTAACAACAACTGAACGGATACAGGATGATTGGATCAATCCAATCCCCATGTGGTAGAAAGCGCGGATGAGTTTAACACAACAAACAGCGCGGAAATGATGTGGATCATAGAACCTTCCACGATGCCGAGCAGCCCCAACGCGGCCAATAGAATGAACCAGAAATTGATGGACATGCTGATAAAAACATTGGACCTGATCTTTTTGATGACTTTTTTGGACAATTGGAATAGATACGATACTTTACGCACCTCATCATCAACCAGGATAATATCTGCGGAATTGGTTGCAATGTCGCTGCCGATGCCGCCCATCGCCATGCTGACATAGGCAGATTTCAAAGCAAGCGAGTCATTTACGCCATCGCCGATCATGCAGACATGATTTTTTCCAGTTTCCAGCTCCGCAATGCGGTTCATTTTATCCTCCGGCAGCAAATCGGCATAGACCTCCGGAATGGTCAACTGTCCGGCAATGGTATTGGCCGCAGCCGCACGGTCACCGGTCAACAAAACTGCATCGATCTTCAATTCCCGCAAACGGATAATCATCTGACGGGCATGTACGCGCAGCGTGTCTGCAAACACAAGGAATCCGGCATAGGTGCCGTCTATCAGGACAAAAATACAGCTTGCACCTTTTTCTGTACCAAAGGCGTCGCTTTCCTGGCGCGCATGGTCGGGAATATCCACACCCTCCATCAGTTCCGGCTTGCCCAGGCGAACCCTATGACCATCTACGGTTGCGCAAATACCAAGACCTGCGGAAACGGTAAATTCTGTGCAGGCGGACAATGGGATCTGATTTTCCCGGGCATGGCGCAGCAATGCTTTGCCAAGCGGATGCTCTGAGCTTTGCTCCGCAGACGCCGCAAGTGCAATTAGTTGTTCTCTGGAATATGCGCCGGCACAACGCACATCGATCAGCTCCGGCTTGCCGTAAGTCAGCGTACCGGTTTTGTCAAAGGCTGCCTTTGTGACATGCGACAGCCGTTCCAACGCATCGCCCGACCGAATAATAATGCCATATTTTGACGCATTCGCCATGCCTGCGAGAATGGCGGTCGGCGTTGCCATGGTGAAGGCACACGGGCAAAAGACCACGAGCACGGTCACAGCACGCAGCGGGTCGCCTGTCACGCCATATACCACCGCTGCAACCACCAGCGCGGCAATGGAAAGCCAGGTTGCCCAGCGGTCTGCCTGTCCAATAATGGGGGCTTTTTGGGCGTCAATCTGTTCCGCAAGCTGTACCATGCGCTGCATGGCGCTGTCCTGTCCGACATGTTCCGCACGCATGGTGAACACAGCGAACTGATTCACTGTGCCGCTGATGACCGAATCGCCTTCTTTTTTATCCACGGGCATGGATTCACCGGTCATAATCGATTGATCTACCGAAGTTTGTCCCTGTACAATCACACCATCTACCGGGATGGTCTCTCCCGCAAGAACGGAAATGACGTCGCCGACTTGAATTTCTTCAACGGATACATCCGTCGTTTTTCCATCCCGCACAACATGTGCAATCTGCGGTGTAAGCGAAGTCAACCGCGCCACACCTTCCTGTGCATGACATTCCGTCATGCACTCGACGCGATGCGCCACCAGCATGATAAATGCAACCATACCTGCCGCAAAATATTCGCCCAATACAATAGCCAACACCATTGTCACCGGGACGAGAAAGCCGGAACGCAGCCGTTTCTGTTCCATCATACTGCGCACTGCCTGCACGGTAAACGGCACGCCGGACAGCAAAATAGCGAGCCATGCCGCATCGATGCCCATTGCGGAAACCCCTGTCAATGAGAGCGCCAAGCCAGCGGCAGACAGCAGGCAAAGTGCGGTTAAACGCGCACTGCCGTTGCGTTTGGTTTTCATTCGTTTCACTTCTCCTTTAAATTTTGATACACCAAACAACCCGAAAGACCAATGAATCCATATCGTCTGTTCAAAACAGTTTTTATTATAGCTCAACCGGAGAAAAAGGTCTATACCTGGCGCGTGAATATTTGGTGAATTTTGGCGCAGTTTGATGAAATGATGGCATTTGTCACGCCGTGTAAAATGTGGTATCCTATTATCCGAGAAAAAAACGTCTGTGGAGGAACGCTATGATTGCACTGATCGCCGCATATGCGGAAAACCGGGTCATCGGACAAAATGGTCGGATTCCGTGGGACATCCCGGAAGAAAAGCACCGATTCCGTGACCTGACCATGGGGCATGTCATGGTGATGGGACGGAAAACATATGAAGAAATTGGCAGACCGCTTCCCGGACGGGAAACCATTGTCATTTCCCGCACCAGGATATTGGATGAACCACATTGTAAAACGGTATCTGATCTGTCACAGGCGCTCACATTGGCAGGCAATCAGGATGTCTTTATCTGTGGCGGCGCACAACTGTACCGCGAGGCACTGCCATTGGCAGACGTGTTATATCTGACTGAAATTCATGCACATTTCGATGGAGATACACAATTCCCGCCGTTTGACCAATCTGCGTTTGTACAAACCGAACGCATGGATATCCCCGGGGAAATCCCGTACACCTTTGTCACATACCGCCGGCGTGCGATGTCTTACGCACAGGCAAGGGCATATATCGCACAGTTAACCGCACACAAAGGCATTGTACCCGGTCTCACACCGCTGCGCGCTCTGTTGGCGCGGCTGGGCAATCCACAGGATCGTCTGCCATTTGTGCACATCGCGGGCACCAACGGCAAAGGTTCAACCGTCGCCATGATTGCCGGGATCTTGCGTGCCGCAGGCTATCGAGTCGGAACCTATACCTCTCCCGCCGTATTCCATGAACGCGAATGCTGGCAGATCGACGGTGAAATGATCTCAGAAGCAGAATATGCGCACGGGATGACGCGCCTGCGTTCCCTGTGCGAAGCCATGCAGGCTGAGGGACAGGCAACGCCGACCGCATTTGAACTGGAAACTGCACTGGCATTCTGCTGGATGGCACAGCATCACTGCGATATTGCTGTTGTGGAATGTGGCATGGGCGGGCAGGACGATGCGACAAATGTGATCCAAACAACAGTGGTCAGTGTGCTCACTGCCATCGGCATGGATCACACCAGATTCCTCGGCACGACAATCGAGCAAATTGCACGCGCAAAAGGCGGTATCTGTAAACCGGGCGTCCCTGTCGTACTCCAGGGGCAGGATGCGCGCGTGGTGCGTGAAATTGCCGCACTCTGCCGGGAAAACCATTGCCCGTTGGCTGTCGTCGATCCAGACGCCTGTACCGTCATCCATGCGGACGCACATCGCGTCGTATTCAACTATCTGTCCGATAGGGAAATCGAAGTTTCTCTGCCCGGTCTGATACAGGCGCGCAATGCAGCGACTGCAGTGACTGCCGTGCGGCAGCTCCATGCATTTCCTGTGTCGGACGAAGCCATCCGGCAAGGCTTGCGCGCTCTCCAATGGCATGGACGCATGGAACAATTGTGTGACCATCCCGTACTTGTCATCGACGGTGCACACAATCCAAATGCGGCAGCACGCCTGCGCGAAGAGGTACTGCACCGCTGGCCGGGCGGACAATTGATCGAACTGGTCGGCGTACTTGCCGACAAAGATTTTTCTGAAGTGGGCCGCCTGATGGCGCCGCTGGCGCGCCGCGTGATCACGGTTACGCCAAACAATCCCCGTGCCCTGCCAGCAGAAGCGCTGGCCAATTGTCTGCGCCGGTTTTGTGACCATGTGACGCCTGCGGACAGCGTCAAACAAGCCCTGCAAACCGCACTGGACGCGGCAGGGAAACACGGCGTCATTCTCGCATTCGGCTCACTCTCATGGCTGCATGAACTGCGGCAGGCGGTGGAGGATTTGACATGATACAGGCAATGGAACGCATCCAGCCAATTGTACAACATCCACGCTTTCAGGACTGGCTGCGGCAAATGGATGCTCTGGAAGCGGAACGCATCTACTGCCGGCATGGATTGCCCCATCTGTTGGATGTGGCGCGCATTGCCGCACTGCTGGCAGTCGAACGCGGGGCATCCTATCCGCGCGATATGATCTATGCGGCGGCATTGCTGCATGATCTCGGACGATTGGCACAATATACCTCCGGTATACCGCATGCACAGGCGGGCGTCCCGATGGCGCAGACGCTGTTGCATGAAACGGCATTTACCGCGCAGGAACAGGAAGAAATTCTCCGGGCTGTCAGTTGTCACCGCACAGGTGATACATCGGACAGCCTCGCACAGATCATTTTTGAAGCAGATCATGCCAGCCGTATGTGTTTTGCATGTGATGCTGCGGATACCTGCTATTGGCCGGCACAACGGCGCAATCAAACCGTTTTGCTTTAAAGAAAGGAATCTCAATGAACATTGGTGGAAAAATTTTTGATACGGCACATCACACCTACGTGATGGGTATTTTGAACGTGACCCCGGATTCATTTTCCGACGGCGGAAAATGGAACAATCTGGATACCGCTCTGCGCCATGCACAGGAAATGATCGCTGACGGTGCAGATATTCTGGATATCGGCGGAGAATCAACTCGTCCAGGTCATGTGCAGGTGTCAGATGAGGAGGAAATTTCCCGCGTTGTACCGGTCATTGAAGCGGTAAAACGTGAATTTGATATTCCGGTATCGGTAGACACATATAAAAGCGCCGTTGCGCGTGCAGCCCTGTCTGCCGGCGCGGATCTGATCAATGACATTTGGGGATTGAAATACGATCCGGATATGGCGGATGTCATCGCACAGGCCGGCGTCCCCTGTTGTCTGATGCACAACCGCAACCAGGCGATCTATGACCAATATCTATCCGATGTACTGAATGATCTGCGCACTTGCATCACAATTGCAAAACATGCAGGCATTGCCGACGAATCAATCCTTGTCGATCCGGGCATTGGATTCGGCAAAACACTTGAGCACAACTTACTTCTCATGAATCATCTGGAAGTGCTGCATGAACTGGGGTATCCCATCCTGTTAGGCACCTCCCGAAAATCGATGATCGGCAAGACGCTGGATTTGCCTGCTGATGAACGGGAAGAAGGCACACTTGCCACAACAGTAATCGGCATGATGAAAGGCTGTGCATTTGTACGCGTACACAATGTCAAGGCAAACCGCCGTGCAGTGGATATGACTGAGGCGATCCTTTGCGCCGGAAAGGAATCATAAATGGACGAGATCCGCATCAAACAACTGGAAGTATTCGCACATCACGGCGTATTTCCGGAAGAAAACCGATTGGGACAGAAATTTGTGGTCACCGCAACGCTGTATACCGACCTGCGCCATGCCGGACTGACGGATGATCTCAATCATTCGATGGATTACGGTGCTGTCTGTGCTGAAATCCAGCGTTTTTTGACACAGCATACGTTCAAGTTGCTGGAAACCGCAGCAGAACGCCTGTGTATGCATCTGCTGCGCACACTGCCCCGGCTCTCGCGCATCCGGCTGGAAATTGAAAAGCCATGGGCGCCCATCGGCTTGCCGTTAAAAACCGCATCCATATGTATCACACGTGGGTGGCATACGGCATATGTTGCGCTTGGCTCCAATCTGGGCGACAAAAAGGCCTATCTGGACAGCGCAGTACAGGCATTGCGTGCAGATGAAACCATGCGCATGGGTGCAGTATCGGATTACTTCGTAACTGCACCGTATGGCGGCGTAGAACAGGATGATTTTCTCAATGCGGCGCTGTGCCTGCACACGCTGCTGCCGCCGCATGAACTGCTCAACCGCCTGCATGAAATCGAACAGGCGGCAGGGCGTGAGCGGCTGGTGCACTGGGGTCCCCGCACCCTGGATCTGGATATTTTGTTTTATGACGATGAGATCATTGCAGATGAAACCCTGCACATCCCACATCCGGAGATCCCGAAACGAAACTTTGTGCTGCAACCGCTCGCACAGATTGCGCCGTATCTGGTTCATCCGGTATATCACCGCACCATTTCCGAACTGCTGGAGATGTCAGGTACCTGAATCCTTCTCAATACATGCAAAAAACCAGGACTGAAACAACCAGTCCTGGTTTATTTTTTTGCACATTGCAGAGCGGCAGGCGGGGTCAGGAAGCAAACTGGCTGTTATACAGCTCAGCATAGAATCCACCGCGGTCGAGCAGCTCATGATGGGTACCCTGTTCGACAATATCACCGTCACGCATAACGAGAATCATATCCGCTTCCCGGATGGTAGAAAGGCGATGCGCAATGACAAAGCTGGTGCGCCCCTGCATCAATCGGTTCATCGCCGACTGAATGAGTGATTCCGTACGGGTATCAACCGAAGATGTCGCTTCGTCGAGAATCAAAACGGGATTATCTGCAAGAATCGCGCGCGCAATGGTCAACAGCTGTTTTTGTCCCTGTGACACATTGCTGATTTCCTCATTCAATTCCATGTGATATCCACCGGGCAGCGTTTGAATAAAGTGATCGGCATGTGCTGCTTTTGCCGCCGCGATGACCTCTTCATCCGTCGCATCAAGCCGTCCATACCGGATATTTTCCATGATTGTACCCTTAAACAACCATGTATCCTGCAAGACCATACCAAATCCTTCGCGCAGGTTTGACCGGTTGAAATCGCGCACATCATGCCCATCCAGCCGGATTGCGCCACTGTTGACATCATAAAAACGCATGAGTAATTTGACCATTGTCGTCTTGCCTGCACCGGTTGGTCCGACAATCGCAACCATCTGTCCGGGTTGCACCGTACATGTAAAATCATGGATCACGGGTTTTTCCGGATCATATCCAAATTTAACATGATCAAACTCAACCTCGCCCTGAATCGTTTCGACAGGGACTGGATGTTCAACCGTTTGATCCTCTTCCTCTTCTTCCAGGAATTCAAAGACACGTTCTGCCGCCGCCGACATCGACTGAAGCATATTCGACACCATTGCGAGCTGTGTGATCGGCTGTGTGAAGTTGCGGACATACTGGATAAATGCCTGAATATCACCAACCGTAATGACACCGGCAATCGCCAGCATAGAGCCTGCAACTGCAACGCCCACATAACCCAAATTGCCGACAAATTGCATAAGCGGCTGCATCAGACCGGATAAAAACTGCGATTTCCATGCTGATTCATATAATTTATCGTTGGTCTTATTGAAGCTGTCCTCTATGCGCATTTCCTGATTGAACACGCGAACAACATTGTGACCGGAAAACGTTTCTTCGATCTGTCCATTGATCTCACCCAGATATTTTTGTTGTGCGCGGAAATATTTCTGACTGATGCGGACGACGCCCGCGACAAACAACAGCGAAATTGGCAAGATAACCAGTGCAATCAGCGTCATCAACGGGCTGATGGTCAGCATCATAATCAGTACGCCAATGATCGTGGTCACCGATGTAATCAGCTGGGTGACACTCTGATTCAAGCTCTGTCCGAGCGTATCAACATCATTCGTAATCCGGGACAACACTTCACCGACGGTACGGCTTTCAAAATATCCCAATGGCAACCGATTGATCTTTTCACTGATTTCCCGGCGCATACGGAAACAGATTTTCTGTGTAATGCCAGTCATAATCCACCCCTGAATAAACGAAAACAGGGAACTAATCAGATAAATACCGAGCAAAAACAACAGGATCTCACCGATACGTGAAAAGTCAATCGTACCTGTACCAGATATTTTGGCGACCAGTCCTTCATATAGAATGGTGATCGATCGGCTCAAAATTTTGGGACCAGTGATGTTAAAAATCGTGCTGCCAACGGCAAAAATCAACACTGCCAGTACGCCAAAACGATATCTGCCGATATAAGAAATCAACTTTCGGAGCGTTCCTCGAAAATTTTTCGCTTTTTCCACAGCCGCTCCCGGAGGACCGCCTGGTCCTCGAAACATCGGTCTTTTGGATTCACTCACTGAGCAGCGCCTCCTTCCAACTCCTTCGCACTCAACTGACTTTCTGCAATTTCACGATATGTTTTACATGTGCACAGCAATTGCTCATGTGTGCCGATACCATCGATTTTTCCCTCGTTGAGTACAATGATCTGGTCGGCATGCAGAATGGTAGAAATTCGCTGTGCGACAATCATGACTGTCGCATCTCCAACATGTTGTGCGAGCGCCTGACGCAATGCAGCGTCTGTCTTATAATCCAGTGCAGAGAATGAATCGTCGAACAGGAATACTTTCGGATGTCTGGCAATCGCACGGGCGATCGAAAGACGTTGTTTCTGTCCGCCGGACACATTGCTGCCACCCTGTGCAATGGCGCTGTGATATCCATCCACCTTGCCTTTAATAAATTCCGTGGCCTGTGCAATCTCCGCTGCCTGCTTCATGTCAGTATCCGATACACCGCTGGCAAATTTCAAATTGGATGCAATATCACCGGAAAACAGAATGCCTTTCTGCGGCACATAACCCAATTGATCGCGCAGTGTTTTCTGTGTGATATCACGCACATCGACACCATCCAATGTAACACGTCCATTTGTAACATCGTATAAGCGTGGAATCAAATTCAACAACGTCGTCTTTCCACAACCGGTCGAACCGATAATGGCTGTCGTTTTGCCCGGTTCGGCAGTAAAGCTGATGTGTTCCAACGCATCTGTATCTGCACCTGGATAACGGAAAGAAACATCTTCAAAACAAATGCGTCCCTGCCAGTCACGCGGTTCGTCTTCTTCCTGCAATCCCGGCTTATCGACAATCGTGGGCTGCGTATGCAATACTTCGTTGATGCGGTCAGCCGCAACACCGGCGCGCGGCATCATAATCGAAATCATGGTAAGCATCATAAATGACATGACAATCATCATCGTATAATTGATAAATGCCATCATATCACCGACCTGCAAATTGCCCATATCGACGCCTTTGCCGCCAAACCAGACAATCATAACGGTTATGCCGTTCATGACGAGCATCATAGCCGGCATCATAAACGTCATCACACGATTGGCAAACAATTGAGTACGCATGAGTTCCGTATTGGCCTGTGCAAAGCGTTGTTCCTCGTGTTTTTCCCGGCTGAATGCACGGATCGGCATAATGCCGGTTAAAATCTCCCGGCTGATCAGGTTAAGCCGATCTACCAGCGACTGCATCTTTTTAAATTTGGGCAGAGATAGCGCCATCAATGTACCAATGACAGCAAATACAACGGCAACCGCAACCACAATAATCCATCCCATACCGGTTTTGGTATATACGACCTTCAGAATGCCTCCAGCCGCACAAATCGGCGCATACAGCACCATACGCAGCAACATGACAATGACCATCTGCACCTGCTGGATATCATTGGTACACCGTGTAATGAGCGATGCCGTAGAAAACTGATTCATCTCCGCATTGGAGAATTTCAACACCCTGCCAAATACGCCATTTCGCAGATCAAGCCCAATACTCGCACCGATACGGCTTGCCAACAAACTGACCACAATGGCTGCACAAATACTGAGTGCAGCGAGACCGAGCATCTTCCCACCGGTATTCCACAGATACTGATTGCGGAATTGACCCATATCAATGCCCATCGCCTCATATTCATTCTGAATATACTGGATTGCGACTTGCTGTATCATGCTGTCCGGCATATCACCCATCTGATCCATCGCCTGTTCACGGATGTCCATCAGTTGATCTTTGCTGACCACGCCCATGTCCACCGCCTGGCGCAGTTCATCCAGGCTGTACATACCCGATCTCTCGCCGTCATACGCATCCATTTGATAAATCAACGCCATCGGAATGGAAAACGCATCGGTCAATGCATCCATTTGTTGGTCATCCAGATAGGTCTTGCGTGTCCAAATGCCGTCGTCGCCTTCCCAATAGCTGGTTTTTACCAGTTCAATTTCTTCGTCCGTCATAAACAGTTCGAGATCGGACAGGGATTGCGCCCGTATCTGTTCGGGAACAGCAGTTTCAATGCCATTCTGTTGGATACCAACGTCAACAATATTGCTCATATATGTGGGCAGCGTCAGGTCACAATATGCCTGCACAATGAGCAGCGCAAAAATCACGCATACCGCCCGCCATGAGCCTTTTAAATAGCCAAATATCGCTCGCATCAGGTTTCCTCCCCTGGTTTTTTACTTTCATTTGCCTGTTCGAGTTCATGCGCCATGCATTGCGTCATCTCGCGCATCCCGGCAAGAATTTCAAGATATCGCGCTTCTCCCAGCGCATCGACAACACGCATCAAAAACGCACCATAATTTTTCCGTTGGCGCTTGCACATGGCAAACCCCTCTTCCGTCAGACAGACAAACGTATTGCGGCGGTTGTCCGGATCGACACGCCGTTCAATTTGACCGCGCGCTTCCAAATACCGCAGCAGTTTGGAAACACCGGATTTGGTAATTCCCAATCTTTCCGCCAAATCGTTGACATATACCCCTGGAATATCCGGATGTGTACAATGGAACTGTTCAATTGTTTTGAGCAACTGCACTTCTCTCACAGAAACACCCTTCAACAGGCTATCCCAATTCAGCCGTTGGAACGCTTTTACCATGTAAAAATATTCCATCAAAAGCTGATTCTCCCGCTCTTCATCCCGTGGGTTCATAAGCAACCTCCCTTCCGCCGTATGGATGAACGAATATAAGTCTAGCACACACTGTTTACCAGTTCAACAGTTTCTATTGTAAACATTTTGTGTCCACCGTACAAGCGACAAAAACAGGAATCCCATCGCTATAAGATGAAATTCCTGTTTTGAAAAACGATTGTATGTATCAGTAGCCGGACTGACCGTCGAGCAGCTCGTCATGCTCGACCCATTCCTGTACGTCCACAACATCATAGTTGTCATGATCGCGGCGGATGACCACGCGGCTAATGCCGGCATTGATGATCTGCCGCTTACACATCGGACAGGAATTGGCATCGCGCATAATTTCTCCGGTTTGTGCATCGCGCCCGACAAGATACAATGTCGAACCGAGCATTTCTTCACGGGAAGCTGCAATGATCGCATTGGCCTCCGCATGCACCGAACGGCAGAACTCATAATGCGTGCCGCGCGGGATGTTGCGCTGCTCACGGATGCAGACATTCAAATCGATGCAGTTGGCACGTCCGCGGGGCGCACCATTGTAACCGGTGGAAATAATCACGTCATTTTTTACAATGACCGCGCCGAAATTGCGGCGCAGACAAGTGCCGCGTTCCAGTGCGACCTCCGCCATATCCAGATAATAGTTGTCTTTATCGCGCCGAACCATATGGGGGTTCTCCTCTCGTGGTGGGATGAATGGATATACCAAATCAGTTCAGGAAATCTTTCAGCTTTTTGGAACGGCTCGGATGACGCAGCTTGCGCAGTGCTTTCGCTTCGATCTGGCGGATGCGTTCACGGGTTACATTAAACTCTTTGCCGACCTCTTCCAATGTGCGCGTACGTCCGTCTTCAATGCCAAAACGCAGGCGCAATACTTTTTCCTCGCGCGGGGTGAGTGTTTTGAGCACTTCGACCAACTGTTCTTTGAGCAGGGTAAAGGAAGCCGCCTCCGCCGGCTCCAATGCGTCATCATCCGGGATAAAATCGCCGAGATGGCTGTCTTCTTCTTCACCGATCGGCGTTTCAAGTGAAACCGGCTCCTGTGCAATCTTGAGGATTTCACGCACGCGTTCCACCGGCATATTCATTTCCTCTGCAATTTCCTCGGGCTGCGGGTCATGTCCCAACTCCTGCAACAACTGACGGGAAACACGGATGACCTTATTGATGGTCTCCACCATATGCACGGGAATACGGATGGTACGCGCCTGATCCGCAATCGCACGTGTGATCGCCTGACGAATCCACCAGGTCGCATACGTGGAAAATTTAAAGCCCTTGGTACAGTCGAACTTTTCAACGGCTTTGAGCAGACCGAGGTTGCCTTCCTGAATCAAATCGAGGAACAGCATGCCGCGGCCAACATAACGCTTGGCAATGGAGACAACCAGTCGCAAATTGGCCTCTGACAAACGTTTTTTGGCATTTTCGCCACCACGGATTGCCTTGCGAATCTGCTGCATCTCGGTTTCATCTACTTTTTCGCCAGTTTTCTCAATTTCTTCCAGACGCGCTTTCGCTTCATTGCCCGCCTGCATTTTTTCCGCCAACAGAACTTCTTCTTCCGGCGTCAACAGATCCACCTTGCCAATTTCCTTGAGGTACATGCGCACGGGATCGTCAATGGCAAAGCCTTCCGCCAGGGACTCTGTATCTTCCAGTTCTTCCTTGGGAACCTCCTCCACTGCATCTTCCGAGAATTCCTCCTCTGTATCCAATGGAACGACCAACGCCTCAGCTCCTTTGATTTCTACGCCAGCCTTATCCAGATCTTCGTACAGCTTATCCAGTTCATCCGACTCCATGCTGATCGAATCCAGCGCATCGGACATTTCCTTCAGCGTGAGTTTCCCTTTCTTTTTACCCAGCGCCAACAGATCCTTGATCACGATCTGCTTCTTTACATCCATGTCCATGTCCTGTGTCATTCTTTAAGCCTCCAAAAAAAATGTAACGAAAAATACAATAAGGGCATCTATGGCGCCGATACGCCTTACCCCTCTGTCCCGTCGAACCGCTTATTTTTCCGTTGGATGTATGCCTTGCGCAACAACGGATCTTCGCTGTCCTGTCCGGGTATATCACGCGCAGCTTTTTGCTCCGCGATAATATCAATATAATCTTCCATTGCCCTGTTCCGTCTATCTGCAGGGATTTGTACCCGCAGTGCAGTTACCAGCAATTGGATTTCTTCCGGCTGGAGCACAGACTCCAATGCCGAAACGGTTATGCTGCGTCCACTGTCAAACAGCGCAATGGCGTGTTCATAAATTTTGCCCAGCACAGGGGAAGAAAAATCCTCCGGCTGAACTTTTTCACGCATATCTGATAAAAGTGCAGCATCTGAGAACAGCAGGGATAACAATCCTTCTTCTGCGCGGGCAGATCGGACATTGTCATAATGAATGCTGCTCTCTTTTGGTTGTATCGCCTGTGCGGGTGCGCGCACTTGCCGATGATATTGTCGTTTTTGTCGATATTGAATCCGGGTCTGTGCGTTTTTGACCTCCTGCTGAAATGCGGTCTGCGTCACCCCTGCAAGTTTTGCCGTCGAGGCGGTATACACATCGCGTTCCACCGGATTGTCTAACGCCGCGATAATCCCGGCGGCTTCACGCAGAAATAGAATGCGTTGGTCATCCTCTGTGAAGTCATATTTTTCCCGTGCGGACGCAATGCGATACCGGACGTCGTTATCCGAGCGCTCGATGAGCTTGCGGAATGCCTCCGCCCCTTTGGTCTGTATGAATTCATCCGGATCTTTCGCGCCCGGAATGCGCAGGATCTTAACACGCAGTCCGGCTTTTTTCAAAATATCAATGGCACGTTGGGCAGCCGTTTGTCCGGCTGTGTCCGCATCATAACAGATGATAACCGTTTTGGTATATCGTGTGAGCAAACGCGCCTGTTCGTCGGTCAACGCTGTGCCGAGCGATGCCACCGCACTGTCAAATCCCGCCTGATGCAACGCGATGACGTCCATATACCCCTCTGCCAACAGAAAATACTCACTTTTTGTCTTTTTGGCCAAATTCATCGCAAACAGGTTGCGCCGTTTATTAAACACCATGGTTTCCGTGGAATTGAGGTATTTCGGCTTGCTGTCATCCATGACACGCCCGCCAAAACCGATGACATCGCCGCGCACATCAATAATCGGGAACATGACACGGTTTCGGAATTGATCGTAATATGTACCCTTCTGACTGCATGCAATCAGCCCCGCCGCCTGCAATTCGTCTTTGGTATAGCCCTTTGCAGTCATCGCATCGAGCAGTGCATGAAACGAATCCGGTGCATAACCAAGTCCGAAGTTGCCCATCGTGCGTTTGGTCAATCGCCGCTGTCGAAAATACTGCAGCGCCTGTGCCCCGGACGGGCTGTGCAATTGTGCATAGAAAAATCGTGCCGCATCCTTGAGCGCTGCCAACACACGCTTGCGCTCCTGTTGCCGTCTGGGATTGCCTCCGGTCTCCGGCACTTCCATGTTGTATTGTTTTGCCAAAAAACGGACTGCATCTGAAAATTCCAGCCCTTCGATGTCCATGATAAACCGGATCGGTCCACCGCCTGCGCCACAGCCAAAGCAATAAAAAATTTGTTTGTCAGGCGCAACGGAAAACGATGCGGTCTTTTCATTGTGAAAAGGGCACAGCCCAAAATAATTATTGCCGCTTTTTTTGAGCGTCACATAACGGGAAACAATATCGACAATGTCACACCGTGCGGTCAGTTCGTCGATAAATCGATCATCAATTGGCATGTGCGTTTCCCTTCTCCCATGCGCGAATCACTTGATGTTCCAACTCCTTGGAATAAACAATTCCGTATATTTGGCAACGGCAAACCGGTCGGTCATCCCTGCGATATAATCACAGACAACACGCCGGTCCCCGTCACGGCTCATATGTTTTTTGTAAAACTCAGGCAGTTCGTCGGTATGCCGGATAAAATACACATACAGCGCGCGCAACAGGTCGTCCACCTTGTGCGCCTGTTCCCGCGCCTGTGCAGCATATACCGCACGGAACAAATACGCCCGCAGTTCCATCATCGCATCATGTATCTCAGCAGACATACCGATGTCATGCTCCATTTCACCATACTGTACCATATCCGCGACCATCGTATCAATCCGGTCGCCATGTGTTGCGCCGAGCACACGCACCGCTTCCTGCGGCAGATCTGCCGGCACAATCAATCCGGCGCGCACAGCGTCATCAATATCATGATTGATATAAGCAATGCGGTCTGCAAAATGTACAATACGACCTTCCGGCGTCTCCGCATGCTGCGTGCCGGTATGGCAGACGATTCCATTGCGCACCTCATATGTCAGATTCAAGCCGTCGCCGTCGCGCTCCAGGCAATCGACCACGCGCAAGCTCTGTTCATTGTGTCGAAATCCGCCGATATCGCCGCACAGGCGGTTGAGCGTGCGCTCCCCGGCATGTCCGAATGGCGTATGACCCAGGTCATGCCCCAGCGCCACTGCTTCCGTCAAATCTTCATTCAGCCGCAGGCTGCGGGCAATCGTCCGTGCAATCTGCGCAACCTCCAACGTATGTGTCAGCCGGTCACGGTAATGATCTCCCTCCGGGGAAATAAAGACCTGCGTCTTATATCCCAACCGACGGAACGCCTTGCAATGCACAATGCGGTCGCGGTCGCGCTGAAAACAGGTGCGGCGCGGACACGGTTCAATTTGATGTTCCCTGCCACGGCTTTCGTCTGAAAACGTCGCCCAGTCCGATAATATCTGCCGCTCCATCTGTTCCTGATCTTCACGCATCCGTGCGCCCCCTTCCCGTTGCTCCGTCTGCGAAAAATCCCGTACATAAATTTAATACCGCACAGCTCCCGCAAACTCCTCTTTTTTTTCAAAAATTTTTCTAAAAATTTTATGTATGTCGATATGCGCGGTTTTATCAGCGGATGCGCCGTCCCATAAACCGGCTCTCCATCACTTCGACGTCAACCGCCGCACTGGTCGCATCGCGCAGCGCCGCCCCAAGTGCTTGTTCGCCGCCTTCCGGCAGTGTGACAGTCAATGTGACGTCCGCCGCATAGTCGATTTCTTCTGCCAGGCAGCCATGTTCCGGCAAAATCGTTTGCACAACACCGAGCAATGAATAGGGACAGGTAATCAGTGCGACCGAATAGCGGCTCATCTGATTGATGCCTGCGGTCTCCAATGCGAGCTGTGCGCTTTTGGTATACGCGCGGACCAATCCGCCTGTGCCGAGCAGTATGCCGCCGAAATAGCGTGTGACAACGCAGCAGACATTGGTGATCTCTGCACGCCGCAGAATATCGAGAATGGGCATACCTGCCGTGCCCTGTGGCTCACCGTCATCTGAATAGCGCATATAATTGCCCTCTCGAATGATATACGCATAGCAGTGATGCCGCGCATCACGATACTTCGCTTTGACTTCGCTGATTTTCTGAATGGCCTCTTCCGGCGTTTCCACCGGGAAAATTTCCCCGATGAATTTGGAACGCCGGTCTTCATACAATCCCTGGCCATACGCTGCGGGAACCAAATAGCTGTCACTCATTTGCTGAGACCTCGTATTCATGAAGCTGACCGTATAACTTGTCATCGCATTCAATGTCAAGCAATGTACCTTCGCCTGTGTAGTCCGTTGAAAATACCGCCGCTTCTTTGTGAATGACGTCCAGCAAATAGCCGTCAGCATATGGGATGCAGATGGTCATGCGATGTTTCCCGCGTCCAAGCGCCTTTTCAACCGCCGCCAACAATTGATCCATGCCGCGTCCATGCTTGGCTGAAATCGCTACAATGTCCTCGCCAGCCGGGATCAGATCCGGATTTTCACATAAATCCGCTTTATTACACACAAGGATCTGCGGAATTTGCTGTGCGCCCAATTGTGTAATGACTTTATCTACCGTCTCCGCCTGTTCACGCCAGTCTTCGCGTGAAATATCCACAACATGCAGCAACAGATCTGCATAGGCGACCTCTTCCAATGTTGCTTTGAATGCAGACACCAGATGATGCGGCAGTTTCCGAATAAATCCAACGGTATCTGACAACAGGATCTCCTGCGTTTCCGAAATGCGCAATTTACGCGTAGTCGGATCAAGCGTATCAAACAGACGGTCATTGGCGGCAATGCCTGCATCGGTCAACGTGTTGAGCAGCGTTGATTTGCCGGCATTGGTATAACCTACAATGGCAACCAACGGTACTTCCGCTTTCTTGCGCTGACGGCGCTGTACGGCGCGCACGCGGCGCACATCTTCCAAATCGCGGCGCAATCGGTCAATGCGGCGGCGAATATGCCGGCGGTCACTCTCCAGCTTGGTTTCACCTGGACCACGTGTGCCGATGCCGCCGCCCAGGCGGGACATCGTTTTTCCCAGACCGGAAAGGCGCGGCAAAATATATTGATACTGTGCCAGTTCAACCTGAAGTTTGCCTTCACCGGTGCGCGCGCGCTGGGCGAAAATATCCAAAATCAATGCACTGCGGTCGAGTACCGGTCTTCCCGTTGCCTCTTCCAGCACGCGCATCTGAGACGGTGACAATTCGTTGTCAAATACAATCAGGGTCGCATCATTGTCTCTGGCCAGTGCAATCAATTCCTGCAGCTTTCCCTCACCGATAAATGTACGTGCTTCCGGCGCATTCCTGGTCTGGAGCATTTTGGCGACACATTCGCCGCCCGCTGTCTCCAGCAGCGCCTCCAATTCATCCAGCGTCTCCCAGGTCGCATCTTCTTCCGCCGTAAATACTGACGCGTGAAGACCGACGAGCACCGCCCGTTCCGGTTCCATTTCTTCCATCCAGTCTTCCACAGCCTGTCCCTCCTTCCGATCAGGTGAAAATATCTTCTTTTATAAACATGGCGATAAATGCCGCACCCAACAGTGCACATGCCATCAAAATCGCCTTTTCCGCTGTAAACCGTGTGACCCATGCACCCAGCATTGCCCCCACAACAAATATCAGATCAACGATGATATAATGCATACCGCGCCGTTTCTGATCGAGGTCGCCTGATCTGCGGTAATTCCACAGCAATTCTGTCCCCGAACGCAGATTGCCTGTACACATCGTTGTGGCGCATGTCACGCCGCGAATCTTACGAAAACATTCCACTTGCATCGCACAGGTAAATGATACCAACACATTTGCCAGCATATTCATTTGCTGCGGCAAAAATGCCACTGCAAACAACAGAATGATTTCCAGCGCAAGTACCAACTGCCGCCAATGCAGCATACGATTTTCCTGCATGTGCCGCCGGATGACCAGAACAAGCAGCACACCCACAGAAAACGATACGATTGGGATAAAATAATACAATGCGTGCATCCATTCACCGTTCATCAGATGCAACCCGAGCAGGACAATATTACCAGTCTGCGCATTGGCAAACACCTGACCACGGATGAGATAGGTATAGGCGTCCATAAACCCGCCAGCGAGCGCGAGCAATGTCCCCACCAGCAGAGATTCAGACATCTGCCTGTGTTTCTGAACCACAGGAGATCCCCCTCTTTCGTCAAAAATAGTATATCAGATCAATTGTATATCATACTATGAATTTTCCATTTTTTCAATGAAAACAAGGCAAAAAAAGAGCCGCTTATAAAAAAGCGACTCCTTCCACGCGAACATCACATTCTCACTTCATGACGCTCTCCAGCGCCTCACAGCCGAGCAAAACGGTGTCCAAACAACGGGTATCGGGCTTTTTGTATTTCTGCATCAGGTTTTTACATTCGGTATCACCGAGGATACGCTTAAACGCTGCCACCAATTTGGTGCACTGTGCACGCAGTTCCGGCGTATCATGTGCTTTGGTTTCAATCATCCGGGCACTGATGGCACTGATGCCGGCACACAACGCACCACACTCTTTTCCACAGCCCATGCCACTGCCAAAGCCGCCGCACAATTTCATCGCATCCTCTGTCAGCCCCAACTGATATTCATCATTGGCGGCACGGATAATGGTCTCTGCACAATTGTAATCTTTTTCGTAGTATTCCGCTGCGCGTTCCTTTAACATATGTATTCCCTCCAGAATCATCGTATTTTGTAACAAGCCCAACAAGCAAAAACCCGCCCCAAACGGGACGGGTTCATAAAATCACTTGTCAAGATTGAATCTTCTCTTGAAGCGGTCAACACGTCCGCCGGTATCAACGAGCTTCTGCTTACCGGTAAAGAACGGGTGGCACTTGGAGCAGATTTCTACCGAGATATTCTCCTTGGTGGAAGCGGTCTCATATACAGCACCACAAGCGCAACGAATGGTAGTCGGCTTGTAGTTCGGATGGATTCCTTCCTTCATTTTCGATTCACCTCTTTCCGCATAAGCCTTACAGTCGTAAAATTATGATATCACAACGATCTTTGAAATGCAAGAACTTTTTTTATTTGGCGCATATTTTGTTGAACGGACGCATCATTTCCCTCTCAAAACGGCAATATACGCAGCGTTTCATCCGCGCTGTATCACAACTCACGCAGCCATACCGTCTGTCCACTGTGCAAAAAGAACAATGCACATGCCTGAACAGGTCTGCCGAATACTTCTTCCGCCGCACGGCGATAGGCAGACAGTTGCGGACGATAGCGCTCTGCCCGTTGCGCCGCCCGGCTTGCCGCCACCCGGTCGGTCTTGAAATCGAGCACGATCATGCCATCTTCCGTCTCAATCAGACAATCAATGACGCCCTGCATGAGCACACGCTCGTCCGGGAATGGCACAGCCTGTGGATAATATTCCGCTGCGGGGATGAGCACAGAAAACTTAAACTCCCGATGTACTGCCTTTGCGTTTTTGAGCGTCTGATAAAGCTCCGATGAGAAAAAGCCTGCGATGTGATCCATCTCAACCGCATCTGCCTGTGCATCACTCAGAATATGCCGTCCGCGCAGACGTTCGCGTTCTGCCTCACGTCCTGCCGCGCTTTCGCAGCGGGTAAAATCACAGAATTGTAAAAACAGATGATGTGCCGTGCCGATTTCCGACGGCGTCAATCCCCGCACATTGCGGTCAAAAAATGGTCTGCGCAGTGGACCGCTGTGTTTCGGGGGCAAGGTATCCTCCTGGGCTTCCTGTGCCCGGAAGGAATCGATAATGGCAGTTGCCGTCAGCTTGGACGGCAAGTCGCTGAGTACATCCGCCGCATATGGTCGCAATTGCGGTGCTTCCATCCGTTCGATATCTGAAAAGGTTCCCTGCACATTTGGATGTTCTGTTTGTTCCTGCCGGCGATACGGCACAATGTGCACGGCAAAGCAATCAGGCGCATCCAGCTCCATCTCCGGCGGTTCGGAACACAATTCACGCAGCGGCGCAGCATTTGGATGGCGCAGCAACGGCACACACAGCCACAGCGCATATCGATTTGCTCCTGCCAATGCATATGGGGGGATTGGATCGAGCGATGCAATCGCCGCCCATTTTTCCGCCTGTTTTGCCGCATCTCGCAGAGCGCACGTGCAAATGAGCTTTTCTTTTGCGCGTGTGAGCGCGACATACAGCACACGAAGCTCTTCACTCACCATCTCGCGGCGCAGAGCGCATGCCATTGCCCGCCGGTCCAATCCATCATACTCGATGCCGCGCGACATGTCACGGCAGCGCATACTGATACCCATACGCTCATGCAGCAATACCGGCTTGTGCAGATCAAGCTCATTGAATTGTTTCGCACAATTCGCCAAAAAGACGATGGGGAATTCCAATCCTTTGGATTTGTGAATGGTTAGAATGCGCACCATGCCTGTAGCTTCTTCGCTGTCCGGCGCCGTGAATGCACCGTCGGTCTTCCGCAATTCCCACAAAAAGCGCACAAAGGCAAACAAACCACGGCTGCCGCCGCGCTCAAACGTGCCTGCCAGCTCTGTGAGCGCAGTGATATGATGCTGTCTTGCCCGGCCATCCGGCATTGCGCCAAAAATCCCCATCGCACCGGTGATGTCCACAATATGCCACAGCAATTGGCGCACTGGCACATCGGCGGCAAACAGACGCAATTCATCCAACTGTTGCAAAAACTTGCGCACTTTTTCGTTTCTATCTGCGCATGCGCGAAGCGCAGTATAAAAATCACTGTCCGGGTCAGCCAGACGGATTTCCGCCAGTTCCTGCTCGGTGAAGCCCGCGAGCGGTGAGGTCAATGCAGCCAACAGGGGTACATCCTGCCTTGGATTGTCCACAATCTCCAACCACGCCGTCAGCGTATGCACCTCCGGCGTATCCATCATATCGTCCGGCGTATCTGCACCCGCTGGAATGCCGCAGGCATGCAGTGCTTTTTGAAAGATTGCCGCCTTATTTTTCGCTGAACGCAGCAGGATAACAAAATCCTCCGGACGGCACGGACGCAATGCGCCGGTCTGTTTGTCCGTCACATGGAATCCTGTTTCGAGCATATCCCGAATGCGTCCGGCACAATACTCCGCCTCCTGCCGGATGGCTTCCGGCGCATCTTCATCCTCCGATTGTGTCTCCAACAAACAGATCTCTGTGCGGTAATCCTCTGTCCCCACAGGGAATGATGCACCCACATGCAGCGCCTCACGGTCCGTATAGTCCAGATCGCCCAATTGCTCACTCATCAATGCAGAGAACAGAAAATTTACACTGTCCAGGACTTGCGGACGCGAACGGAAGTTTTTGGAAAGCACAACACGGCGCGGCGCGTCATTCACAACCGCTTCGGCATCGCGGTATGACAAATATTTTTGCAAAAAAATCGCCGGGTTTGCGAGGCGGAAACGATAAATGCTCTGTTTCACATCACCAACCATGAAAATATTTTTTTGCTCATCGCTGACCGCACAAAAAATTGCATCCTGTACGGCATTGGTATCCTGATATTCATCGACCATGATTTCACAAAAATGCATGTCATTGGCGAGCTGCGTTGGCGTCCCCTCCTGATCCGTCAACAATTCCACCGCAAAATGTTCGAGATCATTGAAATCTACAACGCCGCGCCGCAATTTTTCCTGTTGATAGGCATGCATAAACGCCTGTACCGTATCACACAAGGCACACACCGCAGGCGCCATCATGTCCATATCCAACCGGACTTCTTCCTCCGTCATGCACAGGATGCTGTCCATCAGTTCAAAAGAAATTTCCTTCCAGATTTCACGCGCCCGCTTGAGCCGGTCGAGAAACGCCTTGTCTTCATATCCGCGCACTGCGCCCAATCGCGCACGATTGCGCCGCACATCGCGGCACTGTTGTACCGCCGCATTCCATGCGCCGTCTTCGACCAGCGCAAGCAGCGTATATGCGGCATTCAAATCTTCCTGAAACGCCGGCTCATATTTGATGCGGACGTCTTCCGCATCCTGCATCTCATTCAGCGCATGTTCCAGTGCCGCAATGGCATATTGAATGCGCTCTCTGGCGGTTTCCAGCAGTTCCTGTCCCCAATCGGTGTCTGCCAGGCGGTCAAACGGACGCACAAACTGTTCCCGATAGCTTGCCAATACGCGCGCCGGATAAGGGGACGCCTGCAAATTGCGGAAGGTTTCCAGCACAATCTCACACAGCCTTTTGTCGTCACGCCCCGCGCTGAGAATATCGACCAATGCGGCAAACCCTTCCTCCTCACGCGCATACTGTGCTTCGAGTACATCTTCCAGCACATCCGCCTGCATTGCCGCCTGTTCGCTCTCATCTGCTGTGCGGAAATCCGGCGGCAAACCGAGTTCATGAAAATGTTCACGGATCAAGCTCATACAGAACGCATGTACCGTTGTAATTTTCGCGCGGTGTACCAACATCAATTGCCGCCGCAAACGCACATCCCGCGGATGCTGTGCCGCAAGTGCAGTCAATGCATCTGCAATTTTGCCGCGCATCTCACTTGCCGCTGCCTTGGTAAATGTCACGATCAGAAAAGAATCGATATCGCATGGATGGTCCGGATCGGTTACGCGCTGTAAAACGCGCTCGACCAGCACGGCAGTTTTGCCCGATCCGGCTGCGGCTGAAACCAACAATGTGCCGCCGCGGTTAGCAATTGCCGTCTGTTGTTCCTGCGTCCAACGAACCCCCATGTCCATTGCCTCCTTCCAATTCGCGGTCAATGCTCTGCCAGAATTCCTCCGGCTTCATTTTAGCAATGTTGTGCGGCTTATCGCCCATTTTTGTGTCAAAGCGGCAGACTGCCCGATATGGACACCAAGTGCAGACATCCTCGGTAGGACCGCGCCGCACAGGATGTGCATCCATTTTGCCCTGCATCAGCGCATGTCCCATGCTGTGCAGAATGTGGCGGATGTGTTCGCTCAGCTTGCCGAGCTGTTCCAGGCTCGCAAGGCTGGACAGGCTTGCCGCCGACACATTGCCGTTTTTCAGATAGCCAATCGGAACAAATTCCCCGTCCTTTTTGACGCCATGTTCCATCGCTTCGATCACCGCCGGATCGTCTAAAATCAGACCGGAACGCCGCAATTGTTTGCGCCGGAGCTGTTCCAATGTCTCATCATCTGTGCCGCGCGGCGCATTCACCAATACACTGCGCGCCGGGATATACAAGGCACCCGCCGGTACAATTTCATCAATCTGCTGTGCAAGTTTTGCTCGATACCGTCCAAGCCCCTGCTTTTGGATGGCAAACAGATACAGCAATAATTGAACATTTAACCCATACCACAGATCGGACAGTTCAAATTTTTTCTGTCCACTTTTGTAGTCCATCACGCGTACATACAGTGTGCCATCTTTGATATAACCGTCCACACGGTCCACTTTGCCGTTCATCTCCAGTTTTCCATCCGAACTGTCGATGACAATCGGCGGCAAATCTCCGCCGTGTGAAAAATCCAGTTCAAAATCAATGGGTTCAAAATCGGAATGTTCCATCTCATCCAGCAAGTTATCCAAAATCTCATCCAGCATGCGCACCAGCCGCCGGAACAGATGACGGAACCGTGCAGAATGCTGTTCCAAATCGCCCAGCATGGTCTCAACATATGTCTGTGTCCATTTTTTTGCGATGTCATGCACGGCACTGCGTGTCAGCGCATCCAGCCCACCCTGTTCGCGCAGATCGTACAGCGTATGCTCGAGCACATAGTGTAAAAACGTACCGGTTTCCGGCGCGTCAAATGCCGCACGGCGACGTTCTTTTGCCCGCAGACCATACCGCAAAAAATAGGCATATTCACAGCGATAAAATGCATCCATACGCGACGCAGTCACACGCAGTCGATGTCCATACAATGCATGCACCGTATCCGTTTTCGTCAGCGGTCCACGCACAGACTTTTCCTGCGGGACAATCGGAACGGGGGAAATTGCAAACGCCGCTTGTGCCGCAGGAGAAATATCCCGTGCTGCGCCGCGGCATGCCAGATCAAACCGAGGGCGTTCCGCTTCCAATCGATAGCTTTGTCCCAATGCGCGTTCATCGGTCTCCGGTACACCGTACAGCAAATGCCGTACCGTACCGATCAGATACGATGGACGCATATCGCCCTCTCCACCGACGGTGCACCACGACAACAACAATGTTTTGGACGCCGACGCAAACACACGATATACCGCTGTCTGTTCACGCATCATCCGATCTTCTCCCGTTTCCAATTCAACCGATAGCCCGAGCAGTATCTCGCGATCTCTGTCCGACAGAATACCGCTGTTTTCGCATGCATCAGGCAATATGCCGTCATTCACGCCGAGTACAATCAGATGCGGAATGCCAGTATGGCATACACGGTCAATCGATCCACAGGTTACACGGTCAAGTGCGACAGGAATGACGCCGACATCGTATTCTGCCAGCACCAATGCAAACAATGAAACAAACGTATCCGTTTCCATCAAACCGTCACCCTGCACCCATGCAAACTGTTCCATCGCCTGTATCAAAATCTCCCACAATTGACGGTATTCTTCGGCTGTTTGCAGCCGTCCAGCATCCTCATGCAGTTGTGCACGCGCCGCAATGCTGTCTGCCGCACCCAGTTGTTCGAGAAAGATATACAGCGCCTGTACATACTGCGTTGCAGTTTCGGCAGCATCTAACCCCTGTTTCAATGCAACAAGCGGTTGCACAACACGCTCCCGCAATTGATTGAGATGATCGAGCATCTGCTGTGCCGTTTCGTCCAATACACCGCCAAACCCATCCGGGCTACCTGCAAATGGCCGCTGCCATGCCATACCTCGAATGCGCCAGAACAATACATAATTTTCCAGCTCATCGCATTCATCTGCTGTCAATCCGGCAAATCCGGTCTTAAGATAGGAAAACATATCCTCATATCGCCAGCCATCTGTGACTGTACGCAACGCGGCTTCGACCAATGTGAGCACAGGCTTTTGTAAAATATCATGTTTTTCACTCAAAAATACCGGTATATCATACCGATCAAATACCAATTCCAAAATGGGTGCATATTGTTCAAAATTCCGCGCAGTCACAACAATATCACGCCGTCTGGCATCTGTTTCGCGCAGCAATCGCCGGATATAGGCAGCGGCAAATTCACATTCGGAAAACAGATCACCTGCTGCATGCAGCCGTACACTTTCGCCATCACTCTGGAACTGCTTTACAGGCGCTTCCAATGCATATTGTTCCAATATCGCCAAATCTGCTGGACGCGGCATACGGCTGTCCTTCTGTATCGTCAGCTCAAAGGAATCCCCATACCGCCCAGCCAATGCGCGCAGACGCGCCATCACGGTATGGGTCTCCGGAAATAATTCAGGTCGGCTGGGATCTCCAGTCAATGCAACCGTTACCGGAATTTTTTTCTTCAACAGATATGCCAAAATTTCCAATTCCTGTTTGTTAAAGCTGTCAAAGCGATCGAAATAAACTTCTGCATCATCAAACAATGTGCTTTCTGACAAGCGCTCTGCCACACGTGTGAGCTGATCGCGTGGATCAGGTAATTGTTCTTCTGTCAGCACATCATATATCATGGAGATCTCGCCCAGATCGTGCAGTTTATCCGCCAAATGTCCATCTGCTTCCTCTGCTGCGCGCAGCAGATCTTCCGCAGAAATACAACTGCATTTCATCTCATCCAACACATGAAGCAAATCACGCAAAATATCCGGTTTGCGTGCTGCACTGGCATACAACGTCAAAGCATCTGATGCACGCCGTGCCGCTTCATATAATACCAACAATCGCCCTGCTGGCGTAAGCATGGTATCAGACAATCCGCCAGCCTCAGAAAATACACGGTTTGCAATGCGTCGAAAGGTTAAGACCTCAGCAAAACGCGAACCTGTATTTTGAGTGATCTCCGCCAGCATACGTTCATATTCATGCGACGCCAATTCTGGTACAATCAAAATTTGCCGCTTACCACTGGTTTTCTGCGCTGCAATGCGCCGCAGAATAGCAGTGGTTTTTCCACTTCCTGCACGTCCCATCAACAATTCCATCATTGCTTCACCGCCATTTCTTTGCTGTACACAGTATACCAAAAGCAAACAAAAAAAAGCAATCGGTTTTCCGATTGCTTCATTGGAGCGGATGACGAGGCTCGAACTCGCTACCTCCACCTTGGCAAGGTGGCGCTCTACCAGATGAGCTACATCCGCAAATATGGTGCCTCCGGGCGGAATCGAACCACCGACACGGGGATTTTCAGTCCCCTGCTCTACCAACTGAGCTACAGAGGCAAACAGTCTTTCTGCTGTTTATCGCAACAAAAAGAGTATTGAAAACGCCAATCTAAGATATGGCGTGAAGAACATCTCATTTTCACAGTGCCTATATAGTATATAATAGCTTCATAGAAAAGTCAAGAATATTTTTCGACTTTTTTCAATTTTTTCTATTTGCTCAATATGCTCGATATTCAACCCCTTGCCAGTTATATTAAAACATGCTATGATTGTGATAAGAATTTTTATTACCAACCAAAAATCGGAGGAATTTATGAAACACCTTTCTGTTTCCAAAAACTTATACAAAGCGGCATCTGCGCTTGAACTCATCATTGGCGTGTGTGTGCTCGCACTATGTATCGCATGTGGATTGAGCATACTTCTACCATTTGAACCATTTCATAACATGTGCGACGTTGATACCTTTCATTCCGGGCTGAGCAATGCGAGCTACATCATTATCGGCGTGGAATTTATCAAAATGATCGTAAGTCACAAGGTCGAATCAGTTCTCGATATCATCGCCTTTGCGCTATCCCGTGAAATGATTGTTCATGAAACTACACCGTTAGAAAATTTATTAACTGTAATTGGTGTTGCTCTGCTGTTTTTCATCCGAAGATTTTTGAACACATCTCCTCCCGAGACAAAAGAAACTGAAAATATAACATCTGAACTGGAAAAGACCCCTTGAAAAAAGTCCGCTCAAACAGCGGACTTTTTTGATATATAAACACGACAAAAGCGCCTGATTTCACATGAAATCAGGCGCTTAAGTGGAGCTGCTAAGCAGATTTGAACTGCTGACCTCATCCTTACCAAGGATGCGCTCTACCGACTGAGCTATAGCAGCACAGATGTAAAAAACAGATTTACCCTCATCCGAATAGCATGTATGCTATCGGATTTGGGCAAACATTGGCGACCCAGAACGGGCTCGAACCGTCGACCTCTAGCGTGACAGGCTAGCGTTCTAACCAACTGAACTACTGGGCCAAATTGGCAGGGGCAGAAGGGATCGA